>CAYLZI010000047.1:0-16852 GCA_964388215.1 uncultured Anaerolinea sp.
TGTTTCTCCAGGAATGGGTTCATTGTCCACATCATATCATACCCACAGACGACTTTGCGCAACCTATCAGCCGAACAAGTCACAGCCCTATGATTTCGCTCGTCGTTTCGATGACTTTATCGCGCCGCCGGTATGCTTCCGCGCCGATGACTTGTTCGAGCCCCAATAGGGCCGCGCCGATGACCGGGGGATGCTCAAAGCGAATGAACTGCGCCGCCGGGGCGACACCGCGCACCGTTTCTTGCAGCGACTCTATCATCAACGGATGGCCGTTATACAGGCTGCCGATGAGAACCACCTCCACTGGTTCTTTTTCCAGCCCCAGTTGACGGATAACGCCGCAGGCCAACTCTCCCAATTCGCGCCCGGCCCACCGGATAACCCCCAACGCTGCGGGGTCGCCCTGCGCGGCCACTTCAAAAACCTTGAACACATACTCCGCTTCGAATCTGAAACGCCCCACATAAACGCCTTCTATCAATTCATCCAGGTTTTTTGCGCCGGTCATTTCGAGGAAAGCCGGGCTAAGGGCAGTGACCGGGCCGCGCTTGTTCCATTCAAAAGTCACAGCCCGCATGGCGCGGGCGATAATATCACCGCCGCCCGCATATTCTCCCGACCAGCGACTGCCGCCGCCAACCACCCGCCCCTCGTATTTCAGGTCTTTTCCGCGCCCCCGGCAGTTGCAGCCGGTGCCTGCCACCACCGAAACGCCCCAACCGGCTGAAGTCCCCGCGAAAATGCCCAGGGTGGCATCGTTGACTATTTCGAGCAGACAATTCAGGCCGATTGGCTGAATCGCGCCCAGAATCATCTCGCGCTGGCTGGGCCAATCATACCCGGCCAATCCCATCCCCGCGCCTGAGATTTGGGAGACCTGTATCCGGGCCGCCTGGAGCGCCTGTGAAATGGCCGTTTTCAGGGCTTTGTTCAGGCCCTCCAGCCCAATCCCCTCCCAATTGCCGCGCCCGCCGCGCCCAAAGCCAATCGCCTGGCCATTTTCATTAATTATCAGGGCGTGGGTTTTCGTGCCGCCCGCATCAACACCCAGAAAGTATTGGGGCATGGTTCAATCATCCAAAGCAAAGGGATAAAAGCGGCCTTCCGGAGTCTGAAACCTCCCGATTTTTGACCGAAGTCGGGAGATTTCGGACTCCGCGCGCCATCGTCAGTTTTTCATCGCTTCTCGCAGAGCGCGATAGCCAATCAGTTGAATGCCAGAGTTTTTGATGAATTCTTTGAGTTCCTGGCTGCCAAAGGCGTTGTAATTTGCCACGCGGCCCTGCCAATCGGGCGCAATGGCGCGCAATTCGGGCGTATCTATCGAGGGGTGTAAAATGAAATGCGTAATGCCAACCGGGGCCTCGCCGAGCAATTTTTTGGCAATTTCGATATGGTCGCCTTCGCCGCTGAGCGGCATCCCATACAAGCCGTCGAGCAGGGGCAAGCCCTCAGATTCGAGCTGCGCCAGGATGGGCGCGTAAAACGCGAGTGCTTCGTCGCTCACGCCCAGCGCGTCGAACCCCTGTGCGCCGATTCGCGGCAGCATGGGCGGCACATGATGCGAAGTCGCCGCCTGCAAATACGATTGGACAAAGTTCGGGTGCAGGATGGTTCCCATATGCGAATCGACATGGGTGACATTGATGCCCGCCCTCAGGGCGCGCTCCACCTGGGCATTGACCTCCACCGCAACGGATTCGGGTTTGGCGTTTTCATAGACTGCCGGGTGCCACTGGTGAAAGTAGCCTTCTGCATCGAGCAGCCCCGATTCGGGGTCGCGGGTTGAAACCGGCCCCCAGCGGTAGTTTGTCCATTCGGCATTGAGTGTAGCGTGAACACCCATATCCATCTGCGGGTTTTCGCGGCACATTTTTACCACTGCCGGGAACCAGGGGCATGGAACCATCACTGCGCCAGAAGAAATCGTACCAAAGTCCCACAAATGCTGGTAGGCCGCCACCGAAGCCTGGCACATGCCAATATCATCGGTGTGGACGATGACCAGCCGGTCGGTGTCAGAAAAACCTAATTTTTTAAGAAACGGGTTGGGGGTCATAAACATCTCCAGACAGAATCAAAAGGTTGAAGAAGAGTTTACACAACGGGAAACGCCGAGAAAGTCATTACGATTATTGTAACAGGGTTGCCGTAGAAGAACCGGGGAAAGGTATAATTATTGAACGTTTCTCTCAATTCCTAAAGGAGGAAGCATGAGCGACCTGGCGATTTATCCCCTGAGCGATGAACATAAGATGCTGCGCGATGCAGCGCGCGATTTTGCGAAGAACGAAATCGCGCCGGTGGCCGCCGAGTTTGATGAAAGCGGCGAATTCCCGCACAAGACCGTCAAAAAGATGGGTGAGATGGGCTTCATGGGCATCGAAGTGCCTGAGCAATACGGCGGCGCAGGTATGGATACGCTGGCGTATGTTCTGGCACTGGAGGAGGTCTGCAAAGCCGATGCCGCGCATGGCGTCATCATGTCGGTCAATAATTCACTCTATTGCTACGGCATTCTCAAATTCGGCACGGAGGCGCAAAAGAAAAAATTCATCACCCCGGTTGCTTCGGGCAAGGCAATTGGCGCGTACTCGTTGACCGAGCCAATGAGCGGCTCAGATGCGGCAACTATGAAAAGCCGCGCCATCCGCGAGGGAGATTTCTACATCTTGAACGGCCGCAAATCGTGGGTCACGAGCGGCCCGGTAGCCGATTATTATGTCGTTTTTATGATGACCGACCCAGAGAAAAAGCAGAAAGGCATTTCGGCCTTTTTAGTGGATGCAAAAACCCCCGGCCTGGCACGCGGCAAGAAAGAGCCGAAGCTGGGCATCCGCGCTTCGGCAACCAGCGAAATCATCTTCGATGACTGCCGGATTCCAGCTGAGAACCTGCTCGGCGCGGAGGGAGAAGGATTCAAAATCGCTATGACCGTGCTGGATGCCGGGCGAATCGGCATTGCTGTCCAGGCTTTAGGAATCGCCGAGGCGGCTTACGAAGCGGCGCGAGAGTATGCCGGTCAACGGGAGGCTTTTGGTCAGCCGATTGGGGCTTTCCAGGGAACCGGCTTCAAAATTGCCGATATGAAAACGCGCATCGAAGCGGCGCGCCTGCTTACATATAATGCTGCGCTGAAGAAGGAACGCTCTAAAACAACGGGAGAACGCTTCGGCCAGGAAGCGGCGATGGCAAAACTGTTTGCTTCTGAAACAGCCATGTATGTGGCCCACGCTGCCGTCCAAATTCATGGTGGAATGGGGTATAGCAAGGAATTGCCGGTGGAGCGTTATTTCCGCGATGCGAAAATCACAGAAATTTATGAGGGCACGAGCGAAATTCAGCGGCTGGTTATTTCGCGGGCCGAACTGGGATTAAAGTAATAAAAGGGAAATAAAGATGATACTGCCCCGGTTTTGTGTAAACCTGGGGCAGTTCGCTTATCTCACGAGGGTTGGGTCGGGGGTGGGACATGCCTGCGGTAAATCTGGGCTATGGTAGAGTAAAAATCGAAAGTTCGCGCCATCTGGCGAGCGCACTTCACAGCGAACCTTTCCTAAACGCTCCAACTGCTTCCCTAGCAGGCCGGGCCAGGCAGAATGGTCTGGGTTCATAAAGGGAGAAATGATAACGACTGTATCTCGCTCAGCCAATTTAAGCCAATAGTGCGTGGGAATTTCTGGGATGTCCAATCGAACGCGGGAGTATTGAGCGCGCGCCATGTAAGGGTAAAGGTGCAGGTAAATGCGCAAACCTTCTTCTGACCAGTCCTGGTCGAGCAAAAATGTGTAATTTTTAGGCCGGTCGGGGTCGGCTTTGTAAATATTCTCTGCCACCCTTAAGAAGAGAGTTTCGATTTGATGCCGGCTTGCAAAGTGAGCGTAAGATTGACGATTACCCTGGTAAAGATTAAGGGCGGCGACGCATAGCAAGATGATGGCCTGGAATAGAATGGCTGCCCTGGGCCAAGATTTCTCGAATCGCTGCGTAACCCAGCGCAAACCCCAGGCTGTGAATAGCACAAACCAGGGAAGCAATAAAAACATGCGGGTCGTAGGCGGAAGCCGCCGGTCATGGGATGCTCCCACGGTGAACAAAAAAAACAGATAAGCCAACAGCATAAAAATTGCAAATCGCTGGCGGCGCGCCTGGTATAGGAGCAGGATAAATCCCAAAAGCAAGAATACAGCGCTCAGCGGGTCAAGATAAGAATAGACCAGGTAATGCGTTCCATCGTGAACGTAGACAAAAGAGTAAAACGAATACAGCAGGTTAGAAGCAAAATGTCTGATGAGGTTCGGCAACTCCATCAGCGCGGGCTGGTTGGTAAACGTCCCTTGCTGTTTCGTGTCCCAATAGATGGGCTGTAAAAATAAGGGAAAACTCAGGGCTGCGGGAACGGCCAACATCAGCAGCCAGCGCTTAATCACCGGCCAGGAGAGGGGGAATTCATGCATTGCCAGCAGCAAAAGCGGCAGCGGGAGAATATATAAAGCCGCCGGATAAACATAGAGGCATAAAGCCAATCCACTGCCCAGAACGGCAAACGATAACTCAGATTTTGAGCGCAAAGCCCAGGCAGTGGCCGCAAAGACAAACAGCAGAGCAAACAGCGCTTGGAGATTGTTGTAGCCTATTTTCCCGAAAGAGATGATGTAGAGGGAAAATGCCAGGAAAAACACCGCCAGGATGGCAATGCGTTCCTCGATGAAAGATTTGAGAAAGAAGTAATAAAAAAGAATGCCCCAAGAGAGCAAATAAAGGTTGCTAAAGCGCCAGCCAAAGCTGCCATGACCAAAAAACTTCATGGAGATGGCCTGCAGAAAGGAAGATAAGAAGGTATGCGACCCGTGAGCGCCACCCGCATTGAACAACAATTGCCCCAATTCAGAAAAAGTGACCTGCTCGGCCATGCGCCAGGCAAGTTCATGGAAGTTCAAATCGTCGCCAATGACCGCTGTCCACCAGGCGTTGATATTGTAAGTGTAAGCAAGCAGCGCCAGCGACATCACCCAAAATATGCGCGGAATGCGGGCGCGAAAATGCCATAAATTCACAAGCGAAAATAGCAGACCCAAAACAGCAAAGTAGAACAGGTTGGATGCCGCGTAATAACTGGCGAGAACACCAACCAGAGATAAATGCGCCCAGGCCAGGGCAAGCCCCACTGCCCCCTGCTCCCGCCAAGCAGAAGTTATCGCCTGCAAGGGAACCGACCGCAGCGCCGCAGCAACCATAAACAAAAGCCAGGTTAGCACCAAATCCCAACCTGGAAGCCGCTCACCGGTCAGGCTGCGGAATATCACCAGCGCCATCCCAATCCCAGCGGCGATAAATAACAACAAACCAATCCGCGACTGCAAGAGGGAAATCTTGCCGAAAGCGATTGGCGCGAGGGGTTGTTCGTGAATGGCCACTGCCAAACGGCGCTGGAAGAACAGCAGAACCAGTAAGAGCAAGGTCGCTATCAGGATGTATAAAAAATAAGAAGGCCAGAACAGTTTGCAAAAGAAGTCAACGCGGCACCAGGTTTCTCGCGCAACGTCATCATTGAATAAGAAAAACCAGCGATTCATGACAACCAGCGCCGGGGGCAGGCAGGCGAGTGCCAGGGTAAGCCAAAAAACAAGCCCCGACAAAACCCTTCGGCCCCAAATGATAAAACCCTGAGTTGTGTTTTGAGCAGCCGCCTTGCCTGTATTGCTGGTTGACATGGTATAGAAATCTCCCTGGCACAGTGTTCGGGCCTAATTATACTCACCGAAAAGGAAAGTGAGTAATGCTATAATCTCATGCGCTTATACTGGCCTGCGCTATCATTCACTCAGAGTACCTGCCCAAGCGTTCATCTATGCCAAAGAACCGACCACCCTCCAGTGTTCATATCCAAGTGGACAACCCATCAGATTTAGAGGTGCGGGTGGATGTTGCCGTACACGCTCCCGGTGAAAAACCGGTTATCGAAACTTACCATACAGCACCAAAGCCAGACTCTATGATAGGCGCCCGCCCTGCTCCACTTGCTGCATTACCACTTGCAAACAAACCCTGGCAAAAACAACTGACAAGGATTTTCACACGCTTCGGCAAAGATTCGCAGACGCGAACAACTCTGGGCGCGAGCCTTATTATCTTGTTCTATTTGCTGGTGCGGTTCATCGGCCTCACCGAATACCCGGCTCACTTTACCGCCGACGAGTCCATCTCAACCTTGCAGGCCGATTCGTTCATCAGAAACGGATTCCGCAATACAAGCGGGGAATTCCTGCCAACCTACTTTCAGAACATTGACAAATACAGCCTGGGGACGACGGTGTACCTGCAAGTCATCCCCAACCTGCTGTTCGGATGGTCTATCGCCATCTCGCGTGGCTATTCGGTTTTTATTGGATTAATTGCGGCACTATGCGCGGCGCTCACCTTGAAACAGATTTTCAAAATTCGGTTATGGTGGGCTTCCATATTGCTGTTATCCATGCTCCCGGCCTGGTTTCAACTCTCCCGAACAACCTACGAAACCGTAACCATGGTGGCCTTTTACGCTGCCGGTTTTTACTTTTACTTGCTGTATCGCTTCAATAAACCGGCGTACCTGTATCTGTCCATTTTGTTTTTTGCGCTTTGTTTTTATTCATACGCTCCTGCCCAGATTACCGTTGCCCTGACTGGCTTATTTTTCGGCCTTGCAGATTTAAGATACCACTGGCAAGAACGCAAAACTTTTGCCTGGGCAGCCCCACTGATTGGGCTGGCACTCCTGCCATACATTCGCTTCCAGGTGACGCATCCGGGCGAATCGTGGCATTATTTGACCACCCTGGTATCGTATGCCACATTTGATATCAGCCTGGGCGAAAAAATCAATTATTTTTTCAGACAATATTTTTTCTTTCTCAGCCCATTTTATTGGTTTCGCGTTGAAACAGGCGCGGGAACCAGTTTCAATGGCCCGCTTTACCTGATGAAAGGCTATGGCATGTTGCCAGTTCTCATCGCTCTGCCGCTGGCCTGGGGATTGTGGCTTGCCCTCAAAAACATCTGGCAGCCTGCGCATCGAGCGTTGCTGATTGCGTTTTTTATAACGCCGGTTTCTTCTTCCCTCATCCTTTCACCCAGCAGCCTGCCGCGCCACCTGGTTTTTGTCATCCCCGTCACCCTGCTGACCATGCTTGGGTTGGAAGAGATGCGCGCCTGGCTGCAAAAGAAACTGCCAGACCTGCCGGTAGCACCCTTCTATAACGGATTCCTGCTCATTGTGCTGGCTGCATCCAATCTCGGTTTGCTCAACGCTGCGTTATCTGGCTCTGCTTCAGCGTTTAATGATTATAAAGAAAGCGGTTTGCAATTTGGGGCAAAGTGGGTGTTCGAGGCCATAAGGGAAGAATCCGAAAAATCGCCACAATCTCAATTCGTTGTAACGCCAAACTGGATGATGTTCCCCAACCTCGCGCAAGAATTTATCCTGCGAAACAACCCAATAAAACTCACTTACGCCTCCGTTTACGATTACGACCGTCAACAGAATAACATTTCGCCAGAAACCATCTTCGTGGTCACAGCGAAAGAGTATGAATTTGTCACAGAGAATACCAAATTTGCGGTCAACGAAATCATCCGCATCATCCCATATCCCGATGGCGAGCCGGGGTTTTACCTGGCGCGCATCAACTACTCTGAAAATAGCGCGCAAATCTTCGCGCAAGAAGAAGCGGAGCGAAAAAAGCCCGACCTGGCCGCTTTAACCATAGGTGGCGCGCCAGCCCAGGTTTCACATTCCAAAGTGGGCGATGGCGACATTCATAACGTTTTCGATGGCAACCCAAACACGCTCTACAAGTCGTTAATTAGCAACCCGGTTACATTCGACGTCACTTTTGAAGAACCGCACCAGGTCGGCGGCATCTTCATCATTCACGGCTCCAGCCCGATACGGCTGAATGTGGAAGTCCTTCCAGCAGCCGAACAATCTTCCATTATCGCCAGCGTGGAATTCACCGAAAACGGCATTCAGGGCAACACCTTCCAGTTAGCGGCCCCGGTTCTCGCCCAGCGTGTCTTCATTTCTGTCGAAGACCTTTCCCAAAATTCTTATGGGATTGTCCACATCTGGGATATTGTATTCAAATAACGCGCTATGACTTTCCTAAAACGAATTCAGACCCTGCTAAACGAGAACGTTTCTGTTCCGGCAGAAAAACAGCCTGGCTTGTCAATGCTTGGGTTAAGCCTGCTGCTTGGCATCATTGCCCAGGCCATCCTGATTGTCTCGGCGGTTGAGCAGCCCAATTATTGGGATTTCACCACCTGGCTAAACACGCTGAGCAACAACGGTTCACCCCTGGCCGGGCTGGCGCTTTACGCCCTGGCTGGAACATTGTTCGCGCTGGCAATAAGCCGCCTGCTCCCCCAACAGCCAGAAAATGCAATTTCTCTCACTCCACGCCAACGCCCCGCGCCGCGCTTCGGGTTCTGGTTCACCAGCCTGGGGCTGGCAACGCTGGGATTTATTCGCAACCGTCACGCCAACGCTCCAGGCTATGAGAACACGGTCGAAGTCATCCTGTGGCTGGCAAGCATTGGTCTGTTTTCGTACAGCGTTTTTGTTGATTCCGGGTTCAGGCTGCCAAATAAATCAACGCTTCAAGAATGGTTCAGCAAAAATCGGCGCGAACTGCTTGTAATTGCCATCCTGCTGTGTGGGGCATTGCTCTTGCGCGTCATTGACTTGGAATCTCATCCTTACGCTTTCACAAATGACGAAGGCGAAATGGGCGGAACGGGACTCTGCATTCTGGAAGGCAGCTGCGCGACATTTTTTACGGCGCGCTGGGCCTATCAGCCAACCCTGGCCTTCGTGCCAACGGCCCTTTCGGTGGGCTTGCTTGGGAATACAGCGGTAGCAGTGCGGCTGGTCAGCGCGTTAACCGGCGCGTTGGCAGTTTTATTCGCTTATCTTTTCAGCAGGGATGCTTTCGGGAAGCAAACCGCCTGGGTCGCCGCCATCCTGGCCGCTGCTTTTGTGCCGCACCTTCACTTTAGCCGCCTGGGGTTCGATAATATTATAGACTCTCTTTCCTCCACGCTGTTGCTATGGCTCGTCATGCGCGGAGCGCGCCAGGGTTCGCCGCTCTACTACCTCGCCGCGGGGATTGTGGCTGGGTTGTGCTTTTACACTTATCCCGGGTCGCGGCTGAGTCCGGCTCTCGCCATAATTGCGCTGGCCTGGATTGCGCTGCGCGCGCCTGTTTTTTTACGCGCCCAATGGCGCAACTTGTTCATATTCGCCGCCGCGACAATCATCGTCGCCGCGCCCATCGCCGGTTATTTTGCGGCCTACCCTAAAGTTTTCATGTCTCGAATTGCAAACGAAGCAGTAATTTATGAAGGCCCACAAGAAAACCGCGCGCTGACCGACCTGGCCGATGTCGCGCCGGTGATTGGGCAACAGGTATTCAAGTCTGCGTTGGTTTTTGTTTCCACAGGAGGGGCTTTTCACTTTTTTGGCACGCCGCGCCCCTATTTTACGCCTGCCGCCGCCATGCTATTCATGTTTGGGCTGGCGCTGCTGTTGCGCAGGCTGCCAGGGATGTATTCGCTGCCGCTGCTGGCCTGGTTTTGGGCGCCTGTTTTGCTTGGCTCGGCGCTCACCGGCGGAGCGCCCAGTCATCAGCGGATGCTTGGCAGCAGCATGGCGGCTGTCATCATCGTTTCGGTCAGCCTGACGGCTATCTTCCAGGCGTTAAGAGTGCTAAATCCGCTGGCAAAGCGGCTTGCACCCCTGCTGTTACTTGGCATCTTGCTTCTTAATGGGTTAACCGACGTGCGTTTTTATTTTGATGAATATCGCAACAGGCATTTTTTTGCCGACCTGAACAATGAAATTACTTATGAATCTCGCCGCTATATTGCGCCGCTGGAAGAAAGCGGGCGTTTTTACCTGCTGGGAGAGCCAATGACTTTCACATCTTTCGGCAGTTTTGGTTATTTTGCGCCCAGGGTAGAGAAATATGACTTTAACAATGTCACGCGAGAAGCCCTGGCTGCCCTGCCCAACGATAAAGATGCCCTGTTCCTCGCAATTCCCATGCGCGAAGCAGATTTGCTGAAAATTTCCGAATGGCTGCCCGGCGGTCAATGGATGACCGAACCGCGCCGCTTTCAGCCTCAGGAAGTGCTTTTCTTTACCTACCAAGTCTCTAAAGAGCAGCTGCAGGGTTTCCAGCCATGACCATTGAGAGTCTCATTCAAATTATCGTCACTATCGGCCTGCTGCTGGGGTTAGATTTTCTCTTTCTGCGCTACAGACGCAGATTCAGCGATGGAAAAGCGTTTTCAGTGCGAACTATTCAGCTGCCGCCGCTGACATGGCCGCGCTTGAACCTGCCAATTTCTCACTGGCGAGATTGGTTCAAGCGGCCCGTTCCGGGCGCAGAGTCGGCGGCTGGAACAGAATCGGTGAATGACAGCGCGCCAGCGGATTCTATTCCAGCCGCAGTTGCGGCTTCTGAAACAGAATCCGCTGGCAGCCGCCAGGATGCGGAAAAGATTATCAGCCAGGTGACTATTCGCGAAACGGAACAAAAGCACCAGGGTGAGAACCTGGTTCGCATCAACATTAACGCCGAAGTCCCCGCCGATACGGTTATCCACATCACCATCGTCGCCAACAAACAGGGCGGCACAGTAATTCAACAGACTCCTGCCCCACGCTGGGCAACTCTGCCGCCCTTTGCCTCGCCTGCCTGGCCTGAAAGGTCGCTCGGCTGGCTACATACCGCGTTTATGCAGGCCACATCGTTATCGCCTCAAGGGCTGGCTGGCTGGCTGTTTGGCCTGGCAATCTTGCTTTACCTTGCCACGCGATTAATTGGCCTGACCGATTACCCAATCTACTTTTTTGGCGATGAGGCCGTGCAAACCGTTTCGGCTGCCGGGCTGTTAGAGCGCGGCTTGCGCGGCCCTACCGGGGAACTGCTGCCAACTTATTTTCAAAACGGCTCTTATTACAATTTGAGCGTCAGTGTTTATTTGCAAGTTTTGCCGCTTTTGTTTTTTGAAAATTCCATCTTCATTACGCGGGCCACTTCGGTCATCGTCACTTTGCTGGCGGCTTTTGCGGTGGGGTTAATTTTGCGCAACGCGTTTGGAGCCAGACATTGGTGGCTGGCAACGCTGCTGCTTTCTCTGGCCCCGGCCTGGTTTCTTCATTCACGCACTGCCTTTGAAACGGCGCTGTTTGTTTCGTTTTACGCCGGTTTTTTGTATTTTTACCTGGAGTATCGGCTGCGCAACCCAAATAACGTTTACTGGGCCGCGCTGATGGCCGGGCTGGCTTTTTATTCATACAGCCCAGGTCAATTGGTGCTGGCGACGACCGGGGTTTTGCTGTTTTTTAGCGACCTGCAATACCATTGGAAGCAGCGCGTTACCCTGCTGAAAGCGCTGGGGCTGGTGGCCGTGCTTGCCATTCCGTATGTGAGATTCCGCCTGACGAATGAATACTCGCCCCTCGACCACCTGCGCCAGTTAGGCTCTTACTGGATTCAGCCCTATACCCTGCCTGAAAAACTCGCCCTATTCTTTGAGCAATACCTGCGCGGCCTCAGCCCACAGTATTGGTTTTCTGCCTTTAGCCGCGACCTGGCCCGCCACCAAATGCTGGGATACGGCAACCTTTCACTCTGGATGTTCCCCTTCCTGGTGATTGGCGTTGGGCTTGCGCTCGTTCGCTTCCGCTCACCGGCGCATCGGGTTTTACTGTTTTCGGCCCTGGCCGCCCCAGCGGGCGCAGCGCTGGCCGAAATTGGCATTACCCGCGTTCTGGTATTTATCATCCCATCTACGATGCTGGCCGCCCTGGGGCTTAATTTCACGCTGGAGTTCATCGAAACCTGGCTGACAAAGCGCAACTGGGGGCTGGCTTCCAGGCTGGCCTCGCCCAGCCTGCTCGCGCTGACCGCGTTTGCCCTGCTCGGCGCGGCCAACCTCGCTATGTTGACCGATGCGCTGCGCAATGGCCCAACCTGGTACACCGATTATGGGCTGTATGGGATGCAATATGGCGCAAAGCAGGTTTACCAAGAAACAGTCGTCCCCGTCTTAAAAAGCGACCCCAATGCCTATTTTGTCGTCACCCCTTCGTGGGCAAATGGCGCCGAACAATTTATGCTATTTTTTGTGCCAAACGAACTGCGCCCACGCCTGACAGTCGGCCAGGTCTATAACATTCTAGATAGGAAACCCCCGCCCACCGATAAAACCTATTTTGTGGTGACAGCCGAAGAATTTGAAAAAATCACCACCGACCCAAAGTTCAAACAAATTACCACCCGCTCGGTCATCCCTTACCCCAATGGCCGCCCTGGGTTCTACGTCATCAACATCCAGTTTGCAGACAATCTCGAAGAAGTGCTGGCCGCCGAAATGGAAGAACGCAGCAAACCAGTGGAAAGTACGCTCGAATGGCAAGGCCAAACAGTTCGCATCATCCACTCGCGCCTGGGCAGCGACTCACTGCGCCACATTCTGGATGGCAACCCCGGAACGCTGGTTAAAGGCGAACAAGCCAACCCTATTATGTTTGAATTTTTCTTCGAGAAGCCCATCACCGCTTCGCAATTAGAGTTAGTAACCGGCTCAATGTCGAACTTCGACGTAACCGCGCAAGTTTACGCGCCTGGTTCAGAAACCCCCATAGAATATCGTCAAAATTTCGTAAACCTGCCAACAGACCCAACCATCAACATTCCATTGGTCAATGGCCCCGCAGAATATAACCGCATTATCATCTTCATCCGAGATAATAACCAGGGCCAAACTGCCAATGTGCATGTGCGAGAGATAACCTTCAAATGAAAGCCATCCTCTTTCACCAACACGGCGCGCCAGACGTGCTAGAATACGCCGATTTCCCAACCCCAGAGCCAAAACCTGGCGAAGTGCTGGTGCGCCTGCGCGCCGCCGCGCTCAACCGGCTCGACCTGTGGGTGCGCAACGGCTGGCCGGGCATCCGGCTGGAATATCCCCACATCCCCGGCGCAGACGGGGCAGGCGAGATTGCCGCATTGGGCGAAAACGTCAGCGGGTGGAATGTGGGGGAACAAGTGGCGATAAACGCCAATTTAGGGTGCGGCGACTGCGAACCATGCCGCGCCGGGCAAGACAACCTGTGCGCCCGCTGGAACCTGCTCGGCGAGACTATGCGCGGGACTTACTGCGAAGCCATCTGCCTCCCACCCCGGCAGTTGTTCCGTTTACCAGCCGGGTTCGACCTTCACACCGCCGCCGCGGCTGGGTTGGTATACCTGACCGCCTGGCACTCCCTCATCTCACGCGGAAAACTGCAAAGCGCAGAAACCGTTCTCATCGTCGGCGCGTCGGGCGGGGTCAACACCGCATCCATCACAATCGCCAAATACAGCGGCGCGCGAGTCATTGTGGTCGGCTCGGACGAGAAAAAACTGCGGCTGGCCGAATCGCTCGGCGCCGATATTCTGATTGACCGCTCAAAAGAACCCGAATGGCACAAAGCCGTCTTCGCGGCAACCGCCAAACAAGGCGCCGACGTGATTGTAGATAACGTTGGAACAACCTACCCGCTCTCCTTCCGCGCCGCGCGCAAAGGCGGCAGAATCTTAACAGTGGGCAACACCGGCGGCCCCAAATTTGAAATTGACAACCGCTTCATCTTCGGCAAGCAATTGAGCATCCTCGGCGCTACGATGGGCACGTTAAAAGATTTTTCGGACGTGATGACACTCGTCGCCGCAGGAAAACTACCGGTGGCGCTCGACCAGGCCTTCCCGCTCAAAGACGCCCACCTGGCGCAAAAACGCCTGGAAAAAGGCGCGCAATTAGGTAAAATAACGCTCGACATATAACATAAGCCCCGGCAAGCCGGTGGACTCCAAACGAGGTAAATTTGACTTTCCTGAAACGTTTTCGCTGGTTTGAACTGACGCTCATCATA
This sequence comes from uncultured Anaerolinea sp., assembly GCA_964388215.1. Classification (GTDB taxonomy): domain Bacteria; phylum Chloroflexota; class Anaerolineae; order Anaerolineales; family Villigracilaceae; genus UBA5195. The sequence goes on from CAYLZI010000047.1 coordinate 13,970, forward strand.
CTCGTGATGGGCATCCATCTCTACGCGGCTCTTTCTGCGCAACACAACTTCTCTACACGCTGGTTCTTGCGCGATGACGCTTATTATTACTTCAAAGTGGCGCAAAATATCAGCGAGGGACGCGGCTCAACCTTCGACGGCATCAACCTGACCAACGGCTACCACCCACTGTGGACGCTGGTCTCCGTGCCGATTTTCGCGCTGGCACGCTTCGACATCATCCTTCCGCTGCGAGTCTTGGTGCTTGTCATGGCAGCGTTCAGCGTTATCGCAGCGATTCTCTTGTTTCGCTTGCTCAAAAAACCGATGGGCGAACCGATTGCCATGCTGGCCGCCGCCTATTGGGCATTAGATATGACCGTTCACGGCATCATCACCCAATTGGGATTAGAAACCGGGCTGGTGGCGCTCTCGGTGCTCTTGCTGCTGCGCCTGATGCAAATAATGGATGAAAAAGAGACGCTTACCAGTAGAGATTTTGCCACGCTGGCGCTGGCCGCGCTGTTCGTCCTCTTCAGCCGCCTGGACGGTATCTACCTCGTGCTGGTTGCAGGTGTTTGGATGGTCTTTCGCCGCTCGGCCATTCGCTACCTGGTTCCGCTTGATTTGCTTCTGGTATTTGGAACAGTGGTGGGCGCGTACATCCAGCGCGCCGGGCTAAAATACTATATGCTGGAGTTTTCTGATTCAGCCGTCTTGATGGGCGCGGTAACATTTGTTCTACAAGCCGTCATTTTCTACTTCATCGGCCTCTACGAACACCCCAAAACACTCCCGGCGCGCCAAATTGCAACCCGCGCCCTGACCGGAGTGACTCTGGTAACTGTTCTCTCTGCCGGAGCCATGTTTCTGCTTGGCGCGCTAAAACTGGCCGAGATGCCGCGCGCCGTCCCCCTGCTCTACTGGCCGCTGATGACGCTGCTCACCCTGGCAACCCGCTTTGGGCTGCGGGCAGTTTCGCTACGCCGGGAGCCGGTTTCGGCTGGGGTAACGCTTCTGAAACAGGTAAAAACAGGAGTTATAGATTTGCCAAAATGGCTACGCGCAGGATTTGCGTATTATGGCATCCTCGCGGCTGGGCTGCTGGCATATATGGGCCTGAATCGGCTGATTTTCGGGACGTGGATGCCCGTCAGCGGGCAAATCAAACGCTGGTGGGGAACACTGCCCGGCAATGCCTATGGCGGCGGGGAAAAAACTGTGCTAGACATTTACACCCTCGACCCGCTCCACTCGGAAAGCTGGGGATTGCTGACGCAGCCGCTGTATGCCTGGGCGGAGAGAATGTCTGGAGACGGCGAATCGGCTCTCGCCTGGTATTGGGCCGCCGCGCTTGTGCTGTTCGCCGCGTGGCTGTTCATTATCCTACGAAAACGCTCCGGCAGCCTCCCACGCATTCTCCAAATCGGATTCATCCCCATCTTCTTGAGCGCGTACCTGCATAGTTTTATGTACGGCGCGATGGGTTATGCCGCTTCGCACGAGTGGTACTGGACGACCCAAATGGTCTCGCTTGTGTTAGCGGGCGCGCTCGGCCTGCGCGGGCTGCTCGACACGCTGCCGAAACGAAAAGAAGCAAACTTCGCTACCTGGGTGGCCGCAGGCGCGCTCAGTCTACTGTTGGCGTATACTTTTTCGGCCACGATAATTCGGCGAATGCCGTATGTGAGCCGCTACGAGGGCCAACCCTATCTCGACATGCTGACCATTCTGGAAGGCTATAGCGAAGAAGGAGCGATTATCGGCATGACAGGCGGCGGAAGCGTGGGATATTTCATCCACAACCGCACGGTGGTTAATATGGACGGGTTGATTAATTCCTACCCGTATTTTCAGGCGCTAAAAACGGGGCAGGCATCTCGCTACCTGGAAGAAATCGGGCTGGATTACGTCTTCGCCAATCAGTACATCATCACGCACAGCGCGCCTTACGACCAGCAGTTCAAGCCAGAGCAATTTACCCCGGTACCGGGCGCGCCAAAGTATGGGCAGAAAGAGATGTTGAAGTTCAGCCCGCTGCCGTGATTGATTTAGTAATCCGCCTCCAGTCTTGCTTGTCGACCTGTTTTATGCCTCCATTTTCAAACCGCCCGCTCCGCGTAACTATCTTATCGGTGTTTGTGTTATCTATCACGTCCTGGAACGCAATTCGCCTGTATAGCGCGGTTGCAAACTGGGGCATCTTGAGAGAATTTGGCGCGCCGCCTGCTTATATAATGGCATCAGGACTGGCATGGGTCATCTCTGGGCTATGGCTGGCTTACGCGCTGTGGGTCGGAAGGCCTTTCGCTTTTTTCGGCGGCCTGACAGTGGCGGGGCTGTATCTCGCCTGGTACTGGTTCGACCGGCTGGTCATGCAGCCCTCGCCCGCGCCGAATTTGGTCTTTAGCGTTGCGGCTTCCATGTTACTGCTGGCAATTTTCGTGTTCGGCATGGTTTGGTCGAGGGAATTTTCGCAATAGACGATACCTGGATACTCGATATTCGATATTCGAGTATCTAATTTCGAGTATCGAATATCGAATAACGCATCAAAGGAGAGAGGATGAGCGATATGGTTGTGGAGCAGCGTCGAGACAATGCACGCATCCTGGCCCTGCGCGAACGCAAGGCCAGGGCGCGGCTGGGCGGCGGCGAGGAACGCATCGAGGCCCAGCATAAACGCGGAAAGTTGACCGCCCGCGAACGCATCGATTTACTGCTAGACAAGGGGTCTTTCCGTGAAATTGACGCCTTCGTCATGCACCGCACCCACGATTTCGGGCTGGACAAGCAGCGTTTCCCTTCTGACAGCGTAGTCACCGGCTGGGGCACCATCGAGGGACGATTGGTCTACGTCTTTTCACAGGATTTCACCGTCTTTGGCGGCTCGCTGGGCGAGGT
>CAYLZI010000048.1:0-16719 GCA_964388215.1 uncultured Anaerolinea sp.
CCGGGATAGCGACGTTGATTTCAGCCAGCTGAACCTGCGATTCGGCGCGGGTCAGATACCTGAGGAAATCAACCGCTTCAGGAGACGCATTTTTGCCAACAGCAAAACCATTGCCGCCGCCGAAGGCATCATTCGCGTCGCCAGCGCCGCCCGGAACAGCCGGGAAGGCGAAGAAGCCCAACTTGTCGCCAAGGCCCTGCTTGTCTTCGCTGTTATCCTTCTGCACGGCGGGAGCCCACTGGCCCATCAGTTCCATGGCTGCCTTGCCATTTCCAACGGCGGTCGCCTGGTCGCCATAGGTGGCGCCGAGGTAGCCTTCCTGGAAGGGTTCGAGCGCGTTGAGTTCCAGCAGTTTCTTACCGGCTTCCACAAAGCAGGGGTCGGTGAAGGAACCGGCGCGGGCAGCAGCCTTCTGGAAACCTTCCGCGCCGCAAATGCGGGTGGCGAGATAGCCAAACCAGAAGTGACCGGGCCATTTATCGCCTTCACCCAGGGCAATCGGGGTGATGCCGGCGGCTTTGAGGGCCTTGACTGCATCGAGCATCTCATCCCAGGTGGCAGGAGGGGTGCTGATACCAGCCTGGGCAAACAGTTCTTTGTTATACCAGAAGCCGACCATGCCCATATCCCACGGCACGCCGTAGTTCTTGCCATCAAGGGCATACACGCCCAATGCGCCGGGCGAGAAGGTATTGCGCCACGCGCCGCCATCGGCATCGAGGTCGGCAGTGATGTCCTTGAGCAGACCGGCATTGGCGTATTCGTTCATCACGCCGCCGCCCCAGCTCTGGAAGAGGTCAGGCGGGTTGCCAGATTGCATGACAGTGGTCAGCTTGGTCTTGAAGGCTTCATTTTCCAAAACAGAAATTTCGATGGTCACATTCGGGTGGGCGGCCATGTATTCATCGGCCAATTTTTGCCAGACCACCTTGTGGTCTTCAGCAGTAGAAATATGCCACCAGGTGACGGTGACTTTGTTCTCTGCAGCCGGAGCATCTCCACCCGAGGCGGGAGCCTGGGTAGCAGCAGGTTGAGCAGGCTGGTCGGCAGACGGGGCAGCAGTGGGTGAGCCGCAGGCTGCCAGCGCAAAGGCCGCAACCAGGATTAGACTCAATAAGGTCGAAATCTTGCGAGACATTTTCTTCTCCTTTTGAATTTCACATCGAATGACAAAACGCTGTGGACAGGGAGTGGTACGATTGTCGTATAATTCGAAGGTGTTGAGTTCTCCTTTCCCGTGGGGATTCCACACAAAAGAACAGGGTTGGGATGGCTTGACCGGCTAACCAACCCTGTTTTTACATGGCGCAGTTGAGTTTCGCGTGATTAATTCGGTGGGGAGTTCGATGCGCGAGGTTTTTTCGACGGGCTGTTTGAGCATATCCAATAAAATCTGGGTTGCAACCCGACCCATTTGCTCCAAAGGCTGTTGAATCGTGGTCAGTGGGGGGAAAACCATTTCAGACTGCGGAATATTATCGAATCCCAGAATAGATATATCGTCAGGAACGCGCAATCCGCGATGTCGGATGGCATCCATCGCGCCCATTGCCATCACATCGTTGGATGCAAACAGGGCAGAAGGCGGCTCGGGCAAATCGAGCAGCACATTAGCGGCTGCCACGCCTGAGTTTTGGAAAAAGTCGCCTTCGTAAATTAATTCTGGGAGAACGGGGAGATGGTGAGCGCGTAACGCAGCCTTATAACCTTCCAGGCGGTCTTGCGCACAGCCCAGGTCCATCGAACCGGTGATGAATCCAATCCGGCGGTGTCCCAGGCTAATGAGGTATTCTGTGGCAACAAACCCGCCCTGCCAGTTGGTCGCGCCCACCGCCGGGCTGTGGGTATCCACGCCCTGGTGGTCAATTAAGACATGCGGGAATTTACGCGCGCTTAAGACGCCCAGGTAATCGGCTGGGTTGCGCGGCAGGACAAGCAACAAACCTTCGACGACGCCCTGCACCAGCGAAGCGACATAATTCGCTTCCTTGGCGGCGCGGCGATGGGTGGTGAACAGCATTAAATCATACCCGGCCTGGTCGAGTTCGCCATCAATACCGCGTATGATTTCACCGATATAGCCATTGCCCAATTCAGGAACCAGAACGCCAATGACATGGGTCTGTCCGCGCGCCAGGTTCTGCGCCTGGCGGTTAATGACATACCCCATCCGTTGAATGGCATCCATCACGCGGGCGCGGGTGGTAGCGCGCACATGCGGGTCATTGTTGATAACGCGGGAAACCGTGCCATACGAAACCCCCGACGCTTCTGCTACGTCAAAAATTGTCACTTTTCTGGCTGTCTGTGTATCCAAGCTGGACATTTAGGTCTCCACTTTGTAAGCGTTTACAAAAACGCAAAAAACCTATAATGTGAGCGCTTACAAAATAAATAATATCATCTTTTTATTAGAAGTCAAGCACTTTTTGTAAGCGATTACAAGTTTTGTGCCTTTGCTCACAATTTGCAAGATGTTTTCCGTCAATCAATCTCGTGATAGTCATTCGTGGGCGGGATTTTAATGCTAGAATCAACCTATGCCCGATACCTCCGCCCGCCTTGCCTTTCTTAAACAATCGCACCTCTTCAGGGGGTTGAACGACAAAGACCTCGCTGCAGTGGCAGAGATTATGAAAGAAGACACTTATACCGAGGAACAGACAATCTTTTCGGAAGGAACAGCAGCCGATTCGTTTTATATCATTTTCAAGGGACAGATTCGCCTGACTCGCCGCCTGAAAGACCGCAGTATAAATGTAGCAACGCTCTTCCCCGGAGATTATTTCGGCGAGCGCGGCCTGCTCAAAGGGGGCATTCGCAATGCAACGGCCAAGGCCGAACCCGGCACAACCCTGCTAATTTTGTACCGCGCAGAGTTCAAAAAACTCCTCAGCCGAATCCCAACCCTGTGGAATAACTTCGACTTAATGATGGACAGCCGCCAGTTGGCCAGCGACCTTAATTTTGCCTGGCTCTCGGAAAATGAAGTTATCTACTTCCTGGCGCGCAAGCACTACGTTGTCTTGCTTCGTATGCTGGTCTGGCCCTTGCTGGGCTTGTTTTTTGCGTTGGGCTTTTTGGGGATGGGCTTTACGTTGGAAGACACCGCGTCTGGTCTGCCAATTGGCCTGGCAGCCGGAGGGCTGGGCGGTTTCCTATTTATCCTCATGCTGGCCTGGGCAGCCTGGCTATACCTGGATTGGAGCAACGACTTCTACGTTGTCACCAACCAGCGCGTGGTTTACCTGGAAAAGGTAATCGGCCTGTATGACAATCGCCAGGAAGCGCCCATGAGCACCATCCTGTCGGTCAACATGGAAGCAGATTATTGGGGCCGCCAGTTTTTTGATTACGGCACAGTCGTGGTGCGTACGTTTGTTGGGCAAATCCGCATGACGTATGTGCGCCACCCTCTGCAAGCAGCAGCCATGATAGAAGAGTACTGGAATCGCACCAAGCAAGAGGTGCGCAAAATGGATGAAGAGAGCATCAAAAACACCATCCGCGCCAAGTTGGGCGCGCAAAAACGTGATTTACCCGCGCCTCCGCCCATGCCCAAACCCATTCCACCCGTACCGCAAAGCGGCGTAAAAACGACCTGGGATAAACTATTCCCAATGCGGCAGGAAGATGGCGGAACTGTAATTTACCACAAACACTGGTTTGTTCTGATTCGCAATACATTGCCACAATCAGGCGGGATGCTTCTGGTATTGGCCTCCCTCATTGCCTACCCAATCTTGCTCGGCCCCATGCCGCTCTGGCTGTTTTTTATTCTATTTACAACGCTGGCGGGGCTTGCGCTGTGGGGGTTTTATGGCTACGAAGACTGGAAGAACGACATCTACCAGGTAACGCCCGACCAGATTATTGACGTATACAAAAAGCCCTTTGGGGTAGAAGACCGCAAAGCCGCCCCGCTCGATGGCATCCTCAGCACGGAATACAAACGCAACGGCATCATCGAGATTCTGTTAAACTATGGGACAGTTTACATCTCTGTTGGCGGCACTAACTTCGACTTTGATGATGTAGCAGACCCGCCCACTGTCCAGCAAGACATCGTTCGCCGCCTGCAAGTGCGTTTGCAAAAGAAAAAAGAATCTGATGTAGCCGGAGAGCGCGAACGCATGGCCGAGTGGCTGGCTTACTATTACAAAACAATTCAGGAAATCGAAGAAGAGCGCAAGCAGGCCAACCGAGATTAACAAAGTCCCCGAAACGGGATGGGGTAAAATCGAGCAGGAAATTATCAGTAAAATTTTGTAAAGGTAGAAGAAAAGCATGGCTATTCGTGAAATCGTAACCGTCCCAGACCCTGTACTGCGCCGCAAAGCGCAAAAAGTAACCAGGTTTGATGACAAACTACAAACGCTCATAGATGACATGGTCGAAACCATGCGCGAAGCGCCCGGGGTTGGGCTGGCCGCGCCGCAAATTGGCGTTTTGGAACAAATCATCGTCGTAGAATACTTTGAGAAGGAAGAAGATGAGGAGCGGGAGGACGCTGAAGCCGCGCCCAAGCGCCTATATGTAGTCATCAACCCCCAAATCACCCGCGCCTCCGCTGAAACTGTTACCGGCGCCGAAGGCTGTCTCTCCATCCCTGGCTACCTGGGCGAGGTGGAACGCTTCGATACAATCACCGTCAAAGGCCAAAACCGGCGCGGGCAGCCCGTCACGCTCAAACTCAAAGACTGGACGGCGCGCATCTTCCAACATGAAATTGACCACTTAAACGGCGTCCTGTTTACCGACCTCGCCGCCAAAATCTGGAAGCCGGAAGGCCCGGTGGAAGATAATGTGTAGGAGATACGGGATTACAAATCGCATGTCGCGGAATCTGTAATTCGCAATTTGGCATGTACCTCACCCATCTTTCGCTCACCAACTTTCGCAACTTCGCCCGCCTGGACCTGGATGTTCCACGGCGGGCTGTTTTGCTGGTAGGGAGCAACGCGCAGGGCAAAACCAGCGTGCTGGAGGCCATCTACTTCCTTGCTACTTTTGCATCCTTCCAAACGCATACCGACCGTCAACTGGTCAATTTCGTCGCCGCCAGAGAAAAACTGGCAGTAGCGCGCATTGTGGCCGATTATGAGCGCCAGGGACGGCGCCACCGCATCGAGGCGCGTATCATTGTCGAACCGGTGGGAGTTCTGAACGGGCAGCGCGCCCGCAAGGAAGTGCTGCTCGATGGCGTCAAGCGGCCCATCAGCGAGGTGATTGGACAGTTCAACGCCGCGCTCTACATCCCGCAGATGTCGCAGGTATTGGAGGGTGGGCCGGAAGAACGCCGCCGCATTTTGAACCTATCGCTGGCCCAAACCATCCCCGGCTATGCAAAATCCCTCAGCGGCTACCAAAAAACGCTCGAACAGCGCAACGCCTTGCTCAAGTTGCTGGCCGAACGCGGCGGCGACCAGTCGCAATTAGACTTTTGGGATGCCAGCCTGGTGGAAACAGGCGCGCAACTCGTCTTATGGCGCATCCAAGCCATTCAAGAGTTAGAGCGATTTGCCAAACACGCGCACCTGAACCTGACACGCGGTCAGGAAGTGTTGCGGCTATCTTACCGCCCCGCCTTTGACCCACTGCCGCGCCCCAACGGGCAGATTTCCCTCAACATCGACTCTCCGTTTGACCGCTCTGGGTTAGACCTGCCCGCCATCAAAAAGGGATTCCATGAGTCCCTGCGCAGGCTGCGCCCGGAGGAGATTCATCGCGGCATCACCACGATTGGCCCGCACCGAGACGAACTGCGATTTATTGCAAATAACATAGACCTGGGCGATTATGGCTCGCGGGGCCAGGTACGCACCACGCTTTTGTCGCTAAAACTGGCCGAAGTGGCCTGGATGAAAGCAAAAACTGGAGATTGGCCGGTCGTCTTGCTCGATGAAGTGATGGCCGAACTGGATAGTGAGCGCCGCGCTGATTTGCTCGCTACTCTTTCTGAGCCTGACCAGTCTCTACTCACCACCACCGACGAGCACTTTTTCGCGCCTGAATTTGTGCAAAAATCCACGCTCTGGCACGTCAGGGCTGGAACAGTGACAACATGCGGCTAAATTGACCGCCTGGCAAGGAGGAAACATGTCTGTTAGAAAAACAAGCGATGTGGAAGTGACCGTTGTCCCCAGCGGCGTCAAAACAACCCGGCAGGTGCTAATTTCAGCCCAGGAAGGCCCGCACTTTGCCATGCGCCGCTTTGTAATGGAGCCTGGCGGAGGCATGCCGCGTCATACCAACACAGTCGAACATGAGCAATATGTGCTGGGCGGCACAGCCCGCATTGGGATTGGCGATGCGGTTTTCAATGTTGCGAAAGGCGATGTCGTCTTTATCCCGGCAGAGATTCCCCACTGGTATCAGAACACCGGTGATGAGCCGTTTGAATTCCTGTGCCTTGTCCCGAACCTGCCAGATACGACCACAGTTGTTGAAGAAAAACTTTGCTAATATAGTCAATTTGCATAACTGCCTACCCACCCTCACCCCCGGCTCTCTCCCGGTGGGAGAGGGGAGAATTCTGATAAAAGTAGCATTGCCCCTCTCCCAAAGGGAGAGGGTTAGGGTGAGAGTGCAAAGTTATGCGAAAATATGACATTGTCAAGGTGGTTACGATTTGAAACTATTAGCAAGGCAGTCACCTGGCTTACAAGCAATAAGTTTTTGATACAATCAGCGAGTGATGAATCATCTACTCAACTCGAAACTTTTCCGGGGTAACAAAAGATATCTTACTGCTACGCTTTTGACGTTCACAATGCTGGCGGGAATTGCTTTGTTGGCGTCCTTTTTTCGTCAACCGTCTGACTCTGACAGCCAATACCTGCTCGGCTTATCGCGCGCGCGATTAGCTTTTGGGGCACTTTTTTTACTTCTGGTGTTGCTGAATGCAGTTGGAGCGCTCCTGGCTGGCAAGCAAATCTTGCCCAATCAGGAGCGCTTTGAAAAGCGAATGGATAACCTGCTTTCAAAAAATTCCGGGGTTGTAATGGCCGTGTTGCATTTTATGACTTTAATTGCGGCTGCTACATTATTATTCATATTCTCCCCCATCGCAGAAACACTGACTTCTTTAGAACCGCTGCGGCTTCGCATGGCAGGATTTATATCCTGGCTGGTCATGCTCGGTTTTGTGCTATCCTTTTTATTCAGGTTGTCTTACACCGATTTAAATAAGAGTGCTTCCCTGGAAATTTTGGACCGGGTTTTCCTGGCGCTTGTTATTTTTCTCGTCATATTTTTTTCTTATCAATATTTGTTTCATTGGGTGGGAGGGGAATATCAAACGCGCTTTACCTATTTCAATTTATTGGCTGAACAATTCGTTCAGGGAAAACTTTATTTGGAAAACCCTGCCCAAACGTATGACCTGGTTTTTTTTGATGGGAAGTGGTACGTCCCAATGCCACCTGCCCCAGCCATCCTGATGATGCCGCTGGCTTATCTTATCGGGGGAAGCGCAATCAGCAGTCATGTTTTTTCCATTGCGTTCAGCGCATTAAATAGTGTTTTGCTATTCCTTATCCTTGAACAGACGCGCCGATTGGGGTGGATTAATCTTTCGCACAATTACATGGTCTGGTTGGTTGCGCTATTTGCCTTCGGCACCCCTCACCTATGGGTAGGACTTAGCGGGCAAGCCTGGTTTCTCAGCCAAATTGTTGCAGTGTCGTTGATTGCTTTTGCCGCTTTTGCAACCCTGAAATCCTGGTCTCCGTGGGTTGTGGGTGTCAGCATCGGGCTTGCCGTAGCAACCCGCCCAAACAGCATCATTAGCTGGCTTTTTGTCTTTGCTATTGCTGCGCAGATGATGAAAGACAATCCATCCGCCATTAAGCAGATGATGGCTTGGGCCATTAAATCAGCCGCGCCCATTCTACTGGCAATTATCGGCCTGCTTATGTATAACTACGCGCGTTTTGGAACGTTTGCCGATTTTGGGTATACTACGCTCAACGGCGACCCGGAAATTATTGCCAATGCGCAGACGCATGGCTTATTCTCTCCGCATTTTATTCTTTCCAATTTGCGGGTCATGCTATTCAATTTTCCGCTTATCCGCCCAGATGCGCGCTGGCCAATTCAGCCATCTGGCAATGGCATGAGCATATTCCTGGTCACTCCGGTATTCTTTTACTTGTTCCGCCGTTATGAGCGTCAGTGGTGGATTTTGGGTGCCTGGGCAACTGTTTTTTGCGGGTTGGGGTTACTGCTTATGTACCACAATACCGGCTCGCGCCAATTTGGTTATCGCTACATACTCGATGTAATTGCGCCATTAATCCTTTTGCTGGCAGCTGCGCTGCGTGACAGGATTCCCTGGCATTTTTTTGCGCTGCTTTCGCTCAGCATCCTGATCAATTTATACGGAGCATACTGGTTCTTCAACACCTGATGGAGCATGAAACCAGAATTGGGAATGCGAAAGGCGGCCGGCTATTTTCCAATCCAACGATAAAAACGCGCATCTTCGTCCCCCAACCTTTGCGTAATTGTAAAAAGCTCATCCAGAGTTGCCGTGCTTTGGACGGTTTCATAGGCAGGCGGGCCAATCTGATAATTCTTAGCCGAGCGCGCAATCTCAGCGACGGCAGGGAAAAAGCTGAGCAATAGCACCAGCAGCATGGTGATATAGACCACGCTCAATTTACGGCGCACTTCTGCGCTGGATTCAAAAATGACGTGCCCGATGAACGAGAAAAAAATAAACAGGGATGGAATGGAGCCGCGCATCGCCAGGTCATTGTGTTTTCCCATGCGAAACATAGGGAGCAGTGCTAAAACAACCAGCGTAAACAGGAAAACCGCCAGAAAGGCGGGCTGAATTTTGAAATCCAGCCAGAGCGTATCCTGCCACCTTTTCCACATCCCAACAACAAACCCGCCTTGACAAGATTTCGCTCTGAAAAAGATTCCCGCGCCAATCAACAACAAGGCAAGCGCAGCCAACATGCCGAACTCAATTACGCCAAAGGTGATGATGGAACGCCCCATCGTGAGTTGATACTTGTAACGCACCGTCTCCCAAACGAATCCAACCGGGAATTTGAACTGATTGGCCTGCATGTATAGAAGATATACGCCCCCCAGCCAAAGCGATGCAATGTTGAACAGAATAGATTCGATTCGGAAAAAACAGGCCCGCCCGGTTTGCGAGAGTAAATAACGCGCAAAAAAAACCAACAGATAAGGCGCGGTTCCTAAAATCCCAAACGGACTCCAAAGTATGCTGGCAGCCAGCATCATGCCGGGAATTTGTACTTCGTCGGGTTCGAGAATCGCGTCAATCAGGACTCCGGTTGAAATCCAGGCGGCAATGGCGTGCTGCGGAACCCAGAACAACAGGGTGGTCATGGAAGAATACTGAAAAAAATCGGCCCACCACTCGACGTGACTGTGCAGGCGAAAAGGGTGGGTAGTAAGCGCATAATGCCCCAGCACATCCAGCCCGCCCGCCAGGCAGAAAAATAACGCAAACAGCAGCGCTTTGGCTCCTTGGCCTGCCAGGGTAATGCGCCCAATGCGCGCAAACCAGGCAAATGCAAGCGATATGCCCAATAACGTCCAGGCATACAGAAAAATGTTTGCAGCGCCCCACCCAAACAACTTCCCAATTCCAGCAGCTGGCAAGAAATAGCCCATGTAGTACACAATTGGAATGCTCTTGCCCTCTATCTCGGCGCGCAGAGGCCATTCTTGCTCGATTAAATCTTTGAGCAAGGCATTACTGGCCGGGTAATCGTCATTTTGGAACCCAACCCCGCCCGTCCCTGAAAGTGACAGCCAAACGACCAACACCAGCCCCGCAGCCAGGAAAGGCTTCCAAAATGACATTTGAAATATTTTTTTTGAAAGACCTTCTTGCAGAGTTTTTACCAACCCCGCGCCCAGCACTACCAGTGAAACGATGATGATGCCTGATGTGATGACAGAAAATGGGAATCTCAGCCATCCATAAGCAAAGAACAGAGAAGGCAGCAAGACATATAAGGCTGAAATTTTCTGTAGAATGCGTTTTTCGCAAAGTGACATATCACTCCCACCAGCCCTTTAACCCTTCCAGCGCATCCCGCGCCGTCAAATCGAGTTGCAGCGGCGTAACGGAGATAAACCCGGCCTGCAAGGCCCCAAAATCCGTCCCGAATTCATCCACGCCGGTCGGCCACTCGCCGCCAATCCAATAATAGGGACGTCCACGTGGGTCACGGCGCTCGTCTAGCGCATCGCGGTAAACGCGCAACCCCTGGCGCGTAACCTGAATACCTTTAATTTCGTCATCCCTCAGGTACGGCACGTTGATACTCAATAAGATGCCTTCTGGCAGCCCCTGCGCCATTGCCCTGGCTGCAATTTGGGCCGCGGCGCGCGCTGCCGGGCCGTAATTCAGTTTACTACTACCGGGTTTTGAGTCGAGTGAGACAGCAATTCCTTTCACCCCGGCAATGACCGCTTCCATAGCCGCCGTAACCGTGCCAGAATAGGTCACATCGTGGCCGATATTGGCATTTGGATTAATACCCGAAATCACCAAATCTATTTTTTCTTTCACCACCCCCAGCAGGGCCAGAGCCACGCAATCGCTCGGCGAGCCGTCGCTGGTCAGGGCAGGTGTTCCGTCCTCCAGTTTTACCTCGCGCACCCGCAGGGGTTTATCCATTGTTTTGGCATGTCCAGAAACGCTCCAGTTGCGGTCTGGGGCCATCACCGTCACCATTCCCAACTTGCGCATCTCGTGAGCAAGCGCCAGCAACCCCGGCGCCTGCACGCCGTCATCGTTTGTAACCAGAATGTGCATAGAACCTCGTGTGATGTTGGATATTCGTATTGGATATTCGATATTCGAGCATTGAGAAGCCGCCGCGTAATTCGCAGGCCATTCATCTCTGCTCTCTCCCCTCTCCCGGCGGGAGAGGGGCCGGGGGCGAGGGTGGGCAGACAGTTACGCGAAGTCACACATCGCGCCCAGCGGACAGGCGGAGCAGTTCGGTTTGCGGGCCTGGCAAACCTCGCGCCCCAGGCGAATGATGTTGAGGTGCGCGGCGTAATATGTTTCGGGCGGCAGGAGCGATTCAAGGTATGGGTGGGCGTCTTCTACCGACATTTTTTCTGGGCGCAGTCCCAGGCGTCCCATTACGCGATAAACGTGTGTATCTACCGGAAAGGCAGGCCGGTTGAGCGAAAAACACAGCACAATGGCGGCGGTTTTGGGGCCTACACCGTTGAATTTCATCAGCCAGGCGCGGGCTTCTTCGAGCGGCAACTCGTTGAGGAAGGATAAATCGAGATGGCCCCGTTCGCGGGTGATTTCTCGCAGCACCTGTTGGATGCGCGGCCCTTTCTGGTTTGCCAGCCCCGCCACACGAACCGATTCGACCACTTCAGCCGTGTCCGCATCCCGAACCAATTCCCAGGTCGGAAATCGCTGCCGCAAAGCGTCGAAGGCTTTATCGCGGTTGACATCGTTGGTGTTCTGCGAAAGGATGGTGGAAACCAGTTCATCGATGGCGGGCAGCGGGTTGCGCCAGATTGGCTCGCCGTAAAAAGCGAGCAGGGATTGGTGAACGGCGAGGGCTTTGGCGGGTAAATCCATGAGTCTCCATGGCGTGGCGCGAAATAACATTTCGCGCTTCTATAATGCGGAATAAATTCCGCATTGCGGCGTTGGGCGGCTTTCGCCGATGTGAAGTTTGCGATAGTTGTAAAGTTGTTTTACAGGGCCATAATCTGACAGCAGGGCCAGCTGGGCATCATCCAAGGCGCCGAGAGACTTCAGGATGGATAAGGCGACCCCAGCGCGGGCGCGGTCATTGGTATCGCCGTCGCTGATTTTAATGGCGATGCCGATGCCAGGAGAATCGGGAGCAAGCACGCCTGGCAAGATTCCAACTGCCTGGTAACCTTCCGCGCCGCCTTTGGCGACAATCTTTCCTGCCCCAACCTGCATCAGTTGGGTATCGAAACGGTCTGGCCCGGCCACCATATGAGGATGGGTCATCATGGCCGAGGCGATGACGCGGCAGGCGGCAGCGCGATTCGTCTCCAGGTCAAGCGGGTCGCACAAACGGGCAAATCCGTAGGCGGCATGATAAAGCGGGACGGCAAAATTGGGCGCGGAGCAGCCGTCTATGCCCAGTTCCACTTTTCCTGCCGAAATGTCGCACATCTCAGCGAAGGCTTGCAAGATACTTTCCTGAATGGGGTGGTCGAAATCGAGATAATTCTCGGTTGGCAAATTGCGCAGGCGGGCATGCGCCAACATGCCAGTATGCTTACCAGAGCAGTTGTGGCGGTAGGGCGTGGTCTGTTCGCTGCGCAACAGCATGGCGTCGCGGGTGGCCTGATGCATTGGGTCGTGCATCCCGCACAGCAGGTCACCAACGCCAACCCCAATTTTGGCCTGCATGGACTGGATGGTTTCGACATGCTCATCGGTGCCAGAATGCGAGGCGCACATGAGCGCAATTTCTTTGGGCGTTAAGCCAAACTTTTCATGCCCAGCGCGTTCTATGAAAGGCAGGGACTGGAAGGGCTTGGCGCTGGAGCGCAGGAAAGTGACCATTTGCGGGTCGCCTGCCGAAGTGAGCAGATTTCTGCGCGAATCGACCACTGCAAACGCGCCAAAGTGAACCGATTCGACAATCTCGCCGCGAGTCAGTTCAAAAACAGGCTGGTATGGATTGGCGGCGTTATTCATCAAAGGATTCCGGGCTGCCAGTTGAGAGATAAAAGCGCGTGTAATACTGGCGCAAACCATAAGCCAGCCGCTGGGCGTATTGTTTTTGCCGTTGCCCTGGCATTTTCAGGCTGGCAATAAGCGGACTCACCAGGCCTTCCACCGCATCGGGGCCAGATTGCTTTTTCGCCAGGGTTTCCATCTCTGTGTGAATTTGCTCTAATTGCTCATATTGAGTTTGCGCGACATGGTATGGCACAATGCCGCCGCGTCCGCTGACAATGGTGTAGTTTTGATATTCCCTTATCAAAATTTTGAGGGATTTCAGCCACTCGGGCAACCTGGCCTGCGCCAGGAAGGGTGGCTGATTCTTCAAAACCAGGTCGCCGACGAAGACAATGCCTGCTTCAGGCAAAATAGCCCATGAAGCCCCAATACCAGGCCCGGGATGGCTTTCGAGGAGTACCGGGAAATTGCTCCACTCGATAGCCATTCGCTCGGTAAACGAAATCTCTGGAGGCGCCCAGCGAACGCTGCCCAGCCCGGCCACCGATTCCCAGTCTGCGCCAGTTTCATCGCCCTGAGCCTTGAAGGTGTTGGGGCGGTTACGAAAGGCGCGGGCGGTGTTTTCATGCGCTACGATGGTGCAATCCATCGAACGCGCGCCCAACGTCCGGTCAGGGTGCGCATCGAGGTTGACGAGCAGACGTTCTACACCGCTGTTCAAGCCAAGCAAGGCGGCCCGCCATGAGCGCCCATCTTCGGGCGAGGGCGGCGCGTCAATTTGAATCAGACCATGCGGCAAGGCAATGGCCCCCAGCGTTACGCCGGGATATCCTTCTTCAATAAAAACCTGGTGCGCAAGGGTTTGCATACATCTCCTGATTAAACAAAAAATATGACTTTGCTCTTGTGACGCAAGATATTATCTTGCGCTACGCTACCATTGGCAGGGTAAATACAAATTTTGCTCCGCATTCAGGAGCCGATTCGACCCAAATTTTACCGCCATGCCCCTGAACAGCAAGTCTGCAAAAGGCCAACCCCACGCCCAGCCCACGCGCGCCGGTTTTATTTTTCAGGCGAGTAAATTTATCGAAAATGCGTTCGCGGTCTATTTCGGGAATGCCAGGGCCGTCATCTTGCACAGAAATCTGCATGAAGTTTTCTTCGGCGGCTTGGGCTGCGCTAATAACAATGTGGCCGTTAACCGGGGTATATTTGGCGGCGTTTTCGACCAAGTTAATGAGGACGCGACGAATCATATCTAAATCAATCAACAATTCGCGTAAATTGGCTTCCACGCTGATTTCAACCGTCTGATTTCGGCCTTCCAGCGCAGGGCGGGCCGTTTCAAGCACATCGCTGAGCAGGGAATCAAGCGAAATGGCATGACATTCAGAGACAGGCTGGTTTTGTTCCAACCGGTTCAGGTCGAGCAGAGAACTAATCAGTCGCTGGATGCGCTCGATGGAGTGGCGGGCAATTTTTAGGATGGGCACGGTCGTCTCTTTCTCTGAAGAGGGGATGCTCACCCCCAGCATTTCCACGCTCGAAAGGACGTTCGCCAGCGGCGAGCGCAAGTCATGGTAAATCATGGCCGCCAGGTCTTCGCGCAACAAATCCAGGTCTTTGCGCTCGCGGATGTCGCGCATCATCCACTGGATGGCTTCTTGCCCATCGAAAGTCACCTTGCGCACATACGCATCCACCGGGCAAGTCGTTCCTTGCTGGCTATAAAGCGTGGATTCGTAATGCAGCGTCTCTTCACTGATTTTTTCAAACGCCGAGCCGGTTTTTTCAAAATTGATATCGTGCATTTGTCCAATTAGGAACTGCTTCAGGTCTTCTACCGGGTGGCCGGAGAATTGCGATGCCTGGCGGTTGGCCTCCAGTATTTTCCCATCCAGGTTGGTGATGACGATTGGGTCAATGCTGTCGTCAAACAGGTCAAGGTAGCGTTTGCGGGCCAGGTCCAGGCTTTGGAACAACTCTCCATTTTGGATGGCGGTTCCAGCCAGCGAACCCAGGCCGGCCAACACAAGCAATGAATCGGGGTCGAATGCCTTGTTGACGGGATTGAAAGCTTCAAGCACGCCAATGACTTTTCCCTGAAAGTGGATGGGCGCGCAGGCCAGAGCGCGCACACATACGCCAGGGATTTTTTCGGCGCCGGAAAGCAGGGTCTCTGAAGCGACCGCCGGAATGACAACACCGCGCCCCTCGCGCGCCACCAACCCGGCAACCCCCTCGCCAATTTTGACGCGTCGCAGGATGAGTCCCTCGCTGCGCAAACCGCTGGCGGCGCGAAAAATAGCTGATTCTCCGTCAAGAAGGGCCAGGGCGGCAATTTCCACCTGGAGCGCCTGTTTAACCTGAGAGAGGATGCCCTCGAAAATATCATCCATGCGCACCGACATGCTCAGGTTGGCGGCGCCTTCGGCCAACACGCTCATCACCCGCGCCTGGCGCTGACTTTCGGAGAACAGGCGGGCATTCAGAACGGCAATCCCGGCCTGGTCGGCGATGGCCTGCATCAGTTCGAGATGTTCTTCGTTGTAGGCTTCGGGAATGGAGTGGACGATGGTCAACACCCCAACCACCTTCTCGCGCGCCATAAGCGGCGCGCAAATGGCCGATTTTGCGCCAGAGCGGTCAACTGCATCATCTTCGCGCCGCAGCCAGCGCTCATCTTTGCTGGTATCGGGAACCAGGGCGGCCCGGCGATTGCGCACCACCCACCCAGCCAGGCCGCGCTCGACCGTTTCGCGCAGATGCAGGGTGGTGCTTTCGCGCAATTGGTTGCCGTAGGCAATGGCAGAATCAACAGCGCGGCCATTGTCATCCATCACAATAATGGTGCCGCGCTCACCACCAACATTATCCAGCGCTGCGAATAGGACTCGCGTCAAGACAGTACGCAAATCGAGCGCCGATGCAAATTCTCGGCTGACTTTGTAGAGCAACTCCAATACTGCGCGCTGGTTGTGGGACATAAAGCCGTTTCTCCGAAAAAAGATAGCATTCAGCCCTCCCCCGGTGGGAGATGGGACACCCGAAATCGCTATCGCTGCTTAGAAGCCCATCTCCAACCGGAACTGCGAAGCGTGCCGAAGGCAAGGGGTTTGGGTGAGGGAAAATAATGTAATTTTGCGCCAGGCTAAATAGTTTGACAATGTCACATTCGAAAAATCGCCTTCTGTTCCCTCACCCCCAGCCCCTCTCCCGGTGGGAGAGGGTTAGAGTGAGGGCGCAAAGTTATGCGAAAATATGACATTGTCAAGATAGATACGGCTCTCCCGTTTCTGGTGGGATGGCGGGGTAGGGGCGACCCGTCAGGGCATACCGTGATGCGTTTTCGCGGAGAACACTGACATAAAATGATGATTTTCCGCGCTGGGCGGGTCGCCCCTGCGGGTTTTCCCGGTAAAAACGGTAGAGCCATAGATACAAAAAAAGAACGCCTGGATGGTTAATCAATCGGTTCTTTTGTTGCTGAATTCCGCATTACGAGTATAGCACAAGCAGCGTTTTTTCCAAAAAACAGGCCGTATGCGTGTATGTTTAAGACTGGCATCTCCCCATTTCCATTTTTCCGTGTATACTTTCGCCATGCCCACCCTGCGCGTTCCGACCCTGCTCAAATATTATCTCAACGGCCAGACCGAAGTGACCGTCAGCGGACAGACCGTTGCCGAAACGCTGGCCGACCTGGTTCGCCAGCACCCGGCCATTCAACCCCACATTTTCGACAGCAGTGGACAAGTCCGCCGCCACATCAACCTGTTCGTCAATGCCGATAACATCCGAGATTTGAGCGGGCTGGAGACGCCGGTGAAAGAAAATGACGTGGTCAAAATCCTGCCCTCAATAACAGGCGGGTGAGAAGTTTATCGGCTCTCCAGTTTTCCGGTTTGCCGGTTTGAAACTGGAGAACCAGACAACCGAATAACCGGATAACATCATGGAACTAACAAGAGATGAAATCTTGCGCTACTCGCGCCACCTGCTCATCCCCGAAGTGGGGCTGG
>CAYLZI010000049.1:0-16710 GCA_964388215.1 uncultured Anaerolinea sp.
TTAATTAGTCGTTCCCATTTCCATTGCCGTCGCCATAGTGCATGGCGGCCATCTGCTTGTAGTATTCCCAGCGCTTCTTGACATCGGCCTGGGCGTTCTTGAGCAGCATTTCGGCGCGGGCTTCGTCGGCCTGCACCAACATGCGGTAGCGGGTCTCGTTGTAGATGTACTGGTCGAGCGGAATGGACGGCTCTTTCGAGTCAATCGTCAGCGGATTCTGGCCCTGGGCAATCATGTCGGGATTATAGCGGTAGAGCGGCCAGTGACCGGACTGGACGGCCAGTTTCTGCTGGTCGAGGCCCTTGGCCATGTCGATACCGTGCGCGATGCAGTGCGAATAGGCGATGATGATGGAGGGGCCATCGTAGGCTTCGGCTTCGAGGAAGGCGCGCAGGGTTTGCTGGTCGCTGGAACCCATGGCGACATGCGCTACATAGACATACCCGTAAGACATGGCAATCAGGCCGAGGTCTTTCTTCGAGATGCCCTTGCCGCTCATGGCGAACTTGGCAACCGCGCCGCGCGGGGTGGCCTTGGAGGCCTGCCCGCCGGTGTTGGAGTAGACTTCGGTATCCATTACCAGGATATTGACGTTGCGCCCGGAGGCCAGAACGTGGTCGAGGCCGCCGTAGCCGATGTCATAGGCCCAGCCATCGCCGCCCATAATCCAGACCGATTTTTTGACCAGCACATCGGCGATGGAGAGCAGGTCGCGGGATTTCGGGTCGGTTTTTCCGGTCAGTTTCGCTTTCAGCGCTGCGACGCGCTCGCGCTGGGCCTTGATTCCGGCTTCGTTGCTTTGGTCAGCGCTGAGCAGTTCTTCGGCCAGCGAGCCGAGTTCCGCCGCCATGCCTTTGAGCAGGAATTGGGCGTATTCGTTTTGCTTGTCGAGGGTCAGGCGCATGCCCAGGCCAAATTCGGCGTTATCCTCGAAGAGCGAGTTGCTCCAGGTTGGACCGCGTCCGTCTTTGTTGAAGGCCCACGGGGTGGTGGGCAGGTTGCCGCCGTAGATGGAGGAGCAGCCGGTAGCGTTCGCTATCAGGGCGCGGTCGCCGAACAGCTGCGAGACCAGTTTGACATACGGGGTCTCGCCGCAGCCTGCGCAGGCGCCGGAGAACTCGAACAGCGGCTGGAGCAGCTGCGAATTCTTGATGGTGTTGGGATTGAAGGCCGTGCGGTCGACTTCAGGGATTTCCAGGAAGAAGTCCCAATTTTTGACTTCGCTTTCGCGCAGCGCAGGCTGGGGAGCCATATTGATGGCGCGGCGGCCCACCTGGGTCTTGTCTTTCACCGGGCAGGCTTCCACGCACAGGGTGCAGCCGGTGCAGTCTTCGGGCGCGACCTGGACGGTGTAAGCCATGCCGGGGAATTCCTTGAACTTCGATTCGTTGTGCTTGAAGGTCGCCGGGGCCTCGGCCAGCAGGGCTTTATCGTACACTTTGTGGCGAATGACAGCGTGCGGGCAGACGAAGACGCATTTACCGCACTGGATGCACAAATCCGGTTCCCAAACGGGGATTTCGAGCGCGATGTTGCGTTTTTCCCACTGGGTCGTGCCGGTCGGGAAGGTGCCATCGACGGGCATGGCTGAAACAGGCACTTCCTCGCCTTCGAGAACGATGATGGGCGCCAGGGTCTTCTTGACGAAATCGGGCGAGGCTTCGGGAACGCGGGCGCGCATCGCAATCTTGCTGGCAGCCGCTGCCGGAACCGGGATTTCGTACAGGTGCGCCAGGGTCTGGTCGACGGCCTCGAAGTTCTTCTTCACAACCGCTTCGCCGCGCTTGCCGTAGGTCTTTTCGATGGAATATTTAATCTCGGCAATGGCCTGTTCACGCGGCAGCACGCCCGAAATGGCGAAGAAGCAGGTCTGCATGATGGTGTTCACGCGGCTGCCCATGCCGGTCTTTTCGGCCACATCGTAGGCGTTGATGTTGTAGAACTTGAGTTTCTTGTCGATGATGGCCTGCTGGACTTCGATGGGCAGGTTATCCCAGACTTCTTCTTTGCTAAAAATGCTGTTGAGCAGGAACACGCCGCCGGGCTGGGCAAATTTGACCACATTGTAGCGTTCGAGGAAACTAAACTGGTGGCAGGCCACGAAGTTGGCGGTGTTGTTGGCAATCAGGTACGGCGCTTTAATCGGTTTGGGGCCGAAGCGCAGGTGCGACTGAGTCAGCGTGCCAGATTTCTTCGAGTCGTAGACGAAGTAGCCCTGGGCGTTGTTGTCGGTCTCTTCGCCGATGATTTTGATGGAGTTCTTGTTCGCGCCGACGGTGCCATCCGCGCCCAGGCCAATGAAGACGCAGCGCACGGTTTCGGGATACTCGATGCTGAAGGAATAGTCCACGTCCAGGCTGGTGTGGGTCACATCATCGACAATGCCGACCGTGAAGTGATTCTTAGGAGCCGGTTTGGACAATTCATCGAAGACCGCCTTGGTCATCGCCGGGGTAAATTCCTTCGAGGACAGGCCGTAGCGCCCGCCAATGACCTTGATATCGGTGCGTCCGGTCTCGAACAGAGCGCTCAACACATCCTGGTACATCGGTTCGCCCGCCGAGCCGGGTTCTTTGGTGCGGTCGAGCACGGCCAGCGATTTGACGGCCTTGGGCAGGGATGCAATGAAGGTCGTAATATCGAAGGGGCGGAACAGGCGCACGCGCAACACGCCGACTTTTTCACCCTTCTCGGCCAGGAATTTGGCAGTTTCTTCGGCAGTTTCGCCGCCCGAACCCATGATGATGATAACGCGCTCGGCTTCGGGGTGGCCGGCATAATCGAACAGGTGATACTGGCGGCCAGTCAGTTTGGCGAACTTGTCCATCGTTTCTTGAACAATGCCGGGCGTGACCGTGTAATATTTATTGACCGTTTCGCGGCCCTGGAAGTAGACATCCGGGTTTTGGGCGGTGCCGCGCAGCACGGGCCGGTCAGGGGTCATGGCGCGGGAACGGTGGGCCTGCACCATTTCCATATCAATCATTTCGCGCAGGTCGTCATCGCTCAACGGTTCAATTTTGTTGACCTCGTGCGAGGTGCGGAATCCGTCGAAGAAATGCAGGAACGGCACGCGCGTTTTGAGCGTGGCCGAGTGGGCAATCGCGGCCATATCGTGCGCTTCCTGCACCGAACCGGAGGACAGCATGGCCCAGCCGGTCTGGCGGCAGGCCATCACATCCTGATGGTCGCCATAAATAGACAGACCCTGCGACGCAATCGCGCGGGCGGCGATATGGAAAACGGTGCTGGTCAATTCCCCCGAAATCTTGTACATGTTGGGAATCATCAGCAGCAGTCCCTGGCTGGCGGTGAAGGTGGTGCAGAGCGCCCCGGCTTGCAGCGCGCCATGCACCGCGCCCGCCGCGCCGCCTTCCGACTGCATTTCGATAACGTGCGGCGCATTGCCCCAAATATTGGGGGTGCTCTTGGCTGCCCATTCATCGGAGAATTCACCCATGTTCGACGAGGGGGTAATCGGGTAAATGGCGATGACCTCGCTAACGCGGTACGCAACCGAAGCGGTGGCTTCGTTGCCATCGATGGCAATCATTTGCTTTTTTGACATTCGTTAACTCCTTGTAAAGAGAGAATAAAGTCTGTTTGTGAAATTTTACTCAAACCCACCTATTATACCCTCACCCTCGCAATTAAGCGGGTATTTTAGGGCAGGGCGGGCATCTCCACATCTTTGCAAGTTTATCCGCTCTGATTTTGCAAGAAAAGTCATGAATGTCATATTAAAAACCGAGTCTTGTCACGAATTTCGGACTATCTTGGGGGGAAATGTAGCGCAAGATGCCATCTTGCGCTGCCTGCGCGCAACTGTGGTACGATTCCACAAGGAGTCCCCAATGGGCAACAAACTCGTACCGAAAATCATCCTCGAAGGCACGCGCCTGACCTTCAAAACCGACATCGCCTTTGCGCTCAACGAACACCCGCGCCTCGTTGGGCCGCGCAAATATCGTTACCACTCCCCGCTCATTTCTGGCGAGTGGTGCGCTTTCACCAACTACCCCTGGGGGCGCGGGCTGATTAACTTCGAGCCGCAAGAAGAAGCCCTGGCTATGGAAACCTACCACACCTGGGCGCGGCTGTTCGAGTTGCAAAAATATTACTCGTGGATTGTGGACCGCTTTCACATTTCGACTCGCGCCTATCAATTGCAAACCTATGGGCGCGATTACGATTTTCGCTGGCTGGAGCAGCGTCTCGTTCCGTTGGGTTTTCGCCTGGTCTTTATGAACCGCTCGCCCGAATCCTTTGCCGCCGCGCGCGAAGAGCGGCTCAAAGTCTCAGGCAAACCCGACCAGTACAACGACCTGAACCGTTTCACTGAAGAGCAAACCCTGATTCATCGCCTGGTGACCGAATCGACCCTGCCCAAACTGGAAGTGAACATCTCCGACAACAATCTCCTCGGCGCGGTGGAGAAAATCGCCGACTGGATGGAATCCACCGGCGGGTTATACCTGAGCGACTGACGATTTTATCCGGTATACTCAAAAGAGGTTCTACCGCTTTTAACGGGAAAAACCCACAGGGGCGACCCGCCAAAAACGGGAGTGCGTCAAAAGAAAACCAGCCCAACCTGCGCGAGGATAGTATGAAAAAAGACCCTACCCTGTTCCTATTCGTGTTCGTTTCGCTGTTCTTGCTTGCCTCGTGCGCGGGAATTCCAGGCTTTTCTTTTGGCAGCACCCCTACGCCATCGGCCACCCCCACTGAAACCCCGCTCCCTCCCGACTATACCCCGCCTCCCCCCACGCCTACCGAAACCATCACCCCCACCATCCCGCCGCCGCCGACTGAAATTCTCACTCCAACAATCACCCTGACCTTTACGCGCACCCCCAGTTTAACGCCCACGCCCAGGGTCTATGTCCCTGCCGCAGCCGGCACGCAGGTAATAGACATGGGATTCCCGCCCATCGCGCTCGAAAATATCCCACAGATAACGCCTATCTGGCAGGCCATGCGGCCTGAAATCCGCCAGGTTACGCCAAGCGGCGATGGTCAGAAGTTGTTCATCAGCACCAGCAATGGCCTGTTTGTGTTCGACAAATCGGGCGCGCAGCTGGCGCATTGGCGCGACATCTTCACATCTTCTATTGCCTGCAAACACTGTCTCGCGGTCAACCAAGATGGCAGTCTGTTTGCCGTGCTGACGCGCAATGCCGGGCGCTGGGAAACGCAAGTTTACGATGTGCAAGATGTTAAGTGGAAGACTCTGCGCCTGGGCATCCCGCTCGAAACAACCTACCGAGGAAAAGAAGATGAAGGCTTGGTCATTCTCTCGTCCGATGGTCGATTTCTGGCTTACGCTGTTGAAGGCGCCACCCTGCGCGTCTTTAACCTGCAAAATGGGCGGCAGGTGTTCAGCAGCGAAAAACCACTCGGCAATTTGCAATTTAGCGCAAATAACGCCATTTTTGCTGCCCGTGATGGGCGCAACCTGCTGCTATATAATACCGAAGCCTGGGCAAGCCCTTCCACGTTGATTTTGCCCGCCTACGATACACCTTTTGCCCTTTCGCCCGATGCCCGGTCGCTGGCAATCACTTTCAGCAACCGCCTGCGCATTTACAGCGTGGATGGCTTCAAAGCCACCCGCGAAGTGACCCAGCCGGGCGGTAAAGCGCGCCAGTGGGAACTATCTTTTATTGATGGAAGCACGCTGCAGGGGGTCAACATTGCCTGGAATGCGAATCGCGGACGGGTAACGGTTACAACTTCTGAGTGGGATATCGAATCGGGGAACAATCTCCGCTTTGATGCGGTAGAGACGGACTCCCTGTCGCCTTTCCCGCCGTCATGGGAGCAGGAACTCACCCTGGAAGATTCGACCAACGGCTTGGGCGTGGGCGAGTACAACGGTTTTCGCTATATCAGCAATGAAATGCTGCTGGTCAGCACCACGCATGCCGCCTGTTGGGTAAAATTATTCATTGGCGAGCAGAATTGTTTCGAGGATGCCGAAAACCTTGTGTTCAGTTCTGATACAAGCGCATTCAAAGAAATTTTGAGCGGTAACCGCACGCTGCTGCAAAGCTGGCGCGGCGAGACGATGTTGGATGTGTTTGGCGATTACCGCGTGAAGGCGGTGGATCGCAGTGGGGAGTGGTATCTCATTGATGTGCGCGGCGCGGCGGCAGATATGTATCGCCGAGACCGGACTCGCGCCTCAGAATCGGTGGGTGGCGCGTTCCAGTCTTTTGCCGAAACGCGGTCGCTTTTTGCTTATACCACCCAGCAATTGTCGAGAACGTTTGTGATTACGGTCTTTGAAAAAGCCAGCGGCAAAACCCTGGCCCAGCAAACGGATGTTTTTCTGTTCAAACCGTTGCTGCTGAACCGGCAGGGCACGCTCTTGCTGCTTAAACGCGACCTGGGGCAAGGGTTGACGATTATACAAGCGATGGAGCCGCCCCAGTACAAACTCCGCGAGGTGACGCGGCTGGCGTTCCAGGCCGAAGTGAACACGATGACCTATTCTACGAAAGAAGACCTGCTGGCCTTTGGTCTTTCAGACGGCTCGGTTGTCGTGTATTCGCCCGACTTCGAGTTGCGCGCAAACTTCCAGGCCTTCGATAGCCGGGTGACGGCCCTGGCTTTTAGCCCCGATGACCGATTCGTTACAGCCGCTTCGCGGGAGGGGATTAAGGTGTTTGCGGTCAGGCCGTAGGGGCGTCTGTTGCCATCTCGGCCAGCAGACCCAATTCGGCCAGAGCTGCCATTACTTTTGGTTCGGCCCCGCTCTGGATGACGATGGTGGTGGGGCCAATAATTTCGCTCAGGAAGCGGGCGGCCCTGGAGGCGCGCAGTTCGTTCAGGACTTCGGGTTTGCTCACTTTGAGCACGGTGATGGTCTCGATGCGGGCTTCGCTGCCGTTGGTTTCCCAACGCTGGAGGGCTTTTGCAAGTACCGGCGGGACCTGCCCGCCGGTTTGTTTTGCCAGCAGGCTGAGCAGGTGATTGACTTTGAGTCCCTGCCCGGCGGCGCGTTTAAGGGAGTGGGGCGTGACGCGGTAACGGTATTCGCTGGGGTGGGGCGCGGCGCTCTCCCAATCGCAGAAGCGCGCAACCTGGTATCGAATTGCGCGAGGCGCCAAGCGGGGGATGGTGATTTGGCCGTTCGAGGCAATGACCATTTTGGCAGTTTCATGATTCGCAGCCCGCGATTCGTCACTGGTAATGCGGAAGGCGGTTGGGGCGGCGGATTCGTTGGGCGCGGCCAGGTCGAGCTGACCCAGCCAGCGCAGCACTTGAAAGAAGAAGTGAATTAAGGCGCCATCTACTTCGTCCCAATGGGCAAACCCACGCAGGTATTGGCCGCCTGAAAGGCGTTTGATGAACCAGGTGTCGTAGTCACCGGCGGGGCGCTGAAAGTCGGGGTATTTTTGTTTGATGTCGCGGGTGAAGGATGGGATGCTCCACCACACGCCTTCGGGGATGGGGTCGAGCAGGTTGAGGATAAATTCGCGGGTGATGAGCGGCTGGTTGTCCCAGGCGCCCTCGCAGGCCAGGCCAGGGAGCAGGCGTAGTTCGTTGAAAGTTTCGCTGCTTTGCCAGGCTTCGACCAGGGAGGCCAGGGCTTCGCTGCGGGGCAATTCGAGGAAGCTTTTGACGGATTCCGTTTGCAGGCCGTCGCTCTTTGCTATGCTGCCAGTGTGAGGCGAGCTGATTAAACGGGAGGCTGTTAGCAGCCCGGTCAGGATGGGGGTGGGAATTGCCAGCGCGGGAGGTTCGATTCCGAGCCGCAGAGCGGCCAGCAGCGTGGTCAAATCATCCAAAATATAGTCGTTGGCGGGCTGGATGTGGGCTTTTTCGGCAGGGGTGGCGGCGCGCCCGAGCGATTTTGGGGCGGCAGGCGGCGGGGGCGCGGCCTGGCCGATGACGGGCGGTTTGCGCGCGCTGGCGGTTGGGATGATGATGTCGCCTGGTTCGTCGTCTGAGATGACTTCGTCTATGTCGGCGTATTCGGGTTCGGCCAGGTCGGTGTATTCTGGTTCGGTCGCGGTGTTGGTTGTTTGGGCTGGGGCAATTTTCGAGACGATAGGTTCTGGTTCAGGCTCTGGTTCTGGTTCTGGTGATTCGCCCGGTTCAAAGCCGATAAATTCGAGGGCTTGCAGAAGGTCATCGGGGATGAAGGCGAATTCGAGCGGGCCGGAGGCGGTTTCGAAGAAGGCTTTGCTGATGAGGGCGCGGTAGTAAAGCGTTTCGGTGGCAGAGTTTGGGCGGGCGTGGGGCTGTTCGCGGTCGCGTTTGCCGGGACCCATCTCGCGGATGTCGCCGAAGCGGCGCGCAAATTGCACCCAGGGCAGGCGTCCGCCTGCGCCGAACAGGCTTTGCAGGGCCAGCCGGGCCGGGTCGGGCAGGGTGGTGATGATTTCTTCCATTAATTCGGCGTCGAGCATGGCTTCGGCAAGTTCGAGCGCGGCTTGGGCCTGGGTTGGGGCGCTCAGTTCGATGCCCCACAGCGATGCGACGATGCGCAGAAATCCGGGGTCGTTGGCGGGCAGGGTTTGGGCGAGAGAAGGCATGGTTAGGATATTTTTTCCCATAACGGTGGGCCGAGAATGAGCAGGCCGACGATTACGGCTGCGCCTGCGGTGATAAGCACTGCCGCGGCACCCACATCTTTGCCCATTTTGGCAAGTGGGTGGTGGTTCGGGCTGGCTAAATCTACGACTGTTTCGATGGATGTGTTGAAAAACTCTGCTGACCAGACCATTGCCATGACGATGACCAACATGGCCCAGTCGCTGGCGGGGAGGGAAAGCCACAGGCCGAGTATCAGGACGCAGATGGATGCGGCGGCATGAATCCAGGCGTTTTTTTGGCTGCTGATGACGTGCCGCCAGCCATGAAAGGCGTAGCGAAAGGATGCGATGCGTGATTTGATGAATTCTCTCATTATTTGGCATTTCCCAAGCAGGGGGACGGATTTTTAATCCGTCCTACTCGCGTACCTGGATGTGACCTAGCCCCAACGTACCCAGGATTTCGGACTGAGCGGCCCACATGCGGTTTTTTTCTTCTGATTCGGCATGGTCATGCCCCAGCAGGTGCAAGATGCCGTGAATGGCGAGCAACTGCGCTTCAGCCTCCACTGAATGACCAGCGTGGGCCGCCTGCCGGGCGGCAGTTTCTAGTGAGATGAGAATGTCGCCTAAGTAACGGGAGCCGGTTTCAGGGTCGGTTTCGTCTGATGGGAAGGAGAGCACGTCGGTTGGCGCGTCAATCCCCATCCATTGAAGATTTAATTCGCGCAGTTGGGCGTCGTTGGATAGAACGATGGTCAGTTCTGCGGTTGGCGGGGCAGATTGCTGCACCAGCGCGGTCTGGGCGGCTTTTTCGACCAGTTCAACCGGGATGGCATGGGAAAGGTTTTCGATATGTTCGATGAGTATCATACTTTTTCGGTGGTTTTTTGAATGGGGGTGGGTGGGTTTTCGGGGGCGGGTGTTTCGGGTGTGGGGTATTGGATGCGGGGATGATACAGGCCTAATAAGGTGGTTGCAAACGCATCGGTAATAACAGTCAGGTCTCGAAATGTGAGGCGGGTATCGTCTAATTGACCTTCTTTTTGGCAAAATTCGATCGATTTTCGCACCAATTCGCGGATTTGTTCTTCGGAACGAGGCCGCTCAGAGCGGGCGCGGGCTTCTACATGGTCAGCCAGCATCAGCAGGGCGGTTTCGCGGCTGCGCGGGGGCGGGCCGGGGTAGCGGAAGTTGGATTCATCGACTTTCGATTTATCACCTCCGGCAGCCTGCACTGCCAGGTTATAGTGATAGCGCGCCAGCAGCGTGCCGTGATGTTCGAGCATGAAATCAACAATTCTGCGCGGCAGCCGGTATTTTTTTGCCAGTTGAACGCCATCGGTCACATGCCGAATGACAAAGCCGGCGGCGGTTTCGGGGTCGAGGTCGTGATGAGGGTTCAGGTTGTCGGGAAGCTGGTTTTCGATGAAAAACAGCGCGTTGGCGGCTTTTCCTACGTCATGGTACAGCGCGCCGACTCGCACGAGCAGCGTATCCAACCCCAGCCGCTCAGCGGCTTGTTCGGCCAGGTTCGAGACCATCAGGCTGTGCTGGTAGGTGCCAGGCGCGTGGCGCAGGAAGTATTGTAGAAGCGGCACGTCGGGCCGGGAGATTTCGAGCAGCCGCAGGGTGGTGGTGAGACCGAGGAATTCTGCCAGCAGGTATTGGAGCATGAGGGCGATGCTGGCTGATGCGATGCCGCTCAACATGCACGCGCCTATTAATTGTAAATATCCTAACCAATCTATGTTGGCTTTTGGAACCCGATAGGCGACAATGACCGCAATGCCGGTCAGCCCAATAATAAGCGCAGCCCAGATGAAGGTGCTGATGCGGTGAGCCTTGCCAAGCGAAAGCACGCCAAGCAGGGAGGTGAGCATGTAAAAGAGGGTCAGTTCGAGCGCGTTGACCTGCCCAAAAGCCGCCAGGATGCTGATTGCGACGGAAAGAATCAACCCTCCGCCGGGGCTGAACAGGGTGGCGATGAGCAGCCCGAAGGCTGGAATGGGAAAAGCATAGGGCAGCAGGGTACGGTCGGGGATGACCAGGCGGGCGGCGGCGAGAAAGAGGAGGAAAAGGATTGCAACCAAAACCAGGCTGCGTCCGTCACTGTAATAAGATGGACGGCGGCGCTGGAAGTAAAAGGCGGTAAAGGTCATCAACACACTGATAACTGCAACACCGCCCAGATATTCCATGCCGGTATTGCGCGGGCGAATCAGACCGAGTTTTTCGAGGGCTTCGATATCTGTTTCGGTCAGTGCTTTGCCGCGCCGCACGACGACTTCTCCGGCTAAATAAGTCTGCGTGACTGGCTCCACTGCCTGGCGGGCTTTTTGCTTGGCGGCATTGGTCAGTTCGGGGCTAAAAAAACTATTTGGAACGACAAAAGGCGTTGCCAGTTCGACAACAATGGCGGTCTGCTCTTCGCTTAAGGCAAAACTAACCACAGAAGGGATATTTCCCTGAATGGCAGCAATGTTTTCTTCACGCACTGCGCTGCGCATGACAGATTCAAGCACGCGCAGGGCGTCTTGTTGGGTGCTGCTCCAGCGCGTATCAGATAGGCGCAGGATGCTTTCCACCGTTTCTGCCCGGAGCGATAAATCGTCAATGACGCCCATTTCTTGAGATTTCCGCTCCAGCGGCATATTTTCATCGGCGCGGATGGATTCGACCCGGTCGAGCGCGGCGCGCAGGCGGGAGACTTGTCGCCGGGCGATGGCCGGGTCGGGGGATGTATAGATGGGGGCGATGGCGCGTTCTGCAGAATCGCGCGCCAGTGAGGTGCGCGCGTCGCTGATGTATTCTCCGTTCGATGGCGCGGTGTAATCTTGCGGCGCGACTTGCCCAACCCGAACGGGAAGGGTTGGCCCGCTGACTGAAACCGGGAGAATGAGGATGGCGTAAGCGGCCAGCCCGGTGACTACCAACAGGATGAGGGCAAAAAAGTCGTGACGATTGACTTGCTGCCACCAGCGGGGAGGGTGATTCATCTCATTTTTGCAAAAGTTCACGCACGACGGCGCTGACCTGGTCGCCGGGAGCGCGTCCTGCCACTTTCGACATCATCGCTTTCATGACCTTGCCCATGTCGGCGGGGGCAGATGCGCCGGTCTCGGCAATGGCCTGGCGGGCCAGTTCACGCAGTTCGTCAGCGCTCAAACCTTTGGGTAAGAAGGTGTTAAGGGCTTCGATTTCGGCCTGGGCGTCGGCGGCCAGATCGGCGCGGTTGGCTTTTTGAGCTTCTTCGAGTGATTCTTTGCGCATTTTGATTTCTTTTTGCAGGATGGCCAGCACGGCGGCTTCGTCTAGCGTGATGCGCCGGTCTACTTCGGCCTGTTTGATGGCGGCCAACACCATGCGCAGGGTGCGTTTGCGCAGTTCGTCGCCCGATTTCATGGCCTGTTTTACAGATTCGTTTAGTTGGGTCTTGGTATCCATCATTTTATTATAGCCCTTTGGAGTTTACAAATTGGGTGATTTAGCGATTTCGTGATTGCTCATTTGCTTCCTTGTCCATTTGGAAGGCTGAAATTTGCTGAGGGGTGAGGGCGCGGCAGATTTGTTCGAGTTCGTTTTCTGTGCGTTTGACGGCGGCGGTGTAGGCGTAGTCGAAATCGGGGCGGGAGGGGTCGTCTTTGTTCATCCAGGCGTGCGAATCGCGGGGTAAAAGGGGAATGACGAGGGGGGCAAGCAGTGGAAGGAACGAGATGTATTCCAGCGGGGGGTAGATACGCCCGGAGATAAGATGAGAGTCATTCACCACCTCGGACAGATACGGGTCAATGGCTTCAGGCGCCGCCCCAGGGTGCATCTCACGCCAAAGCGCGATGTAATTGCTATGGGCGTAGAAATCTTGGGCGGTATGAGTCAGCCGCCCAAACGCAGCCCGGGCGAGCGAGGCCGGCCCGCCGCGCTGGAGCGTTTGGATAACGGCCCGGCGCTGTTCTTCAATATAGGCATCGCCAGCAGCGAAGGAATTGTTGTCATAGTGAAAGTGGTCATGCCCAAATTGGTAACGAATAACATCCTGCCCCAGGTTGGCGCGGACGATTTCTTCCAGCGCGGCAGGCCCGAAATGCGGGCGCAAGGCTTGCTCGGTGATGGCGCGGTGGTATTTCTCCTTCATGTGTCCGATTATACCCGCAGGTATTTTATATAACAGAAGGGTAATAGGACTTTCTGGCGGTTTTTTTACCCAAAATATCCTGTTTTTCGGTTGCTTTTTGTTTGTTTTGGTTGTACAATTTTGCCAATCACATTCAGAGGAGGCACAATCTCATGTCTAATTTCAGTTCCGAAGTCACCAGCGATGATAAGCTGTGGGCATTACTTGCATACATTTTCTCGCCGCTGGTTCCCATCATTCTTATGTTAATGGAAGACAAGAAAAGCCGCCCGTTTATCAAGGCGCATAATGCGCAGGCGCTCATCTTGGGAATCACCGCTGTCGTTACTTCCGGTTTCTGCGTTGGCATCCTGGTTTGGTTCTACATGCTCTACCTGGGGTTCCAGGCCTACCAGGGCAAGACGGTGGAAGTGCCGGGTATTACCAATTTTGTGAAGAACCAGGGCTGGGCCTAATCTCTTGTTATACACAAAATACCCGCGCGGCACTGCGCGGGTATTTTTGCGCAACCTTTCACAGCAGGGCGCGTAAGTATGGGTATGAACACCCTCTTACGCGCTCTGCTATTTCTTTTCCAGCCAGTATATCGGCCTGCTCTTGCGCCGGTTCGTATTCACCGTTCACAACGGCACTATTTTGCCCACCCGGGCATGAAATCGAGGTAAAAATGACCGTAGAAACCAATAACCATATCCCCGTTTCTGGCCCTGCGCCGCTTTCTCAGGCAGATGAGCGCACCTGGGCTATGTTGGCGCACCTGAGCGTGCTGGTCAACCTGTTCACTGGCGTGCTTGGTCCAGTGGTTGCGCTGGTTATCTACCTGCTGTTTTATAACCGCTCGAAGTATGTTGCTTACCATGCCATGCAGTCATTCTTATTCCAACTGCTATGGTGGTATGGGTTGGGTATTGTTTGGGCAATTACCGGCCTGCTTTCGGCAGTTGTCGTTGGCATTTTGCTCATCCCGGCGGCCTGCGTGCTCACCCCGGTCTTCCTGGTTGGGATGGCAATTGCGCCGGTTGTGGGCATCATCGGCGCGGTGCGCGCGGCTCAGGGGCAAGACTTCCGCTATTGGTGGGTTGGTGACTGGGCACGCGGCATGTTGGCCTAACCTGCTTTGGCAAAACAGGGGACATCTAAAAAGCAGGGCAATGTAGTGTTTTGTCCCCGCTTCTAATAATCAGCAAAAACGATGACCGCTATTACTGGCGGTCGTCGCTTGTTTTAATCCCTAACTGTCTAAACGGCATGTTGGGGCGTCGGGGTCGCAGAAAATTCTGGCGCATCCGCGCCCTCTGCCCCTTTTGTTCGGTCGAAAATGGATGAATAAACGCAATGGGTGTAACTTTTTTTGTCCCTATGCGTCATGTAATTAACCTTGCGTTTTTGTAAAGTCGCGCTTTGCTTTTTAACTTGACAGGATGACAGTAAATAACAAGGAGGTGAATAAAAAGAGATGCATCCACCCGCTTATCCAAGCCCACTTGATTTAACGTTTTTTTTACATAAAGGAGAATGTAAAATGAACAAGAAAATCAAATTCGCGCTATTGATTGCCCTGGTGCTTGCCCTGGCGCTCACTACGATGGCGACAGCACAGCCGCTAAAAGAAATTGCCTGGAAAGGCCAGGGAATCGATTCGATGGATTGCACCAAGTATGGGCCCGAGGGCGGCATGCACTGGGTGCTGACCGGGACTAGCAAAGTTGCAAAGTTACCACCCCCTCAGATTGTTATCAACGGTATTTCGCACCCTTGGACCCATTGGCCCGGCCCGACTATCCACTTCAACACGCCCTATTATCCGCTCGAAAGGTTAACCGCGAAAGTGGTCTACTCAGGGTCACTGGCCAAGAACGCGCTGCTGGTCATTTCTGACTATTGCCCCGGCTACAAGCCGCTCGAGGCCGAAAAGACCGCCGCTGGCAGTTACGACCGCGCTGTCGATTGGAAACTCGAAAAATCGGTCGACGTGCCCGAATACAAAGGCTACGCTGGCGAATTCCTTGGCGCCTCCACCTGGAAAGTGGTTGCCACCAAGACCGAAACGCTGAGCAATTTCAAGGTGACCGGTGACATCACCATCACCAACCCGAACACTTTCACGGTTCCGTTCACTGTCGAGGACATGCTTGACGACGGCACGGTGGCGGTTGTGACTTGCCCGGCGGCTAAGATAGCGGCCAAAAGCAGCCTTGTCTGCTCCTACAGAGCCTTCCCGAAAGACGCCTCCGCGACTCTGAACACCGCCACAGTTAAATCCTATGTGGGCGGCGCCATTGCCAAAGCCGGCGTTAAATTCACGGAAAACCTGATTGGCTACGATAAAGGCACGCTGACCGACCCGCGCTTTGATTACGAGAAGTTGATTGGCGAGTCAATCACGGTGGAATTCCCCGAAAAATTCTCGTGCCCTGCCGACCCGAAGTTGTACGAAGACGGCATGTATGAATTCACGGAAGTCAACTGGGCGTACCTGCTCGACCTCAAAGCCTCCGCCGAAGTCAAGGTGCGCTGCCTCCTGCCGGCCCTCGAAGTAAAGAAGACCGCAGCCGGCGAATGGGACCGCAAAGTGACCTGGGAACTGGATAAATCGGTTGCCCCGGATACCTTCAGCGGCTTCCCCGGCGATACCTTCAACGCCATCTGGAAAGTGGTCGCCACCAAAAACGACAGCGGCCCGAAGAATTTCCGCGTCACTGGCGGCATCACCATCACCAACCCGGCCCTCATCCCGCAGACCTTCAGCCTCGAAGATGTGCTGACCGGCGCGCGCGAAGACCTGGTTAATGTGGATTGCCCGGCTTACACCGTTCCGGCTGGCAATAAAGTCGTCTGCGCCTACGAAGCCTCCCAGCCAGATGCCACTGCCACGCTGAACATCGCCACCGTTACTGCGGTTGGCAACAAGCCCCAGGTAGCAACCGCCGAGGTCAACTGGAAAGAGAATCTCGACGGCTACGATGAAGGCACGCTGAAGGACGAGCGATTCGCTTACGAAAAAGTGATTGGCGTGTCAACCACCGTAGACTTCCCCGAAGCCTTCGCCTGCCCGCCAGCGGAATCCGGCCTGTATGTCGGCGGCTTCTACAGTTTCGAAGTCATCAACTGGGCCACCCTGAACGGCAACCTGAACCTGAGCGACTCTGCCAAGGTGACGGTCAACTGCCGCCTGCCGAAGTTCCAGGAAGAAACGGCCTGGGGCGGCGATACCGGCTTCAACATCATGTCGCCCGGCCAGTGGTGGTATATCTTTGACACCAGCAAGGCTTCCACCCAGACCATCTGGGCTGGCCAGACCATCCCGGTTGGCACTGTGACGGTTTCCGAAGCCGTTGGCGGCAAGCGCACCATCACCATCAACCTGACCGGCGGCTGGATGCTGCAAAGCGTGAGCGAACCGGTCAAAATTCAGGGCTATGCTGCAATCCCCGGCGACGCGCCTGCGCCTGGCCAGTTCAAGACCTACAAGGGCAGCATGCTGGTGGTCGAAGTGCCTGATTACGCCTTCTACGCCATCCATCTCGATGTAGGCATCTGGAAATAACGTCCATTTATTCCCTGCGCTCCCCAAATGCCTGACCTTATGGTCAACACGGCAGAGGCCAGATGCGCAGTATTATCAGCAGGCGGCGGTGGCGAGGGGCAATCCCGCCGCCTGGAGCCATCCCATAGGGGGTGGAAGAACAACTGAATACTCCTTTGCGGCGTTGAACCCGAGACTGTATCTGGTCGCTTGTCCTTTTTCCAACAAAAAAGGCGAGGTCCCGGGGAAGCCAATAGCGAAACCGGCATGGCCCGTCAGGGCCTGTCGGTCGTTTGTTTAACCAAAGGGATGTCTATGAACCAACCCTGAAAGCCAGCGGCTTGTTCCTCAATCCTTTTTTGTTGTCCAAATCTTTTTTCGTTTGTTCAGGAGAGTTTGTATGAAACAAAAAGTTTCTATCAGCCTGACCCTTGCGCTCGTGCTGGCGCTGCTGGTCTCCGCTGTGGCACTGGCAGATAACCTTTTGACGGATGGTGACGGGT
>CAYLZI010000050.1:0-16654 GCA_964388215.1 uncultured Anaerolinea sp.
CTTAATCAAATAAATTTCTCATACCAATCCAAATGATCGGATTGGTATGAGGAGGCTGATTCAACCACAAAAAATTAAATGGGAAGTTCTTCTTCGATCGTCCCGTCGCGGTTTACCTTGGTCGCGTAATGTCCCTTGTATGCCACGGCCGTCATGTCGGTTTCGATGATTTCATTCGGTTTCAAAATTAGCGCCGACCCATTCTGGATGGCGTTGGGCACACCGGCCGGGGGATAACTGGTGAAGGGTTCAAGGGCAACGTTGTAAGTCCGTCCATACCAGGGGTAGTCGTGATGTCCGCCATACACCTGCCACATCCACAAATAGCGGAAGAGTTTTTCATCCCAAGCCATGCCGAACCCGGCGGACTTGGTCGGATTGTTGATGACATACCAACCCTCGGCAAGTTCCTTGAAAAACACCACGTCCACCGATTTTGTACTGCGGGGCTTGACTTGTGTAATGTCTTCCAACTGTCCGGTTCTTCTGTTGGGTACCATGGGGAAGCTGTAATCGCCACCCGGTTCCCACAATCCATTTTGATGAAAAGCCAGAACTTCCGCGCTCTTGGCAGGGGTTTTTACAACACAATGTTCATCCAGGAATGGGGTCCCAATCGCGGGGTGGTGTCCCCACATGATGGCATATTCCTGGTCGCTTTCGTTTTCCAGTTTTTCGTGAATAAAGAGCGCGGACTTATCCTGTTGGAGGGACATGGTGCGTTCAAGTGTCAGAGGGGAGCGGTACGTCCGCACCCGTGTCCGAAGAGAAACGCAGCCGGGCGTATCTTGTATGATGGCCGCCTCAAAGGGCAATAATGAAACTTCACCATGCAAGCCCTGATACGTCCCCTGATAAGGCTCCGATGCCCAGCCTGCCGACGGGAGAATTTCCTGCCAGCCTCCGTAAAAATAATCATGGAAGGCACCTTCAGGCAACGCGCTGGTCGCAGTGAACGGTCGACGCATTTCGATGGGCGATTGCCACATGAAATCCAAATCGAGCGGTTTGAAGGTGAACTCGAAAATATCTGCGCCTTTGTCCAGTAAGACGCCAACGCGAATCAGGTCATTTTCCAGGAAGGCGACCTTCATGCCCTTGTAGGTGTAATCCAGACTGATCCGACAACCTTGTTTTCTTCCGAATGTATACATATCTTAGTCTCCTGTTGTTTTGACGGATTTTGAATCGATTTGTTCACCACCCTTTGGGTTAAGTAGCCGATTGATAAAACCTCCAAAAGTTGAACGCCACATGTCCAGGCCTACAGCCAGTACAATGACGGCGCCAATGGTAATTTCCTGCCAGGAAGCCTGCACAGCGCGGAGATTCAACCCGTTTTGTACGACTGCAACGATCAGAGCGCCCACCAAAGAAGAGAACATGCTGCCGTAACCGCCAACCAGGCTTGCGCCGCCAATGACAGCCGCCGCAATGGATTCCAAACCCAATTCGGCGCCATAATTGGGCGACCCCGAATTAAGCCAGGCGGTTTGCAAAACGCCGGCAATGGCTGCGGTCAACCCGGCCAGGACATAGGTCAACATTCTGATCTGGTTTACCCGAATGCCGGTCAACCTTGCAGCGGATTCATTACCTCCCAAGGCGTAAATTGCTCTGCCTGGAATGGTATATCGCAGAAACACCGCTGTAATGCTGTATAGCACCAACACATAATAAAACGGCAGCGGGATGCCTAAAAACTTGCCGTAGAAAAGCGGATCGAGCAGGGGGGATACAGAGAAAATCGGCGTGCCGTTCGTAATCAAAAATGCCAAACCACGATAGATGGACATCGTTGCCAGAGTAACAATAAACGGCGGGATCTTTCCATAGGTACTCAAAAAGCCATTGACGAATCCCAGAAAAACGCCCAAAAGCAGCGAAAGGAAAATACCGACTGCTAGCGGCAACCCCATGTTTTTGACTAGGATGGCAAGGGTGCAACAGACCAATGCCACTGTGGAACCCGGGGACAGGTCAATTCCCCCGGTTAGAATCACCAGTGTAGCCCCAATGGCGACGATTGCCACAATCGACACCTGTAAGGAGACATTGCTCAGATTGGCTGCCATAAGAAATCGAGGGCTTGCCATACTGACGATTAATATGACCACCACCAATGCCAAAATTGGACCGGCGATTGTTGTCTGGAAAAATTTTTTGATCATGCTCTCAATCTCCACTTACATTGATTTTTCGACTGTTCTGGCTTCTTCATCGACTCCGACTCCGGATGCAAGACAGGTCAGTTCCAATTCCGAGATGTCATGCGCGTCGGTGATTTTCAATATTTGCCCGTCGCGGACAACAGCGATGCGGTCACTCATTGCAATCAGTTCCGGGAAGTCAGAACTGATCAACAGGATGCTTATTCCATTTGCAGTAAGTTCGTTGATCACCCTGTAAACATCCAATTTTGCGCCAATGTCGATTCCTTGGGTGGGTTCGTCCATGATCAACAGTTGCGCCTGTGAAAATAACCAGCGCGCAATGATTACTTTTTGTTGGTTGCCTCCCGACAGGTATTGAACGGAACAGTTCATGGCAGATGGAGAGATTTCCAGTTTCTGCACATAACGGGCACCAACTGCTTTTTCCGTGGAGAGGTTCAAAAATGGTCCCCGTAATATCTCTGTTAAGCGGGAAATGGTGATGTTTTTGGGTCCCTCGAAGTTAAAGAAATTACCATCCACCTTGCGGTTTTCAGGCACCAATCCAATACCCAACTTGATGCATTCAGCGGTATTTTTTGCCCGTAATTCTTTCCCAAATAATTTAATGCTGCCGTGTCGAATATGGTCGATCCCGTAAATCGCCCGGGCAATTTCAGTCCTGCCTGAACCCAGCATCCCCCCAAGACCAAATACCTCGCCTTTTTTGATCTCGAAGCTGACATCCCGCACACCGTGAGCAGTATAGACGTGATTAACTTCCAGGCATGTTTCTGCATAGGTATGCGCTTCTTTGGGGTAGTGCTGTTCAATGTCAAAGCCAACCATCATTTTGACCACATCCCGCATATTTAAGTCGGCAACGGGCGACGTGCCGACTTTTTGTCCATCTTTGATGATGGTGACCCGGTCGGCGATTTTGAATACTTCATCCAGACGGTGGGAAATGTAGATGATGGCTTTATTCTGGCTGGCGAGACGACGGATCAATTTCATCAGATGTTCGGTTTCCGTCAGCCCTAGGGCGGCAGTCGGTTCGTCCATAATTAGAAGGGATGATTCCATCGAGATGGCTTTGGCAATTTCGACCAATTGTTGTTCCGCGACTGAAAGACCGCGTACGACAGCGTCGGGATCTATATCCAGCGCCAATTGTTCAAGAACTTTCACGGCTGAAAGTCGGATCGACTTCCAGTCAATTACCCCGCTGCCGGAGTAGAGTTTATAGCTGCCCAGGAATATGTTTTCCGCGACCGTAAGGGTTGGAACCAGCGAAAATTCCTGATAAATGGTCGCGACGCCGTTTTTTCTAGCTTTGGTTGGGTCACTAAAATGCTGATGTTTTCCGCGCAGGAAGATTTCGCCTCCATCTGGGGGAAATACACCCGCAAAAATTTTTGCTAGTGTCGACTTCCCTGATCCATTTTCGCCAAGAAGGGCATGGACTTCACCAGGAAAAAGGTCTAGGGAGACATTGTCCAATGCCTGTACGCCTGGAAAGGATTTACTTATCCCGCGGGCAGTCCATAAAGGGGTCCCATTATTTTCCATTCAATCTCCTGTATTTTCATTCCGAAACAAGTTCATATGTGCTCGCTGTATATCTCGACACCAGTAAAATTTCGGATGAATTTGGGGCGTGGTTTTCCACTAAAACCACGCCCCATTATTAAAGATCAAACCAAAAACGGTTAGTGCAATTCACACATTAAGGGCATGTGTATTCCATGGAAGGTTTGGGGTACAGGTTCTCCGGGTGGCAGAGGAAGGAAAGCGCATTGTCCTTATCAGTGTTGACAGTGGGGGTCTCAACCCAACCGCCGGGGAATGCGCCGTTCAACACATCCATGGTGACCTGCAACGCAATCTTGCCCATCACGAACGGGGTGGTGTTGACTGTACCTTCCCAATCGCCGGCATAGATCTGTTCCAGTCCGGTGGTGTCGCCGTCATTGCCATAGAGCAACACATCATCGCGTCCGAGCGACTTGAGAGCCTGGGCAGCGCCAATGGCGATGTAGTCGTTGGCGGCCACGACCAGGCCGATCTCCGGATGCGCCTGCATCATGTCCATCATGACCTTGTTGCCGGTCTCGACATTCCATGCGGTGGGTGCGCTGGTAATGATCTTCATATCAGGGTAGGCGGCAAAAGCATCGAGGAAACCGCCAATACGCTCGGTGGAATGCCAGCCGGGTTGACCTTCGAGCACACCAACATTTGCCTTGCCATCGACCTGCTTGGCGATGTACTCTCCCAATGCCTTGGTGCCGTTGCGCTGACCATAACCAACCACTGCATTGACGCCGGTGGGGAAGGATTTGATGTCGGAGTTGACGATCACCACGGCAATGCCCTTGTCGACGGCTTGTTGAACCAGGGGAGCGGCAGCCTTCTCGTCGTGGGTCGAGAGGATGATGGCGTCCACACCCTGAACCATCACATCCTGGATCATCTTCATTTGTCCGGCAATGTCTGAGCCTTTTTCGGGAGCCAGCATGAAGACTTCCACGCCGGCTTCGGCAGCCTGTGCCTTGATTCCTTCGCCGATTGCCATATAATAGTTGAATTCCGTCGCCGGCGGCATGTAGGCAATTCTGACTGGCGCACCTGCTTTGTAGGCTACGGGTTTGGTCGACTGCGAGCCTGCATCCAGCGGAACAGGAGCCATCGCGCCCTCAGGAGGCGTATAGGTTCCTGTACTACTTGCTGCCGGGGCGGATGTTGCTGGTTCCGTCTGTGCGCTTTCTGTAGCCGGCGCAGTACTACATGCTGTCAGAACGATCGCTGCGGCAAGCAACAATGTCAAGAGCTTTTTCATTTCTTTTTCTCCTTTTGGAATCTCATATTGGGTGGTGCAAATTACCGGCAAAAACATTCACTCTCATCTGTTTTTTTTACTGAATAATGTCATCACCTCCTTTTATTTTGGCGTGTCTTTCGTCTCTCGTTTAAAACATCGATGACAACCGCAATGATCAAAATGAGACCGGTAATCAGGTTTTGCCAGTACACATCGACGCCCAGCAAGTTAAGCGAGTTTGCCAATACAGCCATAAATGCCGCGCCCAGAAAAGCTCCCAGCACAGAGCCTTCCCCGCCATTCAGGCTGGCGCCACCGATAATGGTGGCAGTAATTACTCTCAGTTCCAGCCCGCCACCGACAGTAACAGAGGATGAACCAAAGCGGGCTGTGATAAGCAGCCCAGCCACTCCCGCCAGCGCAGCCACCAGACAATAATTGAAGACCTTTATCAAATCGACATTGATGCCTGACAGGCGGGCTGACTTCTCATTTCCACCGATATAGTAGGACTGGCGAAAAAAACGCATATTACGGACCAGAATTTCACCCACGATCACCAGGACCAGCATGATATAGATCGGGTATTGGATTCCAAATAGCCTGCCCTGTCCAATAATCGTGAAACTCTCCGGCAGGTTTAAAACCGCCTTACCGCCAGCCAATACCAGGAGCACGCCGCGAATCATCATTTGCATCCCCAGGGTGGTGATGAACGGATTGATCTTCATCCGTGCCACCAGCAGACCGTTTCCAACTCCCACCATGACGGCGCTCACCAAACCCAGCAGAATTGCAGCCCAAGCTGGAAAACCATGATTTAACAATAGTCCAGTTACGACACCGGTCAACCCCAGCGTTGAACCAATCGATAGGTCCAGTCCGCCCGAAATCAGCAGTACCACCATGCCGACTGCGATGATGGCGTCCACTGAAAGCGCCAGGAGCATGGCTTCGGCATTCGCCCAGGTAAAAAAGACGGGCGACAGGCTGGACATCAATATACATGCCAACAATAACACCACAAACAATGAGAATTCGCGCTGGGCAATAATTTCTTTCAATCTCTCAACCAGGGAATGCCTTGGATTAATTTCGCGGGCTTCTGTCATAACTGCCTCATTTGATTTGCCGGGCCGTTTATTCCGGCTGCGTAAGATAGGATTAATTTCTCGTCAAAATGATCTCTTGACACTTCACCACTGACGCGGCCGTGATGAATCGCCAGAATACGATCACACATACCGATCAACTCGGGCAGGTCTGAGGAAATCAGGATTATCCCGGCGCCTGCATCTGCAAATTCACGCAATTTATGGTAGATCTCTGCCCTCGCGCCTACATCCACGCCACGGGTTGGTTCGTCGAAGATAATTACCTCCGGGTTAATGCTCATCCACATGGCAACCAGGCATTTCTGCTGGTTTCCGCCGGACAAGTGAATGACCTTCTTGCTGGTCGATGATGTATCAATCGAATATTCACTTAATTTTCGGCGAGCATATTGAACAAGTTTGTTGCGTTCCATGAAGCCAAATTTGTTCGCAAAGACGCCCAGCGATGGAGCAACGACATTGTCTCGAATTCCCATGTTGAGGAATAACCCGAGATTTTTTCGATCTTCCGTTAAATAAGCAATTCTCTTTTCGATCGCATCCCTGGGGTTGTTTATTTTGATTTCATGTCCATCCAAAAGGATTTGACCGGAATCCAATTTGTCGATTCCAAAAATGGCTCGCCCGATCTCTGTTCGGCATGCCCCAACCAGACCAGCCATACCGAGAATCTCCCCGCGTTGAAGTTCAAAATTAATATTCTCAAAATATCCCCTGCGTGACAGACCCTTTGCCTTGAATAAGGCGACATTCTTTCCTTTCACCTGACTTGTCCCGTACATGTTAACGATGTTTCTCCCGACCATCATGCCGACAAGGTCAGTCTCGGTAACTTCGCCTACGGGACGACTGCCGACATATTTTCCATCCCGCATGATCGCCGCGCGACTGGCGATTTGAAATACTTCGAAGAGCTTGTGCGTGATGTAAATGAAGGACATCCCCTCCTTCTGAAGTTTACGGATGTTTTCGAACAGGAATCTGGTTTCCGCTTCAGTCAGCGAGGATGTTGGCTCATCAAGAATTAACACCTTCGGGTTGGTTGAGATGGCTTTCAATATCTCAAGGATCTGTTGTTGTCCCATCGACAGTTGCTTGACCAGGCGACGGGGATCCAAATCAAGTTCGAAACGCTTCAAAAAATCCGCTGCCTGCTGATAAAGGTCGTCCCAGCGCACAAAGTCACCTGCCCCAACCGGTTGTCGATTGGCAAATATGTTCTCAGCAACTGATAGGCTACCTACGAGAGATAGTTCCTGAAAAACCATGGCAATTCCAGCCTTCATGGCATCAGCCGATGAGTTAAAGGATACCGGTTTCCCCTCCAGAA
Organism: uncultured Anaerolinea sp.; assembly: GCA_964388215.1. Classification (GTDB taxonomy): domain Bacteria; phylum Chloroflexota; class Anaerolineae; order Anaerolineales; family Villigracilaceae; genus UBA5195. Next base: position 7,423 of record CAYLZI010000050.1, read on the forward strand.
TTAGTTGTCCTGAATCCGGATGAATGGCACCACCGAGAATTTGAGAAAAGGTGCTTTTTCCAGCGCCGTTCTCACCCAGCAGAGCTAGAATTTCTCCTTTTTCCAGGTTGAGACTGACGTGATCCACGGCCAGTACACCAGGAAAGCTTTTCACAATATTTTGGGCTTGCAGAACATCAGTCATGCGAAACCTTTACTAATCAATGTCGGGGAGACAGACAGGCCTGCCTCCCCGACCCAACTAAGAAGATATTACTTTGTGTAAAGTGAATTTGCATCCAGGAAGTACTGCAAATTGTTCTGGTCGATGTAGTTAGTGGCGGTGAAAACAACACTGGGACCAGTTGAGGCGCCGGCGGCTACGTTATCAACTGTCAAAGGAGCCTGGTGGTGGTTGTAGTTGTAAAGGACCTGCATGGCCCAGAAAGCCATGGCGGCATCGTCTTGTGCCACTGTTCCAGTCAAGGTACCCTTCTTGATCTTTTCCAGCACGTCGGAGTTGCGGTCCATCGCTACAGTCAGTACCTTGCCGACCTTGTTGGCTTCTTCCACGGCAGTTGCCGCGCCGATTCCAGCCGTTGAGTCTGTTCCAACGAAAGCCACTAAATCAGGATAGCGTTGCATGATGTCCTTGGCTACGTTCACGGCTGTGACTGTATCGGCCTTGGTGTCGCCCACCTGCACTACTTCGATATCGGGGTATTCTCCGAATGCGGCGCGAAACCCAGCCTCGCGGTCATCGAACATCTGCACACCCGGCAGGCTCAGAATTGCCACCTTGCCCTTGCCGCCCAATGCCTCTGCCAGAGATTTGCCGCCGGTATAGCCTAGGTCATATTGTTTGGAGCCGACAAACGCGATTCGTTTTGATTCAGGCAAGTCGCCGAGAATGGTCACGACCGGGATTCCAGCTTCTGCTGCCTTGTTGATGGAAGGCACGAGGCCGGGATCATAGGCAAAGACTGCAATCCCTTTTGGTTTCTTGGCGATGGCCTGATCAAAGGCTGCAATCATCGCAGGAACATCGTTCTCCGCCGGGCCAACGTAAGTGGCTTTGACACCCAGAGCCTGTCCACCCCAGGCCCAGCCAAACTTGTGGGCATTGAAGAATTCCAGGTTGCCCATGGCTGAGACATAGATATATTCCTCGTCCGAGACCGCCGTCTGTGCCTGCAGGGCAGCCGCAGGTTGTTCAGTCACAGCGGCAGGGGAGCAGGATGTCAGCACAACACTGATTACAAAAAGCAAGCTGACAATCAATTTTAGATTCGCTTTCATTTTCTTCTCCTTGTACTGATAACAATTGAATGAAGGATGATTGGCCGTGAAGCCTAAAAGCCCATTTTTATAAGGCGTCAACGTGCGACGCGTTTGCCACCTCCTTGTATGTCCGCCTTCAAGAGGTCTTGAACCTCGCCCTTGGTCACGACAGGCAGATCAAACATCATGGTTTGTTTAATCCGGGTGGAGGCGTCTCCGACCAACACTCCCTTTTCGATGCCTTTCGGATTAAATCCTTCAGTGAGAAGACCGTAATAGAATCCGCCATTCCATGTATCACCGCCACCCAGCCGGTCTAACAGCACGATTTCTTTTACACATGGTGAGCGAAAAAAGAAACCATCCGAACTCATCACCGCTGTTTCCCAACGGTGCTTTTCAAATGTATCGGGATAACGAATGGTGATTGCCACAATCCGGGTGCTGAATTTCTGGAAGACCTCCTGTGCAAATGACTTCAGGTCGTCATCGCTCAGTTCGCCGATGTCGCCTTTATCAATTTGTTCCGCGCTGTAACGCCCGCAGTTGATGCCGTAGATTAGAGCCATATCCTCGATCGTGGTGATTAGCACGTCGATGTGTTCTTTGATTAGGGGAGTCAGAATATCCCGGCACTGCTCTTCACTCCAAAGCGTGGCCCGGTAGTTGAAATCCATACCCACCAGGCAGTCAGCGGGGCGGACTGACATGGCCTCATTGAAGGTTTCCAAGATCGGGTTGTTATCGTATTTACTGTGATGGGACAGCCCGAAGCTGATTCCAGATGTATGGAATAATCGGCAATCCTGCAAGACGGATTTCCAATCGACCATGCCTTTCCCCAGTTTGCTGGCGGCGGAAAACATGCGCTGGTAATAGGCCATGCTTTTACGCGGGGTACGTCCTAATTCATAAAGGAACCGTCCAATGGGTTCAGCCTTCGGCGCCCAAACAAAATAATCTGTATTGATCCCCTGGCTGCGGGCGGTGTCGCGTACAAGCCAACCGTATGGATTATCCGGCACGCGGGTGACATAGGCGCTTGGAATGCCAAAACGCGCGAGCAGCATGGACAGGGTAAACTCACTGCCGGCCAGCGAAAGGTAGACCTGACGGGTCATTTCAAGGCGTTGCATATCCGTGGGGGTATCGCGGATAAGCGTCTCGCCGAAGGAGACAAAGGCCGGCCCTTTTCCCCGAAACACACTCAGGTTATCCTTGGCTAGGTTGACAGTAATCGATGGCACAGTCATTCCATCCCTCCGACTACCAGGATTCCAACTGTGCGGTCAAGCCACCGTCAACATACAACTGCGTCCCGGTGATGAAAGATGCCTCATCGCTTGCCAGAAATGCGGCTGCCTGACCGATGTCTTCCGGCCTGCCAATCCGCTTCATAACCTGGTGATTCTCAGTCGACTGGCGCTGGGCAACAGGATCGGGGTAACTATCAAAGATGGATTGAATCAATGGTGTCAGCACCCAGCCGGGGGCAATCGAATTGACGCGGATGGTTGGCCCATAATCGATTGCCATGTTGCGCGTCAGGGCGGTTATGCCTCCCTTGGAGGCACAGTAGGGGGCTACTCCGTTTACTGTTGCAAAGGAATGCACAGAGGAGATGTTGACGATGGCGCCCTTGCCAACCTTCTGCATATGAGGAATGGCATATTTGGCGCACATGAACTGTCCCTTAAGATTGACATCCAGGCAGCGGTCCCAATCCTCGCTGGAAGTATCCAGTACGGATTTGTACACTCCGATGCCGGCATTGTTCACCAGGACATCGATGCGACCAAATTTATCAACAGACGCCTGGATCATTGCCTTGACGCTGTCTTCATTGGAAACGTCACATTTTACGAAGATTGCCTCGCCGTCGGACTTGCATAGTTCGTTAGCGGTTTCTGTACCAGCCTTATCGTCCCAATCCACTACGACCACCTTGGCACCTTCAGCTACAAAAACCTTTGCAATGCCCCAGCCAATTCCCTTGGCTGCCCCGGTCACAATTGCCACTTTGTCTTTAAGTTTCATTTTGTCTTCCTTTTCTTATCAGGTTGATTGACTTAAACAAATCTGTGAGTCGAGGTCTCACCATGGCTTGCGCGGTGTTGAGAGAAAGATCGGACCATCTTTTCCCACTGCCACGTTGTCTTCAATTCGTATGCCGCCAAAACCTTCGATGTAAACTCCCGGCTCGACGCTGGTCACCATGCCTTCCTGCAAAGTTCCTTGAATTCCGGGCATCAGGAAGGGAATGAATTCATGGTATCGACGGCCGACCCCATGGCCGGTGATATGCACGAAGTATTTAGCAAGCCCGGCAGCTTCCAAGACCTTACGGGCGGCTGTATCTGGATCTGTGAAACTGGCGCCAGATCGCATTGCATTGGCTGCAGCTTGCTGGGCCTCAAGAAGATGGTTGTAGACTTCCTTCTGGCGCGGTGTGGGTTCGCCGACTACAGCCATATGAGTTAGATCAGAGAAATATCCATCGACCTGGGTGGCAAGTTCGATCATTACAAAGTCACCATCCTGTGTCTTGTAGGTAGTGGAAGGAATCAGAAGGGTCCCTTTTGTGCTGCCCACTGGACCTGCTCCAACTTCTGCAAAGGCCCGTACCAAACGAGCGCCTTTATAACCAGGGCCGCTGGCACGGATCTTGTACTCGATCATGGCGCCAATTTCCGCCTCGGTCATCCCGGGTTTGAGGTTGTCGATTGCATACTCGATGCCCATTTCCGCAATTTCATTGGCAATGCGAAGTTTTTCGAGTTCGTAGGCGGTCTTGGCGCTGCGCGCTTCTGAGATAAAGGCATTGACATCCACAATCTGGCAATCTTGAAAAACGGATGCAATCAGGTCATGCCAGGGTTTCCCTGGGACGACTGGTTCTGCGGCGCGGTAGGTGGGCGCAGTAACTTCAAAACTCTGCTCGACAGCCACCTTTTTCCCTGACAGGCCTAAATCTTTGTGAACTGCCGTCAAGAGCCTGGCATAGTTCTCGTAAAGGTCACCGTCTTTGAGCAGCCCCCAGCCAAAGAGGGTCACATCCGCCCAATCCGGATCGGTATATTCTGCTTCGACTTCTGGAATAAACAACCTGGCTTTTCCAGCTTGAGGGAAAACCACAAACGAAAAGCCGTGGTGGGGCCAATATTCCGTCAGGTAGACAACATTTTCGGGCAGGCGGCAGATCAATGCCGATAATCCTGCCAGAGACATTTTTTGCTGAAGGGTTGCAAGGCGTTCGAGGTCAATTTTCGACATGGTTTTTCTCCTTTATTCTTGGACTACACTTTCGATAGCTGGATTATTAATCGACTACATCCGGCCGAACTCGGCCAGAATTTGATCCACAGTTTTTCCTTCGCGAATTCGCGCACGGGTCTTTTCTTCACTTTCAGCCTGGGTTTTAGCCTTTTGCAGAATCTCAGATGCATGCTCAAGAGGGATCACAACAACACCAATTTCATCACCCAAGACAATATCTCCAGGATGGACAATGACCCCGGCGCATTGAATCGGAACGTTGATCTCAATGGGTTCCAGCCGCTCGGAAAATGGCGAATGGGTTGAGCGTGGGACAATTGCCTTTGAGAAGATGAAAAAATCCAGGTCGCGGGTTTCATCGGTATCCCGGATGGCTCCATCCACGACAGCCCCAACCACACCTTTCATCTTGCACAACCCAGACATCAGCCCGCCCCAGATCGAAGTTTCTGTTTCGCCAGCGGCATCGACCACAATCACGTCACCTGCCTGTGCAACCTTGAGCGCATCCAGACAGTCCACCTGATTTCCGGGTTCAAGGCGGACAGTCAGAGCTGGTCCCACAAAACGGGTGGTAGTGGTAAGAGGACGAAGATATGACCGCATCACACCGGCTCTCTCTTGTGAGTCAGCAACTACACAGGACGGGCTATATACTTTCAGTAAATCTTTGAAGCCCTGTAAAATCTCAGGGGTTGGACCAACTGTTCGCTCTTGAATGATTTTTCTCATTTTGTCTCCGTTTTTTTTGTCAGGTTTGACTCAGTTTCAGGAAATGAATTTGTAAACGGTCACATTGCTGGCTGTATAAAAGCCTTTTAGAACGGGTGATAAGGTTTTGTGAGCTTCCGAGTCGCGCCAGGCAGCCGCCTGCTCCAGGCTTTCAAAACGAATCATCATCTGGTAGTAGGTGGGGTGCTCCATTTCATGTACCAATTCGACACCCACAAAGCCCGGCGATTTCATCATAGCTGGGCGGTATCGCGCTTTGAAGAAATCTTCAAACTGCTGGGCTTTTTCTGGAATGACCATGAAATTCACATGTCTCTCTATCATGATTGCCTCTCTAAACCGCATAGCCTTCTTCGGCGGCTTTCATAAAACTACGTGCCCGCTCGGTGAGCGTGACAAAATCCTTTTTATCGAGAAGATCCTGACTTACCAATTCGCCGCCCACTCCAACTGCATCACACCCAGCTTTGAAAAAATCTGCTATCGTTTTGAGATTTACGCCTCCAACCGCCGCGAGACGAGCTTGCGGCAGAGGCGCTTTTATAGCCTTGATGTAGGTGGGACCACCAATACTGGTTGGGAAAACCTTGACTATATCGGCCCCGTGTTCCCATGCCGTTAAAATCTCCGTAGGAGTGAATGCGCCCGGCATGACAGGGATCGAGTAGCGTTTGCAAATATCAATGGTCTCCAGCTTAAGCGCGGGACAAACAATGAACTGGGCGCCTGCCAGTATCGCCACCCTGGCTGTCTCCGCATCCAACACCGACCCCGCTCCAAAGAGAACCTCATCTTTGAGCTTCGCGCGGGCTGTTTCAATAACCTTGAGCGCATTCGGGGTGGTCATGGTCACTTCAATCGCCGATATGCCGCCGACACGGATCGCTTCGGCTGCATCGATCAACTGCTCCGAATTTTTGGCGCGCATAATGGCAACAACCTTGCTCTCAAGCAATACTTTCAGAAAATCAACTTTTGACATGGAACCTCCAAAACTGGATAATTACAGACGCATTTAATAGACCCTCAATGGACCGATTCCTTGAGGTCTTTTTAGTTTATTTCTATTCAACGAACTTTTTTGGCGTTATGTTCTTGTTGTTTGTGTCAGCGTTCGCCTTGGCGCGCAAAAATTTATATCAAGGTCGATATCCTAACTGCCTGGAAATTTCAAAAACAGTTTCTTTGACTTTCCGGATGATATTTTCATTCTCACGAATGGGATCCATGCGGGTACTTGGGCCGGAAACGCTTAGCGCCGCGACAACTTTTTGATTTATATCAAAGATCGGCGCTGCGACACAACAAACTTCAATTTCATGTTCCTTCTCGTCAAATGAATAGCCATTGAGTTTGACCTGCTCCAAGTCCTCCAATAACTGTGCAATATCGGTGATGGTGTTCGGCGTGAACTTTTGGAGGTCATGCTTGTTGTAGTATTCGCGGATTTTCTCCGGTTCTTCATACGCAAGTAAGGCTTTTCCCACACCAGTGCAGTAAGCTGGCCCACGTCCACCAACCTGAGATCCCAACAACCCAACCGGGTGTAATCCCGGCAATTTCTCAATATATACGACTTCCATTTTATTTAAAACCGCCAGGTGAACGGTTTCCTTCAACTCGTCGCGTAAATTTTCCATTTCGGCAAGGGCAATCTTGCGCAGGTCATTGCTGGATTGATAGGCGCGCGCCAATTCAAGGCACGCCAACCCAAGAGAATATCTGTCAAATTGATCTCGGTATAAGTAATCATAGGAGGAGAGTGTGGATAGCAATCGGTAAGTGGTGCTCATGCTCAGCCCAATTCCCTTGCTAACTTCCAGCACTGTACGTGGCTTTCCATCGGAAAGCAATTCCAAGATGATAAAAGCCCGGTCCAATACCCGGATGCTATATTTACCCCCATTTGCGTTATTTTCAACTTCATCGCGCGCCATATCATGTTCCTTGTTTGGATTTTTTGTTCGTAATTATAAAGCGCATTTCAACTTTCACTAGATGGAAGTTGTGTCCACTATATAAAAGTATAATCAGTTTATTTAAAAAGTCAAGTGGTATTTTGGACTTTCCCAAGGCTTTCTTAAAGTCCTGTCTGACAACTTTATATCCTGTAATTTTTCGTTTCCACAAAAAAGAACGCTAAGAAAGAAGTAAAACCTCCATATTTGGCGTATTTCTCAGTTCACTATTTGGAGCTTCAACCAAAATTGCTGACTTTAAGAAAGCCGTGTGGACTTTCCTCTCGTCTAATGGAAACTCAATCCATTGTGTGAAACTAAACTCTTTTCTTACCTTTTATTTGATACATGGCATAGTGTACAGGCTGGATTACTAACCCCAAAAAACACTTTTAAAGTCTTGACAGGAAAATTTCAGCATATTACACGTTTGACGACCTGATCCTCATGCCCAACCAAAAAGTGGATACCACGGCATGTCGGAAGTATCCACTGTTCAACATCGGGAATCTTATATATTGCCTACTACCCCGGCCATCCGATCTGCCCCTGCCCTTCGCGCGCGGCCCAATAAATGATCCCGCCCCAATTCCAGGAGCGTTGCTGCACATTGACCTTGTCCACTTCGAGGTCGAAATAATCGTTGGAGACAAGGGCGGAACCTGAGATGAAAAATCCACAGGCGAAGCCAAGCGCCGCCTCCCGCAGGGACGGAAACCCGCCCAGCGCCACGATCTCACCGAGGAAGACACAAACTCCCGCAGAAAAGGGGAGTTCGGGGACGGAAGAGTTGGATGAGACCTTTGAGTTTGTTGGTCAAGGTTGACATTGCTTGCAACGATTCATGCATATTAATCTTTGAAAATATCCCTTGCACTGAGTTGGTGACCGTCAACCAACAATTTCAACGCTTTGATAATTAGGTCTGCACGCCTTTTTAGAAAAAGTTTGAAGTCATTTTGAATTTTATTAGCTTTCTCCTGTTCAGATAGGTTTTCATATCCGCCATTTGCCAACTCCTGTATCGGAATCAGGTGGGACTGTAAACGTTCCTGAACAATCGCCTCAGTCGTCCATTCGTAGCGGTCCTTTAAATATCTAAGCGGGTCTTTGCGCCCAATAGAAATATTAGTCTTGTCGCTAATTAGTGCGCAGTTCAATGCAAGAAAGCCGTCTATCCCGGCTTCTTTCAATAATGCATCTGGGAAGACGTGATGGTATTGGCGTTGATTAATATTATGAAGGTCAAGCCGTTCACCTGTGGAAAAATCGAGCGCGCCCAGTCGAGATGCAACCGCCAAAATAGCTCGCCCACGAATAGTTGTGCGTTTTGGCCATTCAACAGTCATTAACTCTTCTGCTTCGACAAGTGAATATTCGTTAAAAATGGGAACATCTTTTTCGGCATATTTTGATCCATCCTGTTTAATATCACCACGAATGATGCCTCCCAATGCTTTAAAATCGGCAAAGGCATGCGTAGCTGCAGAGTTTTCATACCGATCAGTGAAAAAGGCGTACCAAAGGTATTTTTTCAGAAGAAGCTCGTCTCGTCCTCTTTTGTCACCCGCCATGGGAATATATTCATACAAAGCGGCAATGACTGCCAACACAGCATTAGTTGGTAGTCTTTGTTCGTCGTAAATTCCTTCGCTTTTTAGTAATAACGCCATGCGATTTAATCCCTCCGCCATGACCTCCCATTGCTCGACCATTTTGCGTTTATCCATATCCCATGCGCCCCGTTGATTAGGCAAATACCCTTGTAAAAGCGACGATGTGTTGAGAATCTGATTGGAAAGCGGTGCGTAACGGGCTATGTTAGGATAATTTTGATTGAGTTCCTCTTCCAAGTCATGGAGTGACTTATCCATTACATCTTCCACCTCTGCCACGACAATATCGTATTGAGAGAGCGGCTTGCTATTGGTGTTCATATTAATGAACACATCTAGTGCCACTGATTTATCGGTACTGGCGGGTAATGATAAATACGGTAAGTTGTA
>CAYLZI010000051.1:0-16371 GCA_964388215.1 uncultured Anaerolinea sp.
GGCCGGAGCAGGATACCCTTTCGCCGCGCCTGCTCAACGAGCCGCTGCCCGAAGGCCCCGCCAAAGGCCGCGTGGTCGATTTGGACAAGATGCTGCCCGAATACTACGCTTTCCGCAACTGGCCGGGTGGCATTCCGACCCCCGAAAAACTGGCCGCGCTGGGGCTGTAAAAATCAACGTCCCGATGGTTATATAACCTTCGGGACGTTTCTTCTCTGATTACTGATTACTGGTCACTGATTACTGGCTACTCCACGCCCAGATAGGCATGTTGCACGGTGGGGTTGGCCTTCAGGTTCTCGGCGGTATCCGCAATGACGATTTGCCCGGTTTGCAGCACATAGCCGCGATGGGCAATCGAGAGCGCCATCAGGGCGTTTTGTTCAACCAGCAGGATGGTAGTGCCTTTTTCGTTCATCTGCTTGATGATGTCGAAAATCAACTCTACCAGCACCGGGGCCAGGCCCATCGAAGGCTCATCGAGCATCAGAATCTTTGGGTTGAGCATCAGGCCGCGAGCAGTAGCGAGCATCTGCTGCTCACCGCCAGAGAGCGTGCCGCCTTTCTGGTTGATGCGCTCCTTCAGGCGCGGGAACAACTCGAAGGCATATTCCATGCGGCGCTCCACCTCTGCCGGGTCATTGATGGTGAACGCGCCCATTTCCATATTTTCTTTGACGGTCAGTTTTGGGAAAATCCCGCGTCCTTCGGGGACGTGTCCTAGCCCGGCTTGCACAATTTTGTGCGGGTCCGTGTGCGAAATATCCTTGCCGCCGAGCAAGATTTTGCCCTGTTTGGGGTGCAGAAGCCCAGAGATGGTGCGCAGGGTGGTGCTTTTCCCGGCCCCGTTGGCTCCAATCAGCGTGACGATTTCGCCTTCGTTGACTTCGAGCGAGATGCCTTTGAGCGCATGGATGCGCCCGTAATAACTATGGACGTTTTCCAGGGTGAGCAGGCTCATTGGACTTTCTCCTCATGCTGGCTGGCGACTGTGCCGCGTCCGAGATAGGCTTCGATGACGCGCTGGTTCGAGCGGATTTCGGCGGGCGTGCCTTCGGCAATTTTTTCACCGTAGTCCATTACGGTGATGCGCTCGGAAATGTTCATGACCACGCGCATATCGTGTTCGATGAGCAGCACCGTGACCCCTTTTTCGTCACGGATGCGGCGGAAAAGGCGGATGGCGTCTTCTGTTTCCTGAGGGTTCATCCCGGCTGTGGGTTCGTCGAGCAGCAGAAGGAGCGGGTCGGCGGCCAGGGCGCGGGCAATTTCGACGCGGCGTTGCCCGCCATACGGCAGGTTCTTTGCCAGTTCATTCCCCACCCCTTTCAGGCCAACATAGCGCAGCAGGTCTTCGGCTTTTTTCTCGGCGGCGCGTTCTTCGTTCTTGAAGGCTGGCAGGTTCGCCAGGATTTGGAATGGATTTTGCTTCAACTGGGTATGCATCCCGACCAACACATTCTCGATGACCGACATCTCGCCGAACAGGCGGATGTTCTGGAAGGTGCGCGAGATGCCGCGCGTGGCAATCTGGTCGGTGCGTAGTCCGAGCAGCGATTTCCCGTTAAATTCAATTTTCCCTTCTTCGGGCTTGTAGATGCCGGTCAGGGTGTTGAAAAAGGTCGTCTTCCCGGCTCCGTTTGGGCCGATGATGCTGACGATTTCCCCTTTTCGCAGGTGGAAGGTCATTTTGTTGACGGCGGTCAGGCCGCCAAAGCGTTTGATGACATCGGTTGTGTTGAGTAGTGTCAAGGTGCTGTGCATAGCGTTCTCGCCCTATCCTTCCCCTTGCGCCTGGGAAATATTCGCATCTGGTTCGTCGGATGCCTGTTCTCGCTGCCGCCGTCGGGCCGGGATGATGCCTCCGGGCCGGAATATCATCATCACTATCAAGATGATGCCAAAGAGTAACCGTTGATATTTGGCCGGGTCGAGCTGGGTGGAAAGGTCTCGCCAGGCGAAGTTGATGATGGGGATAACGGCGTCGCTCTGGCGCAGTTGACTCAAATAGAGCGAGAAGCCTTGCAAGATTTGCAGGTTCAGGACGGTGACGGTGGCCGCGCCCAGAATGACGCCGGGGATACTGCCCAAGCCGCCCAGGATGACCATCGAAAGCACGCCGATGGATTGCATGAACGAGAACGATTCGGGGCTGACAAAGGTGCGGCTGGCAGCCATCAGCGCGCCCATCACCCCGGCGAACGAGGCCCCGGCGGCGAATGCGCCCAGCTTCAGGGTGACGAGCGGCACGCCCATCGCAACGGCGGCGGTTTCGTCTTCACGGATGGCGGTCCAGGCGCGTCCGATTTTAGAGTCTTCCAGACGCAAGGTCACCAGGATGATTACGAGGATGACGACCAGCGCCAACAGATAAAACATGACGTTGTAGAGAGTGGATGTTTGGACCTGGCTGCCAACAACCGGCTGGAATATGGCATTGAAACTGTCCACCACGAATTGCGGCAGGGTGGGACGCTGGATGGGGGTGATGCCCTGCGGGCCGTTGGTGAAGTTTAGGGGCTTATCCAGGTTGTTGGCTAACTGGCGGATAACTTCGCCGAAGCCAAGCGTGACGATGGCGAGGTAGTCTCCGCGCAGGCGCAGGACGGGTGAACCGAGCAGGATGCCGGTCAGGGCCGCCACGATGATAGCCAGGAACATAAACAGGTAGAAAGCATCACCGGGCAGCAGGAAAGGCAGGTTGGGCGGCTGGGTTCCCGGTGCGAACGGCAGGACGTAGTACTGTTGCGAGCCAAAGAACGCCCACAGGTAAGCGCCTACCGCATAAAAGGCAACATATCCCAGATTGAGCAACCCGGCAAACCCGACCACGATATTCAGGCCAAGCGCCAGCGCAACGAAAACGCTAATCTGGAAGATAATCTCCAGGTAGAAGATATTGCGCACCCCGATTACTGGGATGACAACCAATGCCATGAATATGCCTAAGCCGAGTTTGAAGCGGTTTTCTGTTTTCAGGGCATATAAAGTCCCAAAAGAGGTGAGCAACAAGAGAAAAGCGAGATTCGAGCGCGGACTGAGATAGACCAGCACTGTTCCCAGGATGATATGCGCCAGGGTAAGAATGTAAGGCCATTTCCCTTGTTGGGCTGTTTTCAGCAGGTCAGAAAATGAAGAGCGGGCCATGAGTTACTCCTAGGCTTTCTGGGCGACGTTTTCGCCCATCAGGCCTTGTGGGCGGAAGATCAGGACAAGGATGAGAATGCCAAAGGCGAAAATGTCTTTGTATTCCGCGCCTGCCGCGCCCATGGTGAAGGCCGAAAGATAAGAACCTGCGAAGGTTTCCAGCATCCCAAGCACAATGCCGCCTAGCAGCGCGCCGGTCAGGTTACCGATGCCGCCCATGACGGCCGCGGTGAAGGCTTTGATGCCGGGGAAGAACCCGACGAATGGGTCGATGCGGGTGAATTTGGCTGCATACAAAACCCCGGCTGCGCCGCCCAGTGAGCCACCGATGAGGAAGGTCAGCCCGATGATGCGGTTGACATCTACGCCCATCAGGCTGGCGGTTGGGCGGTCTTGCGCCACAGCGCGGATGGCCTTGCCGATTTTGGTGGCGTTGACCAGGTAGTTGAGGATAACCAGCATAATCATTGCCGCCAGGATAACGATGAGCGATTTGATGGATATGCCCAGCATGATGGTTGTGCCGCCCATATCCATCTGGCCGAAAGTCAGACGTTCATCGAAATTGCCAAAGGTAGGGAAAATGCGGTTGAATTGCCCGGTGGTCAGGCTTTCCACCAGGCGAATCAAGTCTTGCAGGAAGAAAGAAACACCGATAGCTGAAATAAGCGGCACCAGGCGGGCCGCGCCGCGCAATGGCCGGTAAGCGATGCGTTCGACAGCCATCGCCAGACTCCCGGCTGCGACCATGCCAGCCAGGATAGCCAGTATTAACCACAGGTAAGCCATGCCGAGCGGGGCGGTTCCCAGGATGCCCGCTGCATCCAGCGCAATCAGAATTTCCACGCCTACGAAAGCGCCGACGGCAAAGATTTCGCTATGCGCGAAGTTAATGAATTCCAGTACACCGTATACCATTGTGTATCCCAGAGCGATGGCGGCGTAAACAAAGCCGATAGTCAGGCCGTCAATTAAGACCTGGGGCAGGTTGACCAGGACGTAGGTAAACAGCGAAACGTTAAAGCGTGCCATAACGCTTTGTCCTGCGGCAGATTGACCCATGAGAAGCGCCAGGAGCAGGACGATGGCAGAAAGGGCCAGGGCGCTGCCTATCGAAAAAGCCAGCATTTGGCCCAGCGGACGCAGCAACTCACGAATGTTGATGGTGCCGAAGAATCGTTTCATAGACCATCCCGAATATGAAAGTTCTCCCGGCCTCATAAAAGAGGCCGGGAGTGGAGTCGCTAATAAGCAGTTTTACGGGGCAGGAGGCGCAATATCGAGGGTTTCGAAAATTGTGTTCTCAGCCCACTTCGCAGGGTCGGGTGAGACGACCTGAATGATGAAGTATTGGGCTGAGACAGGGTCGCCAATCTTGTTAAAGGTGAAATTGCCAGTGATGCCACTATAACCCTGCAAGGCGCGGATGGCCTGGGTTACTTCGGGGCGGGTGGGCATTTCGCCATTCTTGGCTTTGGCGGCGTTTTCGATCGCCTTCAAGCAGATGCCCATCGAGTCGAAGCCCTGGGCGGCAAACGGTTGCGGGTCGGAGCCAAATTTGGTTTTGAAATCAGCGATGAACTTGGCCGTGCCGGGGTAAACAGAAGCCGGGCCAGAGACGGTGGAGTAGAACGTGCCGCCGCCCTGCACCAGGGCATCCCCGGCGATTTTGGCTGCGTCGGGGCTGTCGAAGCCGTCATCGCTCAAGAACATGCCCATATAGCCTTTCTCACGCGCCTGCTTGAACAGGACTGCTCCCTGGAAGGCCATGCCCCCGAAATACAACACATCAGGGTTGGCAGCCAGGATGGGGGAGAGAATGGCGTCGAAATTGGCTTTTTCTTCTGTGCCTTCAAAACCCAATACTTGCATACCGAGCCGCTCTGCTTCTTGTTTGAAGAACTCGGCAATGCCCTGGCCGTAGGCCGTCTTATCATGAACGACAAATACCGATTTCATGCCCTTGTTGAAGGCGAAATTCGCGCCCACCACGCCTTGCACGTCGTCACGCCCCACGATGCGGTTGACTTCGGCATAGCCGCGCGTGGTGACTTTCGGGTTGGTGTTGGCAGGCGAGACGTTCGCCAGCCCGGCGTTGTGATATTCCTCAGACGAGGGGATTTGCACGCCGGAATTGTAGTGACCGACCACGCACAGAATCGCCGGGTCCGACACAATCTGCTTGGAGTTGGCGACGCCGGTATCGGGGTTGGCCATGTCATCGAAGGGGGCCAGTTCGACCTTGAAGCCCATGCCGGTTAAGGCTGCGCTCATCTGTTCGAGGCCGAGTTCGGCCCCGCGTTTGATGTCCACGCCGACGACAGACTGGTCGCCAGAGAGGGGGGATTGGGTGGCGATTTTGATGGTCTTGCTGGCTGCGCCGCCTCCACCGCAGGCAGTCAGCACCATGCTGGCAATCACCAGTAGCGATACGACAAACAACATGCGCTTAGACATTCTTCTTCCTCCTATGGAAATGAATGTGGAACCGATTTTTGTACCCTGGTGGGCACACAGGAAAATACTACTTTTTTTTCAAACAAAGGTCAAGTGAATTAAGTAATAAGTTTTCCTGTTTCTCGCCGATTTTGTGACTTGGCTCGGATGTTTAATCCGTGCTAACTTATCGCGCCCAACAAGTTTGGGCTTTTGATGGGCGTTGTCTTGCAGCTACGCCCATCTCCCAGCTCCCATCGGGGCGCGGCTGCAAAATTTTATGGTTATGTCTTCATTTGGGCGCGAATATCAACCTGGTCGAGCCGGAAGAGCAGGTATAGCGAGAGCCCCATGCTAAGCAGGGCGGTGATGGCAAAAACAGGGTTGGCTACCCCTTTATCGCTGACCGAGTTCGAGAAGAACATCATCATTTTGACGATGAAATTCAGCCCTTGCAGAAAGATTAAGAAGGTAAGCGCCAGGGGCTTGCCGCGATGTAAAAAATAGCCTGTTGCCAGTAAAATCGCTGCGGCTACCAGTACGGCACCGATGCCGCTGAGCAGGGTTTGGGGCGGCAGGATGAGGGGGGCCATTGTTGGCAGGACATAGAACAGCAAAATACGGTTGTTGATTTTCATTGCGTTTCTCCTGGCTAATGCCCGCCCAGGTAAGCTTCGATTACGCTCGGATTGTGAAGTACATCGTGGGCTTTGCCTTCCAGGGTGATTTGGCCGGTTTCAAGCACATAGGCGCGGTCGGCAATCGAAAGCGCCATCTGGGCGTTCTGCTCGACCAGCAAAACACTGGTGCCTTGCTTGTTGATGTTCTGGACGATTTCAAAAATCTGCTCGACCAGGATGGGGGAAAGCCCCATCGATGGTTCATCGAGCAGTAACATGGCGGGGTGCGACATGAGGGCGCGGGCAATGGCGAGCATTTGCTGTTCGCCGCCCGAAAAAGTGCCACCCAACTGGTTCTGGCGTTCGCGCAGGCGTGGGAACAGGGTGAAGACTTTTTCGAGGTCTTCTTTGAACAGGGCCTTGTTGCGTTGGGTGTAAGCGCCCATTTCCAGGTTTTCCATCACCGTCAGAGTGGCAAAGATTTTGCGGCCCTCTGGGACTTGCACAACCCCTTTTTGGACGGTTTGTTCTGCCGGGGTCATAGTGATGTCTTCGCCGCGGAAGATGACATTGCCCTCGCGTGGCTGTAACAGCCCCGAAATCGTAGAGAGCGTGGTACTTTTTCCTGCGCCATTGGCCCCAATCAAGGCCACGATTTCGCCCTGGTCCACATGGAAGTTGATGCCCTTCAGGGCGTGGATGGCCCCGTAATAGACATGGAGGTTTTTGACTTCGAGCATCATTGGGCTTTACTCCGTCGGAATTTTTCAGCGAGTTCGGCTGCGCCGCGGCCCAGGTAGGCCTCGACTACACGCGGGTTCGATTGGATTTCTTGCGGCACGCCATAGGCAATTTTTTCGCCGAAATCCATCACGGTGATTTTTTCGCAGACGCCCATCACCACGCGCATTTGATGTTCAATGAGCAGGATGGTCAGTTTGAAGCGGTCGCGGATGAAGTGGATTAAGTCCATTAGCGCAACCGATTCGGCAGGGTTCATCCCGGCGGCGGGTTCATCCAGGCAGAGCAGTTTTGGGTCGGCGGCCAGGGCGCGGGCAATTTCGAGTCGGCGTTGTTCGCCATAAGGCAGGTTGCGGGCAATTTCGCCCTGGCGGTCTTCCATGCGAAAGATGCTTAAGAAATCTTGCGCTTTTTCGAGCAGTTCTTTTTCTTTAGATTCAAACCTGCCTGTGCGCAGTACTGCATCTTGCATACCGTACCCGGCATGGGAGTGGTAAGCGATACAGACATTTTCAAGCACGGTCAGACTGGGGAACAGTCTGATGTTCTGGAAGGTGCGGGCGATGCCCATTTGGTTGATGACGTGTGGAGCCAGGCCGCCAATATCTTGCCCGTTGAAGGTGATTTTGCCGCTGGTTGGCACATAAACGCCGGTAATCAGGTTGAAGACGGTGGTTTTCCCGGCGCCGTTTGGGCCAATCAGCCCGGCCAGGTCGCCTGGGTTGAGCTCCAACTCCATGTTGTTGACTGCGCGCAGGCCGCCAAAGTTTTTACTGAGGCCTTCTACTTTAAGCAGGGGGCCGGCTGATGGGGCTTGGGTGCTGGCTGTCATGGTTTCACCTCCGCAGTCGAAGTTGTTTCTGCTGGTTGAGCCTGGCGTGGCTTTGGCAGCACCTGGCGCAAGAAGGGAATTTCGTAGTCGCCGAAGATGCCTTTGGGTCTGAGAAGCATGATGATGAGCAGTAAGAGCGGGTAAACTACAAATCGCCAGGTTTCAAAGCCTTGAGGCAGGAAGATGCGCAAAACGCCTTCCAGCACTAGCGCCCAGGCAAACGCTGCAAAGATTGTGCCTGTGATGCTGCCCAGCCCGCCGAAGACGATGATAATCATCGGGTCGAAGGATTTGATGAAGTTGAAGGTGTTGGGGTGCAGGAATCCGTTGATATGGGCATACAAGCCCCCAGCCAGGCCGGCCAGGAAACTGCCCAGCACAAAGGCAATAATTTTGTATTCGGCGACATCAATGCCCATTGCTTTGGCGGCGATTTCATCCTCGCGCACCGAAATGATGGCGCGTCCGTAACTGGAACGCAATAGGTTACGAACCAGGATGACAACCAGCATCAGGAAGAAAAAGACCCAGAACAGGGTGGTAATTTTGGGGATGCCAATCATGCCGCGCGCGCCCTTCATTTCCACAAAGCCGAGCAGGGTGTCGGAATTGTCGAGCAAAATTTTAACAATCACCGTAAAACCTAGCGTGGCGATGCCGAAATAATCGGAACCAAGCGAAAGGATGGGCAATCCGAACAGATAACTGATTTCTGCCGCCAGCACGGCGCTGAACAAAACCGCCAGGACAAAGACAATTTGCATGGATATGGCGGCAGGCAACAGGTTGAGCAGCGAGGTAATGGCTGGAGTGGCTGCAACCCCAATCCATACTGCAAAGGCAGACCAGGCGATTGTCGAAGTCAGGTAAATGGTAAATGCTGAAAGTGGGTCGAGGCCGCGTATTTTTGATATCCGTTTGTGAAGCCACAAAATGGATGCCCCGCTTAGCGTGGTTGCTAAGGCAAGGACTACCAGCCCATCGGCGCTTTTATTGACTGTCCAGCGATAGGTGACGTCGGCGGCAGCATAGGCGCCAATCGCATAAAAGCCCCATTGGCCAAGCGAGAATTGGCCGTTGAATCCGTAAATCAGGTTTAATCCGATGCTGACGATAGCCATCACCGCGCCAATGCGGATAATGGTTTCCCAGAAGGAGTTAAGTATGCTGGTGCTGACCAGGATTTGCAATACTACATATACGGCGATGAATCCGCCCAAAAACCAAAGCGTGGGTTTAGAGATTTTGTTCATCATGATGTTATGCCTTTTCGCGCTCTGGTTCGCCAAACAGCCCGGTGGGACGCACCAGCAGCACCACAATCAGGATGCTGAAGGCAATTGCGTCACGCAAGGGGGTTGAGATGTAGGCAGCGGAAAGCACTTCGGCTTGGCCCATGATTAATGCGCCTAGAAGTGCGCCTGGCAGGCTGCCAATACCTCCGAGCACGGCTGCCACGAACGCCTTCAGGCCGGGCAGGATGCCCATCACGAAAAAGATTTGCGAAAATGCAATTGCGTAAAGCACCCCGGCGGCCCCGGCCAGGGCGGCGCCGATGGCAAAGGTGGTGGAGATAATTGCGTCGGCGTTAATGCCCATCAGGCGCGCTGTTTGTTTATCGTAGGCGACAGTGCGCATGGCTTTGCCAATGCGGGTTTTGCGCACGATGAATTGCAACCCCATGACGAGTAAGATGGAAGTCACGATGATAATCAGGGCAATGTTTGAGAACAGAATCGTCCCTTCGGGCGGGGCCTCGCCGCTGAGGGTGGTGATTCCGTTGGCCCCGATAGCCCAGGTAACAACCTCGATGGGGCGTTTGTAAGTGATGAAATTGGCGCTGAAAACAAAGTTCAGGGCGGCAAAATACTCAAGGAAGAATGATACGCCAATGGCTGTAATCAGGGCGGAAATACGTGGGGCATTACGCAGGGGCTTATATGCCATGCGCTCAATGACGATTGCAAGCAGCGCGCAGACAATCATAGACACTATGATCACTGTCAGTGTGCCGATGATGGTAGACACGCTTGCAGGGATAGCCGGGAAGAGGCTGGTCGGCCAAAGGTGGACTTGGAAGCGGGTGATGGAGTAGAAGCTGACAAACGAGCCAACCATGAAAACGTCGCCGTGCGCAAAGTTAATCAGGCGCACAATTCCATAAACCATTGTGTAACCGAGGGCGATTAAGGCATAAACGAAGCCCAGTTGCAGGCCGTTGACCACTTGCTGCAAGAACAGGCGCGGGTCGGCTAGCAGTGCTGTCGCAACTCGCCAGAGGGCGAGCAGGGTCAACAGCGTCAGAAAGGCTTTGCCAAGCCAGCGTTTTTGGATGACTGTTTGAAATAATGCAGAGGCAGGGGATGTGTTCATGTCCGTCCTGAGATGAAAAAGAAGGGGCAGTCTTGTGACCGCCCCTTCGGCATACTATTTCGAGTTACGGAGCGATGCTTTCGGCGAAGACAACCTTGCCATCCTTCACCTGCATCACCACGGCAGCCTTGACCGGGTTATGCTGGGCATCGAAGGTGATTTTGCCAGAGACTGCCTCGTATTCCAGGGCAGCCAGGGCATCCTTCACCAGCGCGGGGTCGTCTTTACCAGCCTTTTCGATGGCGGCCAGCAGCAGGTTGGTTGCGTCGTAGGCCAGGGCCGCCAGCGCATCGGGCTTCGCGCCATACTTGGCTTCATAACGCTTGACGAAATCCTGAACGATGGGGCGAGTATCTTCAGCTGCGTAGTGGTTCGAGAAGAACCCACCCTCGGCAGCGGCCAGGTCGAGGTCGGCAGAGTCCCAACCGTCGCCACCCATCATCACGGCGGTCACGCCGCGTTCCTTGGCCTGCGCGCCAACCAGGTTGATGATGTTATAGTAATCCGGCAGGAACAGCACTTCGGCTTTGCTGTCTGCCACTTTGGTCAGAATGGCCGAGAAGTCGGTATCTTCTTTGGTGTAAGCTTCTTTGCCAACAATAGTGCCGCCGCCGGCAGTGAACGACTTTTCAAAGGCTTCGGCCAGCCCCAGAACGTAATCGTTGCCCTTGTCGAACATGATGAAGGCGGTTTTCTTGCCCTGGCCGAGCGCGAACTTGGCCATTACCAGACCCTGGAAGGGGTCAATGAAGCAAGCGCGGAAGACGTACTGCTTGGTGCTGCCATCCTGGTTGAGGGTCACCTGGGTATTGGTGGAAGTGGGGCTGATTTGCACCACGCCCTTGGCCTCGGTGATTTCAGAAATCGGAATGGAGGCGCTCGAGCAGACTTCGCCTACGATGTACTTGACTTTATCCTGGTCAATGACTTTATTTGCTGCATTGACAGCGGGGTCAGCCGAGCACTGGCTGTCGGCAATCACGGTTTCGATTTTCTGACCGAGAACGCCGCCTTTGGCATTCCATTCTTCGACGGCTAACAGGGCGCCATCTCGGGTGGATTCGCCGAAGGTTTGCACCTGGCCGCTGAGCGGGGCCAGGATGGCGATTTTGATTGGGCCGCTGGCTGCGCCGCCGCCACCGCAAGCGGTCAGCACCATGCTGGCGACAATCAACAAGGATACAACTACGAACAAACGTTTAGACATTCTTCCTCCTCGAAGTGGTAGTTTTTCGCTTTTTGCGAATGTTGTTAAGCAGACTTTGCCGAGAAGCCGCTTTTACACATAAGAAAAGGTACTAACTCAAAATGATACATTTTGTTTCATAAAAACGCAAGTACTTTAACCCAAGTTGCCACCTTGAATTTACAGGGTTCCCTCACCCCAATTTTGACGATTTTTCATTCAGACTACTTGCCCCTCTCCCACCGGGAGAGGGCAGGGTGATGGTTTTGCCCAAAATCACCAAAATCTGATGGAAGGTGGCGACTTGGATTACTTTATGAAACCAGGTTTCTTTTTTTATCTATGCGGATTGTTGCCCGTATAGCACTTTTTCACGCACGCGCAAATCGGTGTTGCGAATTTTCATCGCCAGGTCGGCGGCTAGGTTGTACATGAGCCGGTAGCCTAACTGAGGATAGGTTTCGCACAGCATAATCAATTTATCGCGTGGGATGACCAACAGGCGCGTATCTTTGTTCTTTGCCTGAGCAGTGGCCGAGCGCAATCCTTCATCAACCAGGGCGACTTCGCCAAAAGATTGGCCCCGGCGAAGAGTCGTCAGGACGACTCTTTCGGCCTTTGCTTTTGTACCGACAATACCGGGGTCAACGATGATATTGACCTCACCCTGCGCTATGACATACAATTCCTTGCTGGTGCTGTTTTCCTCGAAGATGGTTTCGCCGGCATTGAAGGATTTCTGCTGGCACAGGTTGGCGACCAGTTCGAGTTGGGTTTGCGTGAACTGGTAGAAAATATCGCTTTGTTTGAGAAAGGTGATGAGTTCACTCATGTGGGCCTCGGTTTTGTGAAATACGAGACTAGTGTAGCACAAACCAAATCATGAAACAACGGGCAAATTGTCTGACAGGTTTTATGGAAAGACTTTGTTCAACCATTCCATTGGGTTGACCTGGACACCGTTGGCCCACACTTCCCAATGCAGGTGGGCGCCGGTAACGCGGCCTGTGCCGCCAACCAGCCCAATAACTTCTCCTTTTTTGACCATTTGCCCAGCCGTCACTTTAATTTCAGATTGATGCCAAAAACCGCTATAGACGCCCCATCCGTGGTCGATGATGGTGGCGTTGCCGCGCACCGTCAGAAAATCGGCGAAGACGATAACTCCGTCTGCTGGGGCAAGGATGGGTAGGCCAGCGCCGCCGCAGAAATCTACCCCGCTGTGGAAGGAGTAATATTCTTGCCCCGTGCCAGACCCGATATAGGTCCGTCGGTTGCCGTAACGCGAAGTGAAACATTCGGGAAAGTAGGCTGGTGATTGGAAAATTCCTTGCCAGTGGCGGGTTGGGGTGGCCGGGCGGGTCAGTTCCAGGATTTGCTGCGTTTCTGGCTCGGTAACAGCCGGGTCAATCGTCTCCGGTTCGACCAGCAGCAGCGGGTCGTTGGGGTAAAACCCCGATTGGATGATGACCATTTGTTCATAACTTTGCCGCGCACCATCGGGCAGGGTGGCTTCTAATTTAAGGGGATATGGCCCTGGTGTGAGCATGGCGTGAATCCCTTGCAGGGTCATGAAACTCCCATCATCCTGTTGAAAGAAGTTGAGCGGCATATCTACCAGCATCCCGCCCAGCGAGACGCCTGGCTGGGTTTGGATGATGATTTTGCTCGTGCCGCCCTGAGTCATCGGCAGAGGCGTGACCCGCACGCTGGCAAACGCGGAGGGCATCCCGTTCGCTTCATTGGTTTCAGGAACCCCGGTGGGCGAATACAGGACATCGCCGGGCAGGGCGGCCCAGGTGCCGGGCAGTTCGTTGATGGTTTTTAACGTCCAGGGGTTGCCGCCGGCGCGAATGGCGGCTTCCAGCAAGGTTTCACCCTGCGCCAGGCTGACGCGGTTTTGCAGGGGGGTGAAATTTTCCTGCAGGGGTAAGATAACACCCATGCCTGCGTACAGTTCCGATGGGCTGGTGATGTGATTCAGTTTGCGCAGGAAGGATTCAGGAACGCGGTTGCGGCGGCTCAGGCTGTGCAAGGTGTCGCCGTAGTCGACAATTTCGGTTGTCAACACCCCGCTGATGCCTTCCAATCCGGGGATGACGAGCCTTGCCCCGGCGGCAATGTTGTTCGGGTCGCTGATGTTGTTGGCGGCCATCAAGTCGGTGAGCGTCACGCCAAATCGGCTGGCAATCAACGACATGCTGTCGCCGGGTTGGATAATGTAGATGGGGCCGGGGGGTGGGGGCGAATCTTGGGCTTGCGCCGGGAGGCCGGGCAGGAATAGGGTCAGAACCAAGAGGGCAAAAATGAATTGTTTAATCATGGTCGAAAGCGATGTGGTCGCCTGGCTGCAAGTCGCCGTGCCGGGTGGGATGATATTCGATGACGTAGCGGGCAGGTCTAGATGTCCCGTAAAAGGGACGCCAGGATTTGGCCAGCACGGTATCTACCACTTCATTTTCTCCATTGACCCAGGCTACCGCCAGGTCGGTCCAGACGAAAAGCATGTGGATAGATGTATCAATACGGTTGTCGTGCGTTTCTACCAGCACCAGGCCTTCCGCGCGCTCCAGGCTGGAGCGAAAGGTGAACCCGCGCAGGCGGGCGAGGAACGATTGACACCACTTTCCCCGAATGGGGGCAATGGCCGGGTTGCTCAGGTTGCGAATGGTGACGGGATGGTCTTTCATGCGCTCTCAAAAAAATGGACGGCCTGTGTTGCTGAAGGCCGCCCTGAGTCTGGTTTTACACTGTTTTTTTGCGCTCCAGCACTCTTTCTACGCTTTGCAGGATGTCTTCGGGGCTGAAGGGCTTGGAAATGTAATCATCTACTTTGGCAATTTGCAACCCCAGCACTTTATCTATATTCTGGGCTTTGGCGGTGACGACAATTACGGGAATATCCCTGCTTTTTTCGCTTGCCTTCATTTGCTGGTATACTTCCCAACCGTCCATATCTGGCATCATCAGGTCGAGTAGGACCAGGTTTGGCTTTTCTTCGTAGATTTTTTTCAAACCTTCTTCGCCGCTCGTTGCTCCTTGAACATCGAATCCTTTTCGGCTCAGGATGATTCGAATCAGGTCTATCATTTCGGTTTCATCCTCTATGCACAGGATACGGCGGTTTGAAGTATTCATATACAGAAGTCCTTTTTGCAACGCTGGCTTAAGTTTACCATAAGCATGGATGGGCAAGAACATGAAAATCATTACATGGAATGTGAACGGAATTCGCGCGGCGCTGGGAAAGAATCTCAAAACGTGGATGTTGGAACAATCGCCGGATGTGTTTTGCCTGCAAGAGATTAAAGCTACGCCCCAGCAATTAACCGACGAGCAGCGGGATTTCCCCGGTTATAACGTGACCTGGAACCCGGCCCAGCGACTCGGCTATAGCGGCGTGGCGACTTTCTCGAAACGTGAGCCGGTTGAAGCCCGGTTGGGGTTGGAGGAGGAGCGGTTCGATGCCGAAGGCCGAGTCATCCGCACCCGACATGAGGATTTCCTCCTTTACAACATCTATTTTCCCAACGGACAGCGCGGCCACGACCGGGTGGAATATAAACTCGATTTTTATGCCCGCCTGTTAGAGATTTGCAACGCCCTGCGCGCCGCTGGCGAGAACATCATCATCACCGGCGATTTTAACACCGCCCATCAGCCCATTGACCTGGCCCGGCCTGCTGAAAACGAAACGACCTCCGGATTTTTGCCCGAAGAGCGCGCCTGGGTGGAGAAATATCTCGAACATGGTTTTGTGGATGTGTACCGCCGCTTGTACCCAGAGCGAACGCAATATACCTGGTGGACCTACCGCATGGGGGCGCGCCAGCGCAATATCGGCTGGCGGATTGATTACTTCCTCGTCTCTGAGAATCTGGCCGGGCGCGTCAAAGATGTCATTATCCATGATGGGGTGGCTGGGTCTGACCACTGCCCGGTGGAATTGGTAATGGATTGAATTTGGATGGTTTTTGGCAGGAATATATTAGAGAATCATATAAAGCAATCCATTTGAAAACCGATTGCGATGGTGCATGGTATATAATCCTCTGACCTATCATAGGAGGTCTGTGTGAATAACTCTCGAAACCAGTCAATACTCATTTACGCCTTGCTGTTCATTGCCATTATTGCAATGGTCGTCTTCCAGGTGCGCCAACCGTCAAATTCAGAATTGCCTTTGACGATTAACCAGGTTGCCGCGGATGTGAAAGCGGGAAGCATTAAGCGGATTGTTGTCGAATCAGATAACCGTCTGCGCGTTATTTACCCTGCCGTCAGTGGAAATGATTTGGAAAGAACCGCCCACAAAGAAGATGGCACTTCACTGCTTAATCAACTCATCTTATTGGGCGTTACGCCAGAGCAGCTTGCTCCCGAAAAGTTGCAGGTTGTTATCAACCCGCCCAGTTCGTGGATGACCGTTTTAAGCGTTTTGGGCTACATTTTGCCTTTTATTTTGATTATTGCCATGTTTTTCTGGATTTTTCGGCAGGCGCAAGGCTCTAATAATGCGGCTATGTCATTCGGAAAATCGCGCGCGCGCATGTTCAGCGGCGAACACCCGACAGTCACGTTTGAAGATGTGGCCGGGGCGGATGAATCGAAGGAAGAACTCAAGGAAGTCGTGGAATTCCTGCGTGAGCCGCAGAAATTCATCCAACTGGGCGCGCGCATTCCGAAGGGCGTGCTGCTGGTCGGGCCTCCCGGAACGGGCAAGACCTTGCTCGCCAAGGCGGTTTCAGGCGAGGCGGGCGTGCCGTTCTTCTCAATTTCCGGCTCTGAATTTGTGGAAATGTTCGTGGGCGTGGGCGCCAGCCGCGTGCGCGACCTGTTCGACCAGGCCAAGCGTCATTCGCCCTGCATCATTTTTGTCGATGAAATCGACGCCGTCGGACGCCAGCGCGGCGCGGGATTGGGTGGCTCGCATGACGAGCGTGAGCAGACCCTCAACCAGATGCTGGTCGAGATGGACGGCTTCGATACCGATACGAACATCATCGTCGTGGCCGCCACCAACCGGCCCGACATCC
>CAYLZI010000052.1:0-16348 GCA_964388215.1 uncultured Anaerolinea sp.
CTCTTGGCTTTCATTCGCCAATTGTCTTACTGCCCTAACCCGAACTGACGTTAAAAGCCAACGTTCGAGAAACCAACCAACGTTGAGATGCAGTATCAAACTACCTGAGCGGTAGGTTGATAAATTGATCCTGTCCATCCATAAAGGATGAACAGGACGGATTTACCAGCCTGCTTATTCCAGATTTGAGACTGCCGGGCAGGGATGACCATCGAGAACGGCTTGTCTGAAGGTCATCAAGACCTCCTGGGCCATTTCTGTAATTTCGTGCATGGCACGTCCCAGATCGTACAGGGTGTAAATGCGCACTGAACTGGTGAGGTGCATGTAATTCTCAACCAGGAAGTAGTCGGCTTCCGGAGTTGCGCCTTTGTGAAAGGAAAGCGAAAGCAATTTAAAGCCATCTATCACATCCTCGACATCGCACATAATGTGCTCCTCGCCATTGGAATAGCACTCAGCAAAAGGCGCATGTTCGGGTGCAATGCGGCCAAATAAGGCCTGTGCGCGCGCTTCGAGGTCTGCAATCACCTGGTCTTGTTTCTTGTGATATTCGCCAATCGCCTCACTAATCAGGTCACTGGTGGTGAGAAAGACAGGGGCTTGCTGTGGGGTAGGTTTTTCAGTCATGTTTTTCTCCTAAAAAATATGGGGGTTATCGCCCGCCCCGATCGCGCAACATGGCGAGCATGTCCGCGTAGGACGAGAGTGGGTTGACAAGTGAAACTGGGTTCTGGAACAATTTCTGAACCAGGAGCGAAAAATAGCCCAGGGGGATCACTAACCAGAGTGCCCACACGATGACAGTGGTGACATTCCCGCGCGTGTTGGCAACGACATTCACAGCGGTCTGTGCGGTGCCTAGCATGCTGGCCCAGGCCTCGGGTGAGACATCGCTGGTCATGTTCAGATACAGACGGCTGCCGATCACGGCCAGCGCGTAAACCGCCACCCCGGATTTCACAAACCAGAGCAGGTTGTAGCGCTGGGCTGGAGAGATCAGGATCGCTCCAATACCAAAAAGCCACATGGCTGCGCCAATCCAGGGTACCGGGGCACCCATTCCTGCCTGCGCCCCGAACCAGATGAGAAACACCCCGGCAGTCAGGATTTGCGCAGTGCGGGTGATGGGCAGACTCTCGCCCCGGCCTTGTCGGAGTGGGCGCGAACCAGAGAGCTGCTGAACTGCGCGATCCACAACCAATGCCATGACAGTTGCTGCGCCAGCGCTGACCAGCGCGGCCAATGAACCGGCCAGGGCATATACCAGCCAGAGCATTCCGTTCAGTAAGTAGATTGGCAGGTCGAGGATGAAGGCATTGATCTGGTCGAAGGTCATGGTTGGTTTCCTGCTGAGACAAGCCGTGCAGCCTGATCCGAGTCTTGCTGCCATTTTTCAAACAACCTTTTATCTGCCTGCCGTTCTTCTGCCGCACTGCAAAGGCCAGCCATTCTCACAGTGGCAAATAAGGTCAGGCCCAATGACGCCCAGAACAGAACAACAAGAACCAAAAACAAGCTCATTGGCCGGAGGTAGTGGCGTCGATCAGGGTCGGTAGGATGACCCAGACTTTCATCTCGTCGGTCTTGGTCAGCACGCGTGGATGGGTGATCATTGCGCCGTTGAAAAAGGTGCCGGCTGTGTTGACCGAAACCAGCAGGTTGAAAATGCCGGGATCGGCAAAGGGGACCTGCAAGGCGGTCAGGGTAAAAGTGCAGGTGCCGCCGCAGCCGGTCGAGACAGAACCATAGCGCTTCAGATCAAACGAACCTTGGTGAACAAAAGCGCCATACCAGGTCGCTCCCAGGTCACTCACAATCCAATCCCGGCTGGCGTCCGACAGGGTGGCGGTTGCCCGTGAACTGGTAATCTGCTCGGGCAGGGTTTCGCGGTGCGCGCGGCAGCCTTTGAACACCCGTACATCCCGGCAGGTCAGTGGGACGCCGTTGGTGCCGCCGCGGCAGGATTGTTCCGTCTCGAAAATGGGTTCGTGCCAGGTATATATCACGGGCGGGATGGAGACCGAGGCCTGCACGTCCGCGCCGCGCTTTTCGGGGTCCTGCCCAACCACCAGCGGGTAATTGGGAGCCGAGGCCGAAATGGATAAGGATGGCTGTGCCTGGGAAATGGATGGGCCGGGGCAGGATGGAGGCGGGGTCTCGGTGGCAGGAGGCTCGGTGACCACAACGGTTACCTCGGTTGGCGGTAATCCGCAGGCAACCGGGTTGGTCAGGCACAACTCTGCCGGACAACCGGTTGGGGAGTTCGAGCAGGAGTTGTACAGCATGGCCACCAGGTAAACATTCTGGTCGGTCAAAGACGTGGTCAGAAGTTGTTGAAAGATATTCCAGGTGTCTCCACGTGGGTCAAGAAATGCCCAGACATTGCCCTGGTTGTTGATCAGAGCATCGGCAAACTGATCCGCTTGCACCTGGGTCACGCCGCTGCTACCTCCGAGAGCCTGGACAATGCCACTCAATAATTGTTGAGGTGTTGTGTTGCCACCCGCCAGTGAACCGGCAATCTGGATGGCAAACCCGCCTCCCATACCCACTTCACCATTGGCATTGACCAGCCCCGAAGCCGTGGGGTTCATAGCCATGAAAAACAGGGTGGAGGCTGTGGGGGTCATCATGGTGGAACCGTCTGGAGCTGTATAAACATGGTAGGTTGCTTCCATGCTGATCCCCCAGTCTGCCAGGGGGCCTACATCCGGCATCCAGTCAGCGGGCTGACTGACTTCGCCGCCATCGATGACCCCAGGCAGCAATGTGCCATCTGCCTGGAAGAAATCTCCCCAACTGGCAGAGTCGCCGGTTCCAGGGCCGCTGCTTTGGGCATAGACAGGGAGCGCCAGGCTGAAAGCAATCAGGATGTTCGCCAACACAATCAAGAACTTTTTGGATGAAATCATTGTTTGGTCTCCTGATCGAAGCGGATGCGCTCGAATTTCCAGCCAGCTTCGGCGGTTTTGCTCACGATTACCTGGGTGGTGCTGTTATCTTTCTCTCCGGTATCCGGGTTGGTGCAGACGGTTTTTAATTCCCAGATTTCAGCTTCGGATGGCTCTTGCATCGCTATCAATTGGGTAGCGGATGCAGCTTTACAGTTCAACCGCAGGCCTTTCTTTTCGACCGACGGCCAAAGCATTGGGGCAAAGGCTTCATTGGTCGCTTTGCAGCCGGTGGGCGTGGAAACTTGGCACACTTTCTCGATCCAGGCCGCTTTGCCGGCCTTGGCATCCACGGACAGGAAAGCCTCGACCCCGGCGCGGGCGGCTGATTCGGCAGTCAGCCCAATCGGTTCCTGGGCAAACAATTTGGGGATGCGGGGCGCGACGATAAAACTGGCTGTCACGAGCATCAGTGAAACGATCAGGATGGTCACAATGCGGGTGGGGCTGATAACGATTTCTTTTTTCTGTTTCATAGATACCTCCAGTTGGTTTATGGATCGGGCAACGCTCTGGAATTTTTTGCGAGATTAAACGCAAAAAGCGACCACTAGCGCAGGTGCTCTTTGAATCCCAAAGAGATTGCGTTAGTGGTCGCTTCCAAGGTTAGCGTGCTAAAGGTTTATTTGGCGACCGATTGGCCAAGGTATTCAGTTGTGAGGGGATATTACCAAAGTTTCAAAAAGTGCGCAAGGTTTTTAGAACATAATTTCTGGTATTGGCGCAAGTTTCCTTGAATCCAAACTCTTGTTTGGCGGCCTTGTGTTTGAGGGATATGAAAATAATAGTTTTGACAATCATAGTCCAGACTATCATTTTTCCATGCAGCCTCAACAGAACCAGGGAGAGAATTTTGAATAGTTTTCATTGTCAATGAAAACTATCTGCTAAAAGATTTCAGTACCAATGAAAACATTTGGGGAACATTTTTGATCATCCGATGTTGTTCCTTATTTCATCACCTATTGCTGACAACAATCCATGAACTTCTTTCGGGTCTTTCAGGATTTTTCGCCCCATCTCCAAATCCAATTTATTCAGGCGTGCCAGTTGCATCAGATTTGCGCGTTTTCCTTTTCCCGTTTCTGCTGCGTAGAGATTGGCTTGCGCGCGCGGGGTGAGTTCAGAAAATCCAGGAGTGGATTGCAAACGCGTCAGTAAGTCTTCGTTGACTTGTTTCACTTTCTTAAGCAGGATGAGCAGCGCCTGATCGTCCTGCTCGGACCAGGAAAACACAGGCCGCTGCGAGTTGGCACGCGGACGTTGATAGGTACGACGCACCTGTGCCCACAGGTTGCCGCGACTGGGAACGGAAACGAAGCGAAAAGCCGGCAGCAGCAAACCGGTCAATGGTTTACCGTGAACACAGTCGGTATCCAGGCCGAAAACTTTGTCCTTGTAAACGAATGGCTTGTCAGTTTTTGTGTAATTGTTATGTCCTACAATGACCGCTTTGTCGCCAGCGTACAACTCATACCAGGGACGGTCATACCGTTCGCGCAGGATTTTGTCACCGCCCATCGTGCCACATACTACGGATGGATTTTGTTGAGTAAGCGGGATACCCGGTTCCAGGTAGCCATGCAGAATCACAGCTTCCTCGAGCTCAATATAGAGTGGCAGGGTTCCCATCCAGGCCACTGCATCAGCATACGCATCTCCCAACTGCTGGCGGCTGATCTGTTGCGAAATCGAGAGCTTGACTTCATGCCTGGCTGCGCGGACATGCTTGCGCTCATGGTTGCCCATCAAGGCGTGCGTATTGGGCGTCTGTTGGAAAAAATTCAGCACCTGCGGCGTTTCCGGCCCACGATCGACAATATCACCCACCGCCAGGATGGAATCGCAATCACTCAAGCCGGCTTTTTCGAGCAAGGCTTGTAACTCAACATAACAGCCGTGAATGTCGCCGATCACGAGGGTTTGCAAGACTGGGTGCTCCTGGCTAAAAGATCAATCCACCCCAGATGAATTCCTGGAATTCCGGGGCCGGATACCTGCCGACCAGCCAGGATTCTTTCAACCCATACTTTGCGCTCAACCGTTTCAGCTTCTGGTCATCTGAAAGGATGGGGTGATATTTCACTTCCAGGGCAATCTCCGGATGGTTTTCGCGGGCGAGGATGAAGTCGATCTCATGTTCATTGCCTTTGGTCAGGTAGGCCAACTCGCCATACCCGCGCAACTGGTTGTGGATGGCGTTCTCAAACAGCGCACCTTCGCCAATATTGGCCAGGATGCCGGCGATCCCATTGTCACAGAAGTACAATTTCCTGGCCAGTGCAGAGGCTTTGTCGCCACCAGCATAAGCAGGGATACGGCGAATCACATAGGTCATTTCCAGAAAATCCAGGTACTGCATCACGGTTGGGCGCGAGATGCCCACCGTGGAGGCCAGCTTGGTGACATCCAGCTTGTTGCCAATCCGCAAAGCCAGCAACCGCATCAGTTGCTGCAATTCCCCGATTTTCTGAAAATCCGCCAGGGCGCGCACATCGATATTGACGTAAGAGGAAAATATATCGTTCAGCAAATCCCGGCGCACGCCCGGTCGCTTTTCGAGCACGACATCCGGCAGGCCGCCATACAAAAGGAATTCATCGTACAACCCCTTCAGGCGGTCATATTCGTGAGGGTCAAAACGCATTTCGGCCCAGGTTGCCCTGTGCCTGTACGGTGTACCGCGAAACCCAAGGAACTCGCCAAAGGTTAACGGGAACATCTCAAAAACCACTTTGCGACCGGAAAGAGATTCTGTAAAGTAATTCTTGAGATAAAAGGAACTGGAACCCGTCAATAAGAACTTGATGGATTGGGAGTCATGCAAATATTTGACCACGCTGGGCAGGTTGGGGACATACTGGATTTCATCCAGCGCCACCGTCATGGGCTGGCTGGTGTCCAGGCCGCGATTGCGCAGGTAATCCAGCACCAGGTCATAATTGCTCTCCTGGAAAACCGCCCGCTGGTCGAGGCGCTCCAGGTCGAGGTAGATTTTGTTGCTGGATGGAACTTGTTCAAGCAGCCAGCGCAGGGTGGTGGTCTTACCGGTGCGGCGCATTCCGGTTAATACTACAGCGCGTTGGTCGGCAAGCGCTTCTTTCAAAGCGGGAAAGAGCAAGCGAGGGTAGGTATCCATATTTCCATTTTACAATACATGGTAATTTTTGCAAAACATGAATTTACAATTTTTAAGATCAAGCAAGATAAGAATGGGAAACTATCCACTTTCAACCCTTCATGTTATTATGATTTAGTCTTATTACTATTATGGTCGGAAAACTAAAATAATGGATCCAAAAGATTTTTCCACACCATCCTCCGGCACGTCGGTTTTAACCCAGGCTGGTTATTGGGCATTCCTGCCCGCGCCTTTACCCCAAAATATTAACTGGTCGCTGCCATTGGTATCTGCCCTGGCCGACGCAGAGCGCGCCCTAAGCAGACTGGCTACCCTGGCTAGCTCGTTTCCTTTTTCGCGCTTATTGATCAAGCCTCTTGTGCGCCGTGAAGCGCTCTTTTCTTCGCGGATCGAGAGCATATATGCCACCCTGGCCGACCTGTATGCCTGTGAAGCTGCGCCAACGATGTTATCGAAATCCGGCGATCGTGTGAGCGAAGTGTACAACCATGTTCGAGCGTTGGAGTATGGCTTGGAGCGGGTGACAACCCTGCCAATCAGCTTGCGCCTGCTTCGAGAAATGCACGCCAAGTTGCTGGAAAACGATCACAACGGAAAGCTGAGGCCGGGAGAATTTCGGCGCTCACAAAACTGGATTGGTGACGCCGGCAGTATACCGTCCACTGCAAAGTATGTTCCGCCTCCTGTGGATGAGATGAATGCCGGTTTGGATCAACTGGAGAAATTCATCCATGCTGGCAGCGAGATCCCTGCCCTGGTGCGCGCCGGCTTGATCCATTACCAGTTTGAAGCTATTCACCCGTTTCTGGATGGAAACGGTCGTATCGGCCGTTCGTTGGTGGTTTTGCTTCTCGGCGAATGGGAACTCCTGCCCCAACCTCTGCTGAGCTTGAGCGTTTATCTTGAACGCTATCGCCAGGAATATCACGATCTGCTTTTGGCAGTTTCTCAAAAGGGAGACTGGGAAGTGTGGCTGCGCTTTTTCCTGCGCGGAGTCAGTACCCAGGCGAATGAAAGCTTCACGCAACTGAACCTTTTGCAGGCCATCCGCACAAACTACCAGCCCCTGGCCAATGCCGAGCGGAATTCCAAACGGATGGAACAAGTTCTTGATTTCTTATTCATGCAGCCGATACTCTCGGTTCGCCAGCTTCAAACGTTCTTAGGAGTCAGTTTTCCGATTGCTCAGAATTACATTGACCGGCTGGTCAGGGCCGGCATTGTACATGAAGTAACCGGGCAGGCTCGTAATCGTGTTTTCCGGGCTAATGAAATCTTCCAGGCGCTGGAAGGCTTGGAGTAAACCATGAAATCCCAGAGGTGTCCCTGGGATTTCATGGCAGAGCATTTACTCCTTACTTTTATTTTCTGGCTTGGAGCATCTCGTTCCAACTGTAAAGAAGGATATTCTTTCGTTCTTTGGACAATTCGATTAACTGCTCAGTAAAGCCAGAGCGTGAGCATAACGCAAAATCGACTCTCTGAATACCGGTTTCCCGGATGATATCCGGCGACTTGGCTTCGAGTTCCTGCAAAATATCTGTGCCCACCGGCCGGCTGCTCCATTTGCATTCCACCAGCATCATCCGCTCCTCACCGAGCAGCACCAGGTCCACTTCCTGGTTGGCCTGCCACCAGCCGCCGATTTGCCTGGGCATGAATGGCAGTTGACCCTTCAGCCCAGTCCGCCAGAAGTATTGCCGGCAGGCCTGCTCGAAAACAATGGCGGAAAAGTGATCGATTTCAGGACGAATGGCTGTCTCAAAGACTATTTCTTTTGCGCCACGTTCAAGTTGCGACCAGTTGGGGAGCACAAACCTGAACCAGAAGCGCAGGTAATTGTCCTTCAGCCGGTAGAGGCCGCGCCGACTCTTGTGGGGCTGGGTCTCTGTGACCGGGACAGTTCTTTCCACGAGATGAAGTTGCTGCAGGGTATCCAGATAGGGCGTGATGCTTTCCAAGCCGGCGGCCATTTTGATCTCGTTTTGGCGGGTATTGCCGGAGGCGATGGCCTGTAAAACTGCAAAATAGTTCCGTGGCTCGCGCAGCTCTTGTTGCAGAACAAAACGCACCTCATCATAGAGCAGGGAACCCCGCTCCAGGATGGTTTCGAGGATATTCGTTTCGAGGCTATTTTCGGGGCGGATGGTCTGCAAGTAAGCCGGTGTCCCACCATAAACCGCATAGGCCCGCAAACGGTCTTCCGGGGTATAGGGTTGAAAGAAATATTGGGCATCCAGAAAATCCAAAGGCTCAAGCAGGTATTGGGCTGTTCGGCGGCCATAGAGGGGCGCCTGGTATCCCAGAACGGTTTCCTCCATCATCCCGATGTAGGAACCATTCAGAATCAACATAATTTGGCTATTTTTGAGCGTCTGATCCCAAAGGCGTTGCAGGATGGAGGCCAGAGGGGGATGGGCTCCAACCAGGTAAGGGAACTCATCGATCACAACGATCAGACGTTTTGATTGGGCCTGCCTCGCCAGGGTATTGAAGAGATCATCCCAAGTGTTGTAGACGGCGCTCACCTGGTCGATACCAAAGATGGCATCATTAATCGCTTTGGATAGATTGATGCGCAGCACCTGCTCCGAAACCTGGTCCGCCACAAAAAAGACATGGGGCTTGCCCTCACAAAAATGGGCCAGGAGTTCGGTTTTTCCAACTCGGCGACGGCCATAAAGCACAAAAAGCTCGGCCCAGTTTGAGCGGTAGTGTTTTTCGAGCAGGGCCAGTTCGGAAACACGATTGACAAACATGGGGTACCTCCGGGCTAGATAATCATAATTATGATAATCACGATTATCTTATCACAAAATGACCTTGAAGCCAATTGCTGTGCGTTGGGAAAAGACCCTGGGATGTTCAATAAAAATACCGCCGCAGGGATAAATCCTGCAGCGGCGTGCAACTGGGATAACCAGCCACTTTGCTGCCAGTGGGATTCTGCACCCACATCCCCCGTTCAAAACGGGACGCTTCTTGTCATTTTCACCAGAGTTAATCTGGATCTAATGCAGCTTATTCATTCGCCTTGCGCCATGACATTGCCCCAATTATACGAGGTTTGCAACACTCGCAAGATAACTACTCCAAACAAACAAGCGATAAATTTGACTCAGACGAACGGACTCGTTATAATAAAACTAACAATAAAACGGTTCGACCGTTTTACTCGCCGCCGGTAACAAGGTTGCCAAGAGAGGCAGCCTTCCGTTCCAAGAGAACGGATAGCCGGGGGTGTTTTATTTAACCTGCCACAAATCTACAACCTGATTAGCAAAGGTCTGGTAATTGGTGGAGTTTTGTTTCCAAGCCCGGTCGCGGATTGCGCCAGCCACCCTGTCGGTCAGTTGTAAGCCATCGTTGTGTGCGGAGTCTTCTGAAACATTTGGATAGGTGAATCCGCGGTACTTTTCACGCCGGCTCGGCCACGCCAACAAAAATTAAGGCAGCATTGCCAATTTCCAGTCAAAACGCATAAAAATCATATTACCGACCAAACTAATTATGGCTTCTGTTCCGTTTACTGATTCCCTTCCAGCCTGTGCGGCGCGCCAACTTCACAATTCCAAGCTCGACCAAGCGGTCTGTAAGAGAAATACCAAGACATATTCTCAATTTCCCACCACCAGGCATCGGGTAATTTCCACCAGGGGCCGTAAACTAACTCGTCTGGCGGAATAATTCCATTCACGCCAGCAATAATGGCTTTTGCCCGTGGCGTTCCAGGCTGATTGTGTACACGGGTAACGGTTACTATAGAGCCCCAAAGCCAATATGTAAACGTGACGCGCCCAGTGATCACGCATGCTCTGCCTTTGCCCTGAGCTTCCTTTTGATCATCAATTTCACCCCATCGTTGAATTCTGTCCGCCCAATATTCCCGGTAAGTAATCCCTGGCGCAAGACGTTGTGCCTCTGCAACTTGCATCGGCTGGCCGGCCTTGTAATAAAAATATCCACCCAGAGCAATCACTCCAATAACAATTGCCAACAGTCCCCAGACCACAAGTTTCCCAATCAGTTTTCCAATCATCTCTGTTCTCCTATTCTCTATGTTTTCTCGTTATGCCTATGTTTTACGCTCTCAACATTCTAAAGGTAAGGCGTGAGTCTCCGCTCATTAATAGCACGGATGTTCTTGTAGGTCAATAAGAATAGAGAGTGATCTCTTGAATACCTGTTATCAGGTTTAAAGGTATCTTTTTCAAGGGTGGCTTTTATTCTGTGTACGCAATAGGCGCTTTTAAGTGGCCTAAATTCGCAACAGTGGCCTAAAATGATCCGGTGGCCTAAAATCAAAGCCCCGATTTGGTAGGCCTTTTTTGAGAAAGCCAGATACTGCCGTCCGGATGCCGCTGCCCTGCCTGGAGATCTTCGAGGTTGGTCATGAAGGTATTGGCGCGCGCCAACCGACTCTCGGATGCCAGCGCGTGATTAATTTCCTGAACCAGGCGTTTTTGCAGTTGGGGCGTTTCGCAGAAAACGTAGATATTTCCCTGCCCGGCATTGAAGGCATTCTGCCATTTTTGTTCCCGCGCTGCGCGGTTGCCCTTGTTCACATCCCGCTCGACTTCGATGAAGATTTCCCGCCCATCCTTGCGGGCGAGAATATCGGGAGATGAAAGCCGATTATTTTCCAGCAGGATATTGATTTCACCTTTTGAGACAATTTCATAGCCTGCAGCTTCCAAAATATTCACAGCCTGGATCACCAGGATGGTGTGTTCATCCGTGCTGTGATGCGGACGCATGGCTTCAAAATCGCCAACGCGGGGAAGTTCCCGTGTGAGAAAAACGAAAGCGGCTTCCCCTAAAGCAGTCAGGTTGGCGGTCATGGCAGGACGCCCCCTCTCTCCGGTATAGATATCTGCCAAGGTGATGAAACCCCTGGAAACCAGGCTATCCAGCGCATCTCTCAAAGATTTTGAGTTTGCATCTTCGATGCCAAAATGAGATGCGGAGTTCTTGAGAATATCCTGCCTGAACGAGGTCCCCGTGCCGCCAATCAATTTAAGCATATGGGATTGTTTCTCAAAACCACCACACCCCGCCCATTCCTTGAACCAGGATGGAGCAGGAAAGACCGTGTCGTTACCTTCCACCGGTTGGTTGGTCTGCAATTTCTCAACCTGATTCTTTAAGCGGTCATTCTCCGCTAAAGCTTTCTCGAATTTTTGGCGGACAGCCTCCAACTCGCTCAACTCGCTTTTGAGTTTTTCTCCCTGTTCCAGTTGCGCTGCCAGGTTCTCCACCTCGCGGTTAAGTTTCTCATTTTGCGACGATGCATTTTTCAACTGGTCCGACACCGGGACCAGCGCAACAGCTTGCAAGATGGAAACTTGCTGATACACCATCTGGGTCAATTCCTCGATCCGAATGGCCTCCAGGCCGCCTTTCTCGTGCTGTTTCTGTTCGAGCCATTCCGAGGCTACCAGCCGGGCCAGATTGAACAAGGCCTCACGAGCCGCAGCCCAACGCGCCTCGGCTGCATCCCGCAGCCTGGTCTGGGTATCGATCAGGCTGTTGAGCATCTGCAGGGTGACCTGGCTTACGGGTTGACTGCCATCCATTGGCTTGCCTCCAGTTCGGCAAGCGTGGCGCGGGCGGAGCCGAGCGCTTGTTGGGCAGTCTCCAGGTTAGATGCGGTTGGCGCGGAAATCCAGGCCAGCAGGGCGCGCGAGGCTTCCAGGTAAGCGCTGCCGGCCCTCAAAGCCAGTCCTTTGGCAGAGGCTGCCGCAGCAGGTGCGCTGGTCTGATCGACTTCCCGCAGCAGTTGAACGGTGGCATCCTGGATTTTCTGGCCTTCACTGGATTGGCTGAACAGGTCGCCCCCGTAATCCGCCGACAGCAGACGGGTCATGCGACCATCCAACTCCACAAAACTGGCGTGCCAGGCGACCAACGCGCGGCGGTAATCCTCCATCGCCTTGACATCCGGCAAAAGCAATAAGGGACGGTTGTCCTGGTCACGCGGGGAAGTGAAGATGCCCAGGCCAAGCAGGACCAGCACGATGCCGGTAATCCAGACCCATTTGGGGATGATGATCTCGCTTTTCATTCGACCGCCTCGGCATACTCGGGAATATCCAGACGCTCTTCCACGCCAGGCTGAATCTTTCCCGCCGCCTTCAACTCTTTCAAACGTTTGTTGCCCTTTTCCTGATCAAAATTGCGGATATAGATCACATGCTCGGCCACCACTTCGGAGACAATCACGTTGTTTTT
The DNA here is from genome assembly GCA_964388215.1 of uncultured Anaerolinea sp. Taxonomy (GTDB): domain Bacteria; phylum Chloroflexota; class Anaerolineae; order Anaerolineales; family Villigracilaceae; genus UBA5195. Next base: position 12,328 of record CAYLZI010000052.1, read on the forward strand.
CCCTTTGCGCAATTGGATGTGTCCCTGCACCAGGATGCGGCTCCCGGTTTGCAGGTGCGCTTCGGCCAGTTCTGCCAGGACACCATAGAAAACGATCCGCAACCCCCTGACCTCTTTGGCCTCACGGGTTTCGTTGATCATCATGTACACCCGCAGGAAGGGGACCGGTTGGTTGGAAATCTGCAGGACGTCGTAATAAATATCCCCCGTGATGTCGCCCAACACTGCCACACGATTATTCCATGACATTTTTTGTTCCTCTCAACTATGAATTCAGATTCACTCCCCGGCCTTAGGCCGGGATAATTTCGTACACGTTTTCAGCGCCGGATATTGCGGATAGTTTCGACCTCGTGCCGGGCTTCCTCGCCCTCCACACTCACCACGGTTTCCCGGCGTTCCCAGGCCGGAGTGTCATCCCCTTCTCCGAGCAGGATGTCGAGCAGCAGGCGCTGGCGTTCGGAAGCGCCCATGTTTTCGTCCCAAATACGGTTGCCGGAACTCTGGTCGGAAAAGGCGTATTTGTGGCCGGATTTGTTCACCGCCCAGCGGATGAGCGGGACAAGTTCCGCTGGGGACAGAGCGGCCAGGGCGCCATAGGCTCTGCCGGCCCCGCGCTGCGGATCTTCCTTCAGCGAGGCCAGGGCGTAAGCCACCGGGTTGTTGATCCCATCGCCTGCCGGGCTGCAGGCAAACAGCACCCAGGAAACGAAAGCCTGAACGGAGGCATTGGCCGCTAGCATTTCTTTCACGGTTTTTGGGTGGGCGTTATTCTGAACCAGCAGTTTCCTGAGAACCCAATGCGCAGGCACCGCCACCGTTTCCGGCTCGGTGGTTATTTGTGCTTTACAGGTGTTAGATTCGGTGTTTAAGTGCTTAAGACTGTGCCACTTGCGCCATTCATCGGTGTCAACTGCGCCATTCAATGGTGACATTTGCGCCACGTTAATGGTGTCATCCGCGCCATCCAAAAGTGCCACTTGCGCCATCTTATGGGTGTCATTCGCGCCATCGAACAGCGGCTCATCCAGGCGGACTTTCAGGCGCAGGGCATCGGGTTCGTCTCCTTCCCGGAGCGGCAGCACCGTTACAAAAGCACTCACTGCGCCTTTCTCATCCCGCACCCATTCCCAGACCGTTTTGGAACGGGCGAGACCGAGCCAGTCGGCCAGTTCGCCGTACCCGCCCCGGATCACCACCTCGTCACGGACTTCCCCGGTCTGGGTGTTGACATAGCAACGGTCGCGCAGCAGGGTCACCAGCCAGGCCTGGGGCGGCGTCAGTTTGGCGGTTGGGATAACCTTCTCCAGGAAGTAGTGCGTGATCAGCAGGGTGCCGAAACCCGAGATGATGCGGCGGTGGAGTTTCTCGGCAGCGGCCTGGAGATCGGGTGACAGCTCTCCGGCATTCAAGCGGGCGGCGAGTTCCATCACGGTTTGAGCCGCAGGTTCCTGATTTTGGGTGGGACCAGCCAAGGGCAACAATTCCCCGACCAGTTCTTTCACCCCGGCGGCCTTCTGCAAGGCTTCGAGGAGCGAAGCGCCATCCCGAATACAAGCAGCGAGCCATTCCGAGACTGCCTGGCTGTCGGCTCGGGAGAGTGGCAGGGTCAGGTAAACCGTGTACTTGTTGGGCAGGCGGTGGCTGCGCCGGTCGCGACCTTGCGTCCAGCGCGGAGACACATCCTGCCGTTCAACCAGCCCTGCCAGCGCCTGCCAGGTAGCTGGATCATCCGTGGCGCGAAAGAAGGTGCGCCGGCCCAGACCGCTGAAACGGGTAACCTGGGCAACCGCAATCCGCCGCGAACGCGAACCGCCTTCGTGTCCACGCTCACCATTCCAGACGGCCTGCCGCCAGCCGACATACAACCAGGCGCTGCGTGCGCCAATCTCCGGGAGCAGACGGCTAAAATAGCCGGGGAGGGCAACGATCCGAGCCGGGGCAACTACTTCTTCGTAACGGAGACGATTGACCACCTCGATCTCTGCCTCTTCCTGACGCGGAGACTCTGCCTCCACTTCCGGTTCTGGCTGCGTTTCGTTTTCGACCTCGCCTTCGATGGCAGCCACCACAAAGCGGACTTCCACGCTGCGGTTGAGCATGCCCACCAGCAAACGGGATACAGTGCTGGACAATCGGTTTTCCAGCCAGTCGCGGGCATACTGGTTGCGCACACCGATGGTCACCAACCCGTCCTCGCAGGTCAACAGACGGGTATCGCGCACCCAGGTGTCGAAGGAGGCGCGCGGCATTTCCATTTGGAGTTGTCCTAATACAGATTGCCAGGCTTGCTCTGGGTTCATAAGGTGTTCCCTAAAAAAGCCCCGGAAAGGGTTGAAAATAACAGGTGGGGTACGGGTCGGTTTTCGCCGGTAAAACGCCTACAGGCCTTCCTGTGCAGGGTGACGCTACCGTATGGGCTACCGTTTTACGCTTCCCCATAGGCTACCAATAATGCCAGCCTATAGGCTTCCCTGATACGGTAGCGTCACTTTTGTTTAATCGTCATTTGGCGCAAGGGTCAAAACATACTCAAAGCGGGCACAGCGCGAGAGGCGCTTGTAGGTGTACAGTTCGATTTTCCCGGCCTGGTAATCTTCAATCCCGCGGTTGGCCAGGAACGCCACCAGGCTCGAAATCGAAACCTGTTCTTTGTTTGCGATCTGGCGCAGCGTTTCGTGCAGGTCGGGCGGCAGGTCCAGGCCAACCTTGTGCCGGGCCGCATCCTTGCGGGCCTTCGCGCGTTCGGCTTTGGGCAGGCTGGCGATGCGCTTCTTGCGTTCCGCGCCGGCGAGAATATCCGCGACCGCCGGGTCGATGGCCGGTCTCCGGTTCAGGTTGTTACTCACAGACCACCTCCACCGTGCGCTTGAGGGTGCTGGCATATCCGGCCACCAGGCTGGTGCCATATCCCATGACAGCCGGGGACTTGGAGCAATATTCCCACAGGCTCTTGCCGTATGCCGGGGCTTCGCGGGCATGGGTGTCTTGCGGAATGGGCGGCCAGACGTGCCCCTTGAAGGTATCCACCAAGGCTTGCAGTTGAACGACCGTTTCGCGGGTGGTGCGGTCAAAGAAAGTGGGCAGGATGCTGTATCCGAGCCGATGACCACGTTCAACGACTTCGCCCATCGAGCGCAGAACTTCGTTGACCCCATCCACGGCCATTGCATCCAGCTTGGTGGGGATGATGACCCAATCGCTGGCCATCAGGGCCGAGACATGCAGAACATCCAGGGAAGGAGCCATGTCGAGAATGACAACATCGTAGTCGGCGTGTTTCAGGATGCGGGAAAGGATTTCTGTGGGGAAGTTGGAGATGACCACCGTGCGCTTGGCTTTTTCGGTGCGCTTATCACCGGGGATGATGTCCAGGTTTTCGCGCGCCTGCACAGCGACCTGGTCGATGGGGTCTTCATCGACGATCAGCCGGTACAGGCCGGGAGCCTTTTCCGCGCCCAGGGCAAAAGCCACGTGCCCCTGGGGATCGAGATCGACCAGCAGGGTGCGGTGCTCGGTCATGGCCAGGCCATGCGCCAGGGTCACTGCCGAGGTGGTTTTCCCGACACCGCCTTTCTGGTTGGCGATGGTGATTATTTTCATGGGTTTGTCCTTGTTTAAGGTTGTAGGAATGAAAAGGGGCGATGGAGCCAGTCCAAGACTGACTACCATCGCCCTGAGCGCGAGAACCCAAGCCATTTCCCCAAAAATCGGCTGATTTTGACTGCAAGTTGACTGCAAAACTAATTAGAACGCATGTTCTTTATGGACGTGTTTTAAACAATTAGCCCCCACATGTGGGGGCTATGGAGCGGTGAACCGCCATCTCTAGGTGATCGACCAGGGACTTGAACCCTGAACCCACTGATTAAGAGTCAGTTGCTCTGCCATTGAGCTAGTCGACCATCAAGCGGACGATATTATACCCCAAAGGGGGGACGTGTCAATGAAGGATTCTCTGGTGATTACCTTGACAATGTCAGATTAGACAAATGTTCTGTTTTTTCGATGGCGCAAGCGA
>CAYLZI010000053.1:0-16294 GCA_964388215.1 uncultured Anaerolinea sp.
AAGATGTCATCATCGTCGCCTCGGTCTCGTGCATCTACGGCCTCGGCTCGCCCGATGAATTCCTGCGCGGCTCGGTCCATCTCCAGGTGGGTGAAATCTACCGCCGCAACGCTCTGATGCGTCAACTTATCGACGGGCAGTACCAGCGCAATGACATGGAACTGCGCGCCGGCACCTTCCGTGTGCGCGGCGACACGCTCGAAATCATCCCGGCCTACTCAGACAAGCGCGGCTACCGCATCACCTTCTTCGGCGACGAAGTCGAGCGCATTATGGATTTCACCCCCCTCACTGGCGAAATCCACGCCGAACTGGACGAAATCTACATCTACCCGGCCAAGCACTACATCACCGCCGATGAAAAACTCAAGGATGCCATCGGCGACATCGAAAACGAACTGGCTGACCGCATGAAACTGTTCAACGAGCAGGGCAAACTGCTCGAGGCGCAGCGCATCGAACAGCGCGCCCGCTATGATTTGGAGATGCTCAAGGAAGTGGGATATTGTTCCGGCATCGAAAACTACTCCCGCCACCTCGACCGCCGCCCCGCTGGCACCGCGCCCTGGACCCTGATTGATTTCCTGCCCTCCGAATACCTGCTCATCCTCGACGAGAGTCACATGACCGTCCCGCAGGTTCGCGGCATGTACAACGGCGACCGCGCTCGCAAAGAGACCCTGGTCGAGTTTGGCTTCCGCCTGCCCTCCGCAATGGACAACCGTCCGCTCAAGTTCAATGAGTTCGAGCAGCGTATGGGCTACACGGTTTACACCTCCGCCACGCCCGGCCCCTACGAGATGGAACGCGCCGAAAACGTCGCCGAGCAAATCATCCGCCCGACCGGGCTGGTTGACCCCGAAGTGGAGGTGCGTTCCACCAAAGGTCAGGTCGATGACCTGATTGGCGAAGTCCGCCAGCGGGTCGAGCGGGGCGAGCGCGTCCTCGTCACCACCCTCACCAAGCGCATGGCCGAGGATTTGGCCGAGTACATTCAGGAATTGGGCATCAAGGTGCATTACCTCCACTCCGAAGTGGAGACCCTCGAACGGGTTGGTATCCTGCGCGACCTGCGCCTGGGCGTGTTCGATGTCCTGGTCGGCATCAACCTGCTGCGCGAAGGTCTCGACCTGCCCGAAGTCTCGCTCGTGGCAATACTGGATGCCGATAAAGAAGGTTTCCTGCGCTCCAGCACGGCCCTCATCCAGACGATTGGCCGCGCTGCCCGCCACATCAACGGCAAAGTCATCATGTACGCCGACCGGATGACCGACTCGATGAACGCCGCCATCACCGAGACCAACCGCCGCCGCGCCAAGCAGGTGAAGTTTAACCAGGAGCACGGCATCACCCCGGTCAGCATTCACAAAGCCATCCGTGACATCACGGATGCGCTCTCGGCAGAAGGGCGTGAGCGCGCCCTGGCCGGGGCAACCGCGGTCGCCGAGGAACGGGCCAAATACAAGGCTGGCAGGGCCTCCGAGGCCGCCTCGCAGGGCGAGCTGCGCCGCCTGGTCGCCGAGATGGAAAAACAGATGAAAGAAGCCGCCAAGAACCTCGAGTTCGAGAAGGCCGCCGCCTTGCGCGACGAGATGTATGAGTTGAAGGCCTTGCTGGCAGACGACGAAAAACTCAAACCCTGGGAACGCATCAAACTGCTGGCGGGTGAAAACTGAACTGGGGAAACGTCCCGACACTTGCGCCTGCGCGACAAGTGTAGGTGAGGCTGGCTCGAAAAACCTGGTTGAGCCGTTCAAGCCGCTCGGTTGTTCGCTTGTGGGACGGTGCTTCTCTCCCCCCAAAATGTTGGAAAGATACGAACCGAATCTTTTTGATTCCTTCACGAAATCTTTACAATCACGCGGTATCCTTTGGGCAAGATAACCACAAAAGGTTATCCATACTCAACAAAAACCGATAAGGAGAAAATTATGAAGAAAGTTTTACTTGTTGTTGCGGTGCTGGCCCTGGCGCTCGTCATCTTTGGCGCGGGCTTTGCCTTCGCCCAGTTCCAACCCGTTTCAGCGCAGGCACTTCCATCCTACATGATGGGCCGGGGCGGTGGCGGCGGGATGCACGGCTACGGCGGTTATGGCCCCATGCGTGATTATGTCGAGCAGGCCCTGGCCGAAAAACTCGGCCTGACCGAAGCCCAGGTCGAAGAACAACGCGCCGCTGGCAAAAGCATGGTCCAGATTGCGCTCGATGCCGGGACTGCCGAAGCAGATATTCCCGCGCTGATGGAAGCAGTTCACAAATCTGCCTTCGATAAGGCTGTCGCTGCTGGCGTCCTGACCCAGGAACAGGCCGATGCCATGCTCGAGCGGATGCAGGCCCGCGGCTGGGGCGCCGATTGCCCGAACGACGGAGTCCGCCCAAGGGATGGCAGCGGCTTCCAACGCGGGCACGGCATGATGGGTGGCGGGCGCTGGAATAACCAGCAGCCTTCCCAGACCAATCCGTAGTCTCAGCGCCCCGAGGGCAAACCTTCGGGACGGTTTCAGCCCAAATGCCGGATGACTCCATGTCATCTGGCATTTTTTGTTTATGATAGGATGTGTCAAAATCAGGACGTTTATCTATTCTAAATTGGAGCGGAGTTGGCTAAAATCATATTAATACGATTTATCATATCAACGAAAATCGAAAAGAAAGGATTGCAATGACCGAGGCTGTAACTGCTCCCACGCAAGCCCCCACCCGAAAAGGCCCGCGCGGCCAGGTGACGATTCACGCCACCTGGTGCAAGGGGTGTACGATTTGCGCCGAGTTTTGTCCCACCAATGTCCTGGCGATGCACCCCAGCGGACGCCATCCGATTGTGGTGGCCCAGGAAAAATGCACCGCCTGTCATTTTTGCGATACGCACTGCCCCGACCTGGCGATTGTGGTTCGGAAATTAGAGTAGGACAGGTCTCTGACCTGTCCTAAAGTCTGACCTGTCGTACAACAAGGAGGTTTCTTTGTCTGTGAAACTCATGCAAGGCAACGAAGCGATTGCCCAGGGCGCGATAGCCGCCGGCTGCCGCTTTTATGCCGGTTATCCCATCACCCCCTCCACCGAGGTGGCCGAGGTGATGTCGCGCGAACTGCCCAAAGTGGGCGGAAAATTCATCCAGATGGAAGACGAAATCGCCAGCATGGCGGCCATCATCGGCGGGCGGGTCGGCGGACTCAAGTCCATGACCGCCACCAGCGGCCCCGGCTTTTCGCTTATGCAGGAAAATCTTGGCTACGCTGCCATGGCTGAAATCCCGTGCGTGGTTGTCAACGTCCAGCGGCTCGGCCCCTCCACCGGCCAGCCGACCGCCGCCTCGCAGGGCGATGTGATGCAGGCCCGCTGGGGAACGCACGGCGACCATCCCATCATCGCGCTCAGCCCAATCTCCGTGGCCCAGTCCTTCGACCTGACTGTGAAAGCCTTTAATTTATCGGAAAAATACCGCACCCCGGTCATCTTGCTGACCGATGAAATCATCGGCCACATGCGCGAGCCCATCGAACTGCCCGATTTCAACAGCATCGAAAAATTCGAGCATGTTGTGACAGAATCGCCCGACACCTACAAACCCTACAGCAACCAGACCGACGCGCCACCGATGGCCGCCTTCGGGCGCGGATACCGCTATCACATCACCGGCCTGTTCCATGACGAAGTCGGCTTCCCCACCCAACGGCTGGACGAGGTCGAACCCTGGCTGGAGCGGGTCAATGGCAAGTTCGAGCGCAACGCCGACGACATCCTGCTCTACCAGGCCGATTACCAACCCGGCGCGCGGACAGCGGTGCTGAGCTATGGCGCATCCGCCCGCACCGCCCGGCACGCCGTCAAACAGATGCGCGCCAGGGGCGAGAAGGTCAACCTGTTTACCGCGTACACCATCTGGCCTTTCCCCGAAGCGGCGGTCGAGGAACTGGCCGATTCGGTCGACCGGATTATCGTTCCTGAAATGAACCTGGGCCAGTTGGCTCTGGAAGTGGAACGGGTGGCCGGACGCCGCAAGGTGAAGCGCGTCAACCGCGCCAATGGCGAAATGGTCACGCCTGATATGATTTTAGCGGCGCTTGTCCCGAACGTAAGAGAGGGAATGGAGATATAAACAATGGCAGAACATATTCTCGAAGCGCATTATTTAACCAAGCAGGAAGCCCAAATCCCGCGTGAAGACTGGTTCGAGGCCAGTGAAACCCTCCAGCATTTGCGCAAGAACAAAAAATTCCCGACCATCTGGTGTTCGGGCTGTGGCCTGGGCGTCATCATGGGCGCGCTGGTTCGGGCTATCGACCACCTTGGCCTGGAAAAGGACCAGGTGGCCCTGGTGGCTGGCATCGGTTGTACGGCGCGCATGCCGGTTTATTTGGACTTCAACACCCTGCACACCACGCATGGCCGCGCCCTGGCCTTTGCTACCGGCCTGAAAATTGCCCGCCCCGATATGAAAGTCATCGCCATCATGGGCGACGGCGATGCCCTGGCGATTGGCGGCAACCACTTTATCCATGCCGCCCGCCGCAACATCGGCATTACCGCGCTGGTGGTTAATAACTCCATCTATGGCATGACCGGAGGCCAGTACAGCCCCACCACCCCGGTCGGGATGCGCGCCACAACCGCCCCGTATGGCAACGTCGAGCCGCCTTTCCCGATTTGCGACCTGGCCATGGCTGCCGGGGCCTCGTATGTTGCCCGCAGCACGGCCTTCCACGCCCTGGAACTGGATAAATATCTCTCCGAAGCGATTGCCAACGAGGGCTTCAGCCTGGTGGAGGCAGTCAGTTATTGTCACACAACATACGGACGCATCAACAAACTCGGCACCGCCGCCGAGATGATGCGCTCGCTCAAAGACAACAGCGTCCCGAAAGCCTCGTTCGACAAAATTAGCCCTGAAGAACAGCAGGCCAATACAAAAATTGTGCGCGGTGTTTTGCAGAAGAAAAACCGCCCCGAATATACCCAGATTTACGATTCGCTGGTGCAGCAGCAGACCCACCAGGAAGAAATCCGCTTGCGCAACGTGGGGAGGCACTAAATGGACAAACGCACAGAAATTCGCCTGGCCGGCGAGGGCGGACAGGGCATGATACTCGCGGGAATCATCCTGGCCGAAGCCGCCGCCATTTACGATGGCAAACAAGCCACCCAGACCCAGAGCTACGGCCCCGAAGCGCGCGGCGGCGCAAGCCGCGCTGAAGTCGTCATCTCGGATGGGGAAATCGACCACCCGGAAGTGCTATCCGCCGATGTGGTTGTGGCGCTCAGCCAGGAAGCCTATAAAAAATTCGCCAAAACAATTCACGCTGGCGGATTGCTGATTGTGGACGAAGACCGCGTGACGGTCGAACCGGGGGTGGAGGTGGTCAAAATTCCGGTCACGCGCCTGGCGCATGAAACGACCGGCAAGAACATCACCGCTAACACAGTCGCGCTCGGCGTGCTGGTTGGGCTGACAAACGTGGTCTCGCGGCAGGCGATAGAACAGGCTGTTTTGGCCCGCGCCCCCAAAGGCACTGAGGAGATGAATCGCAAGGCTTTGGAGGCTGGTTTTGCCGCTGTGAAAGGGTAGGAGTAATTCGTAACCAGAATTTATTCCGCAGTATCGGGGCTGAGCGCAGTCGAATCTTCCCCATCAGAATAACGTCCCGAAGGTTTTTTGAGCACATTGATTTGCTCAAAAAACCTTCGGGATAGTCTTTTTGAGGCCTGTTTTGTAGCCTGCTGTTTGCAATACTAACCTGTAAGATTGGGATTTAGCCGCCGCCAGCAGCGTGAGGCATGCCACTGCACACGACAACAAACATCACAGGACTTTATGAAATATCATATCAGCCTTTCTACCAATAAGCGATTCGTTTGCACCAAAATTATTGGCTTGGTAAATTCGCCATCCTTGTTAGAATGCCTCCTGGCAGCCCAGCAAGTGGCCCAGCAAACAGAAATTACCCGCCACTTGCTCGACCTGACCGAGGCGCGCAATCACTTATCGACCCTGGAAAATTACCACTTTGCCTATCACGATATGAATCGTTCGGATATTGACCGCCTGGGGCGCGTCGCCTTGATAGTTGCCCCTGATGACCACACGCACGATTTTTTCGAAACGCTCTTGCGCAACAACGGACGCGATGTGACCCTGTTTACCAACTGCGAGGATGCAGAACGTTATTTGGGGGAGTGAGGCGGAACGCATTCGCCCGTTTGAGCAGGTTGCAGGGCAATTGCCAGCAGTTCGAACATCTCTTTTTTCTGCGCTTGGGGCTTGCCCAGCAGGTTGGTGTTCAGGTTTTCGTAAATCTGCCGAGCGAGCTTCGCAATTTGGGGCGGCTGGCGTTCAAATAATGCTTCAGGGTTCTCTTCCACCGTCTTCCGAAGCAAACGTATCCGTCGGAACAGTCCTCGCACATGCGCCCGGGTGGCCTCGAACAGGTAGGAAGCTGTCTCGCGTCCCCAGGTAGTCAGAATTTTGAAATTCTCTTTGTTGAGAATCAGATACGCGCGGAAAACCTCCTTGACCAGGTCTTGATTGGCGTTTTGTTTGATGTGTTGGATGGTTTGGTGAATCAGCCCGAATCTCTGACGTTGATACCAGCCGTTGCGCAAGACTTCGTTGAGCAGGATGCCGCTGTAGTAGGTCTGGGTGGCCGTCTCGACGCTTTTCTTGACTTCCAGCACCCGGATAAATTGACGCACGATTTTGAACGGATATTTCAGGGCGGTGAGCAACCCCTGCCAGCAGCCGTTGGATGGTTCGAGGCTTGCCAGCAATCGAACTTCCGGTGGGGAAATCTCCACCCCGTGATATTTTGCCAGCACCCTGACTAAGTTTTGCCTGACTGCTGAAACGATAAAATCATCCACAAAAGGGACAGGAATGAGGATTGCCGCGCCGGAGAGCATGGCATGGGTGATGACGAGGATATCGGGTACAGATTCTGAAAGATTGGATGAACTGTTGGGCATAGATGCTCTTTGGGTGTGGCGCGCTTTATAGGAATAGTAACAGGCTGAGGGCCATCATTGCCATCCCGCCGGTTACACCGTAAATTGAAACATGCCCGGTATCATACTCGCGCGCGGTTGGGATGAGTTCATCAAGCGAGATGAAGACCATAATCCCGGCTACTGCCGCGAATAGGATACCGAAGGTGGTGGGAGAAAAGAAACGCATTAGCAGGGTGTACCCAACCAGCGCGCCAATTGGCTCGGCCAGGCCAGAGAGGAAGGAGTGCAGCAGGGCTTTTTTGCGGCTGCCGGTTGCGGCGTGAATTGGCACAGCAACGGCAATTCCTTCTGGGATGTTGTGGATGGCAATCGCAATTGCAATCGAAACTCCCACCGCCGGGTCATAGAGCGTGGCGGCGAAGGTGGCCAGCCCTTCGGGGAAGTTGTGAATTGCAATTGCCAGCGCGGTGAGCAGCCCCATGCGCATTAATTTGCGCTCGTGGCGTTTACCTTGCTCTTCAGACTCTTCTATCAAGAGCGGCTCGTGCGGGTTTTCTGCCGAGGGAATCAGCCGATCTATAATCAGGATGAGCATGATTCCGCCAAAAAATGCCAGGGCTGTTACCCATGCTCCCTGGGTTTCACCGAGCGCTGCGCTCAGTGAGATGTTGGCCTTTTTTAAGATTTCTGCAAACGAAACATAAATCATCACACCGCCCGAAAAACCGAGAGCGGCGGAAAGGAATTTCTTGGAGGTGTGCTTGGTCATGATGGCCAGAAAACCACCGATGCCGGTTGAAAGCCCGGCAAAAAGCGTCAGGCCAAATGCGATTAAGACTTTTTCGTCCATAGTGCTCCTGTGGGGCGAGATTAATCTCGCAGAAAAACATAAATTTGGCTGCTGATGGCAGTTCCGATGACGTGGCGCGGGATGGCATCCCGCGTTACTGCAATGGTCAGGTTTTGGTCGAAGGGCGAGTAAGCCACCGCTTCCACCTCCGCGCCGGGGACGAGGCCGAGGCTGTCGATGTGCCTTAACATCGCCGGGTCGCTTGCCTGCACCCTCGCAATTTGCGCTTTTTGAGGAGGCCGCAGCGCCGAAAGTGGCAGCGATTCATCGGCTGGCATTTCCAGCAATTCGTTTGGAATTGGTTCGCCGTGCGGGTCGTGGGTTGGGTGGCCGAGCGCCGCCGCGATTTTGGATTCGAACTCCTCGCTGATGACGTGTTCGAGGCGGCAGGCTTCCTCGTGAACAGAATCCCATGAGTAGCCGAGCATCGTCACCAGGTAGGTTTCAATCAAACGGTGGTGGCGAATCACTTCCAGAGCGGCTTTTTCGCCCTGCGGGGTGAGCGTCACGCCCTGGTGTTTGCGGTAACTGACCAGCGGGGGCGTGGAATTTGCCAGCCGCTGCACCATTCCGGTAACGGAAGCAGGCGCAATGCCCAGCCGCGCTGCCAGGTCGTTGGTAGATGCCGCTCCACCGTGTTCCGTCAGGGCGTAGATGTGCTTCAGGTAATCCTGGATGTTTTGGGTAAGCGGTTCTTTCATGGCTAAAATATAATTTAGTATATCCTAAATTATAATAACAAAAAAAGAGAGCCGAGTCAAGGGGCAACCCGGTCTAGGTCACGCCTTTCTTAAAGTCGCTAATTTCCCTCACCCCAACCCCTCTCCCAACGGAAGAGTGGCTTTTTCTCCCTTCCCTCGCCGGGGGAAGGGCAGGGGATGAGGGTGTTTGATGACTTTAAGAAGGCCCCGCGGCCTGGGCATGGGGTCCGAAGTCTCATGAGGCTTCGGACCCATGCTGATTATTCATACCTGCACCAACCATTATTATCGCAGACCGGTTCGGGCAGCGGGCAGGTTGGGGGTATCGCTGGCTCTCTGGCGCGCGCGTCGCCTGTCTCTGGCAGGATGATTGCCCAGCCATTCAGATATTCGCCTTCCTGGCAGCCCAGCACAATCACATCGGCAGTGTGTGGCAACGGAAACCATTCATCCCCGGTGACCAGGACAACCGGCTGATGTCCCTCTGCGCCGAGGAGGGTAAAGGTCATGCGCGAGTATCTCTTGGGTTGCAGTAAATGACGGGGGATGAGTGGGTTGATGCTGCGCCAAATGTAACGCGGGTAGAGCGCGCGCCCTTCAATGACAACCGCTTGTTCTTGGGAGAGGAAGGTTTGCAGTTCTTTCGCGCCAAGCCCAAGCTGGCTGAGTACCGGCTGCTCAATTTTGGCCGCGACCTGGAATTTATCTAGCGGTTGATAGCGTTGCGGGTACAGGGAGCCTGTCAGTGGAATGGCGCTGCCAATTGCGCCCAGAATTGCCAGCACAATCAGGCCGCGCAGGGTGGGTTTTCTGCTGCTGGTGAGCGGCTCGGTTTGAGCCGCTGAAATCCTGTTCCTGAACCAGGCGGATGCAAACTCGAACAGGGCTGCCAGCCCTAGCACATAATACAAAATCACCACCCAATCGGCGGGGACAAGGTAGCGACCTCCCGAAGTGCGCGCCAGGCTGTTGATGCTGAAGTAGAGGAGCATTCCAAAAAGCGGGAACAGGCCGCTCGTGCAGGCGCGCTGCCAGGCCAGCCCAATGCCCAGGGCGACGAGAATCAAGTTGACTGGCACAAGCAGCCTGGCAGAGGGGCTGAGCGCGCCGTCCCAATACGGAATCCAAAAAGTTTCGGCCTGTTGGGTGATGCTCGCCAGGCCGAGATTGCGCAGGGTGGTTGGCAAAGCCAGCGACGAAAGCGTCAGATTATTCAGCAAATGGTCGAGGGCAAACTCTGTTACCGGCTTTTGGGGTAATTCTGCGAATGGGCCTGGGGCGTTCAGGCTGGCAACCTGAAGCGGAGAAAGCGAGCCGTTTGGCTGGGGCAGCGTCCAGTGAAATCGTTCGTTGATGATGGCCTGCACCCGCCAAAGGTACAGGCTTGCCAGCGACATGCCGCTGCCGTTGAACTGAATCCAGGGCATGGTGGCGGCCAGGTACGCCAACACCATAAAGCCGGTTACGGCGGCTGCGATGCGCTTCTTGCGAAAATATAGCGTAACTGCCAGGAAGATAGCCACCGGCAGAAAGAACACAATATGCGGGCGCACAAATCCCCACAGGCCAATGCAGCCGCCCAGCCAACCGGCCAGTTGCCAGCGGTGTTGCGGCTGCTGCGCCCAGAGAATCGCCAACAGCAAAATAAGCGCCAGGCCAATCGCGGTTGGAAAATCGGTCAGGAACATTTTTTGGGTAGAGTTATCGAGAAACTCGCCCGATTCCAGCCCGTTAAGACCGCGCAGGGCGAGCAAAACTGCCAGCGCCGCGCCCGCGCCCCGGCTGTGTAGGGATTTCGCAAGCAAGTAGGCAAGGGCCGGCAGCACCGCATAAATTGCGGCCTGAATATTGAGCAGCAGCGCAAAATCTTGCCCAGCCAACACATGCAAATAAAGTAGAAAAGACGCATAAAGTGGGCGCTCGAAATAAGCGCGCATTTGCCCGCCGTTGAACAATCCCTGCCCAACCAGCGCGTATTGGCTGGCGATGTCGAGATTTTCGCCATCGGCGGCGGGGTAAAATTCAAAGTTTGGCGGGTAAGGCTTCGAAACCATAAAGTTGGATGCAATGGGAGCCTGCGCCCATAGGAATCCGGCCGCTGCCCAAAGGATAATGAACACGAGGGCATCTACCGGAACGCGCCCCACTGCATCTTTTGTTCCGTTATGCAGGAACTTTTTCTCGCCCCAGGCCGCGCCCAACCCGGCGAGGATTGCCGTTAGAACCTGCCAGGCCAGCACTGGCGTCCCCGCCCCGTACCAGAAATCTTCTTCCTCCGGGTTCATTCCCACAATCCGCATGGAGGCCAGCCAGGCAACCAGGCCCATGACCAGGAGCGTGACCGCGCCCGCTGTGAGCAGGGCGCGGCTCTGCTGAAGGTACGCGCGTCCGCTGGCCAGGTCAACACCCCGCCAGGCGGCCAAAAGGTATAGCCCGAACGTCCCGCAGGCAAACGACAACCACCCGGCCAGCGGAATCAGTCGCAGGGCGTAGTAGTAATAATTTTGGAAATATTCTGCCGGGGTCCAGGCCAGCAGCCAGCCAGCCAGCGCGAAAATCGTTAGCAGGCCTATGCTCCAGGCCGGGTACACGAGCAGGGCGCGAATCAATCGTTCAGCAGGGAATTTCCCGCGCAGGGTGAGCAGCCCTGCGGCGCACAGGCCGAGCGCGGCCAGCAGGGTTAACCCAATCAGCAACAGGCTTTGCGCCGAAAGCCCAAAGAGCAGAGCGCGCCCGCTTCCACCCGATGCGCGGAAGATGAGCAGGCTAACATAGCCCAGCCCGGCGGCATCGAGAAGCAGGAGTATTCCGAACCATGAGCGCGAAGTAACAAGCGTTTTCATCGTTTAGCGGTTAAAGCGTACTTCGGGATATTCTGGCGAAGGCCCATCCAGCAGGGGGGTGGGCATCTCTTTTAAGGCCAGGTTAAAAAAAGCCAGGGTGAAATCCACCAGAATTTTCTGAACCTGCGCGGCTGGGATGGGGCCTTTCAGTTCGAGCTGGGGCGCGAGTGGGGAGAGCGCGGGCAGGTCGGTGAAGTCATAATGGTCCGCGCCGAGGATGGTGATGACGCGGTTGGAGGCCGGAACGCGGCTGTAATACCCATCGAACAGGAATGTGTTGCGCTCGAAAGGCCATAACTCGCTAAACAGGTACAGGAATGGCTGGGGCGCGCCGTTTTCCAGCACCTCCAGGCTGACCGGGCGCATGAAAGCGTCGTAGGTCAGGCCGGCCTTGCAGCGCGAATCTGTGCCGCAGAACTGGATGGCCGCCCCACCGCCGGTGGAATGACCAAAAATGCCAACTTTGTCCATGTCGAGCAGGCTGTTCAGCGGCTCGGCAGGGTCGGTGTTCATTGTTTTGAGTATATCCAGCGTGTAGCCAATATCGGCTGACCACTGGTCGACCAGTTTGCGCGCAACGGCTTCATATTCGTCTTGGGGCAGGCTGCTCGAGGGCGGCAGGGCGGCGGGGTTGTTAGGGGCAACGCTTCCACTTGCCCCGCGCTCCCCGGCGGGGTCGGGGAAGACGACCATCCGCGCGCCGTAGGGCAGGTCGAGCGAGGCAACGATGTAGCCTTGCGAGGCCAGTTCCTGCATGAGGAAGGTGGCTTGCTGGCGGAATCCGTTCCAGCCGTGTACGAAGACCAGGGTTGGGTAGGGGCCATTCTCGCGCATTGGCGGTAGGTTTTCATAGGCCGATGATTTTGCGTAGACGAGATGGTCGAGGAAAAAGCGCGGCAGGTCAATGTATTCGGCAATTTCGGGCGCAATCAGTTTGGCTTCGGGCATCCAGGCGGCGGGTTTGGCATCTAGCGCGGGCAGCTGGGCCGGGTACCAGACCTGCATCATCAGTTTGCGTGGCTCGTCTTTGCCAGAGTAGATTTCGCGGCGCGATTCGTCTATGAGCAGGTGGGTGATTGTGCCGATGGCGTAATGGCCGCGCGGGGCAGGGATGGCGGGAACCGGCAAGAGCGCGGGAGGCGCTGTCGAAACGGCCAGCAGGCCGAGTGCCGCGATGAGTCCGAACAGCCGGAACCCGGTTGGGCGGGTAAGGGTCTCTCCCTCGCCGCGCGCGCGCAAGAAAGCGGGGAGACTCATGAAAAACACGAGCACGGTAAAGGCGTAGAGCGGGAACATCTGCCAGCGCATCCCCTCTACGCGGCTGTGGGTAATCATGGCGATGAGGGTGAAGGTCGGCAGGACGCCCAGCGCGGGCGGGCGGCGGCGGTGGAGGAGCGGCCAGCACAGGTAGAGCGCGGCCATGAGTGGGAGGATGATTTCGAGTGGGCGCATTATTCTCCACGAATTTGGGCCAGCATGGCTTTGCTGCCAAAAAACAGGCCGAGCAGGATTTCAAGGCCGCCCAGGATGCCAAAGATTATTACCAGGAGGCTGCCTTCTCCTTTGAGTTTGGCCTCGCCGGGGCGGTTGGGTGGGTAGAGGACGGTCACTTTTTGGTCGGTTTTATATTGCGGAGGGCTGGAGTAGAAATTTGATTGAAATGTGAATTCGCGCCCGTTTGGGGATGCGAAGCGCACGACCGGCGCATAAGACGCGGAGCCGTCGTCGTCCTGGCTCATTGCCAGGCTGATGACCGTGCCTTCGACCTGAGTGCCGTCTCTTTCGAGCGCGTAGTCTTGGTAAAAGATATAGGCCGCGATTCCGGCGAAGAGGATGCCCATGAAGAGCAGGATTCCGGCAGCCAATAAATGGTTGTTGCGCTGCATTTGTTTCTCCTGTTTTGATGCGAGATGCCTGTACGGGTAAATGCCTGCGCCGATTTCGCCTTTTAGCCGCTGGAGCGCGATGCGCTGGTCAGTTTTTCCCGCCCCTCGTGGTAGGCCTGGGCATAGAGTGCGTGCTGTACCAGGAGCAGGTAAAATGAGAAGGCCGGCAAGATGAAAGGCAGCAGGCAGAGCAGAATGACGGTCATAGCGATGAATTGGAAGGCAATCGAAACCAGTATGCTGACGCCGTAGATAATAAGGAAGGCAATCAGGAACCCGCCAATATTCTTACGGAAGATGGGCCACCACTCTCCGAGTCGGAATCCTGCGCTGAATTGCCTGGTGGCGGCTACATGCGCTTGGGGAGCCGGGGTGATAAGCCCAACGGCCAGGCTGAGCGGCAGCAGGCAGACCACAAAGATGGGAAAAGCGAGAAATGACATGAAAAATATGTTTTCATTTTCTGTGATGGCGGCCAGGAATGGGGCGGTAAACAATATCAGCATCACTGGCAGGAAGACCAGCAGCAAAGGCAGACCATATATGAATTGCACGCCAAACAGTTTCAGGCCGTCTTTGAGCATTCTTTCCCAGTCACCCCAGGCAACCATGCGCGGTTTTTCTCCGGCGATGATTTGTTGCATGATGCGCATGTTGTAGCCGGTGGCGAGCAGGTAGGGCAGGAAGGGGATAATGAAACTGGCTAAAATGACCAATGCGCCAATCAAAAAGCTTTTGCGGGCTGCGCTGTTTTCGACGGGGAAGTAGAGCATGTGGTTCAGGTCAAATCCGAAGAGCATGATGTTCTCCATGTTGGGTTTAAATTCAAACGCGGATACCTTATTGTATCCGCGTTTTTGTCCACTAATCTGCGCGAATTCTCACTGATTTTTGGCATGACCTGATTTCGCCAAGAAAATTCGTGACGACTGGCGTGGATTAGTGGAACTGCTCTTGATTTACTTCGTAAACTTATTGCTTACTTCGTCTAGCGCCTTGACCTGCTCTGTCGTCAGGCGCCACCCGGCGGCTCCGGCATTCATCTCGGCCTGGCGGGCGTTTTTCGCGCCGGGGATGGGCAGCGCGCCTTTGCAGATAACCCAGTTGATGGCAATCTGCGCGGGTGATTTACCGCCGTAATCTTGCCCAATTTCGGTCATTAAGTGAATGAGTGGCTGAATATCTTTCAAAACCCCGGCATATTTGCCGTTGCGCATCCCTGGCGGGGGGGTTTTTGGGGAGTATTTGCCAGTTAGCAGGCCCATTGCCAGCGGGGAGTAGGCAATCAGGCGCACGCCGAGTTCCTGGCAGCGCGCCAGCAGGCCGTTTTTCTCTACCCGGCGGTTGAGCAGGTGAAACTCCACCTGGTTCGAGGCGAGCGGAATATCGTGCCGGGCCAGGGTGGTGATGGCGCGTTGCATCTGGTTTTTGTCGTAGTTGGAAACGCCGACTGCGCGGGTTAATCCCAGCCGATGGGCTGAAACCAGCCCTTCCACATATTGTTCGATTGGCACCAGTGGGCTGGGCCAGTGAATTTGGTAGAGGTCGACCCGCTCCAGTTCGAGCCGCTCCAAACTATGGCGCAGGGCGCGCGTGACCGAGGCGCGCCGGATGCGCCAGGGCATCGGGAAAAATTTAGTTGCTACGATAACAGGATGGTCGGTCTTTTTGAGAAATTGCCCCAGCAGCCGCTCTGAGCGGCCATTGCCGTAAACTTCGGCGGTGTCAATCAGTGTCACGCCGTTTTCGAGCGATATGTGGAAGCCTTCCTCTACTTCAGTATCGGCATAGCCGCTGCCGTAGCCCCATACCAGTCTGTCTCCCCAGGCCCACGCTCCCAGGCCGATTTCGACATTGTGCAAAAATGAGACTGATTCGGGGATGTCTGCCATCTGTTTTCTCCTTGGTTCTGGCGAATTGTATCACCCGACAGGACTTTCGGGGGATGCAATAGATTTTGCGATGTTTCAGGGTCCCCCGATTTTCAAAACCCGTGTAAAATCATCCGCGCATCTAAAATATCGGAACTGAGTGGCCGCGAACCCCTCCCCGGCTCTTCGCCAAAATCATGCGAAGCACCTCCCCCAAATTTGACGAAGGTCGGCCAAGTTTGAGGGAGGGTGTCCGAAGGAAGGGTGGGGGCTCGCGCTCCCTGAGTTCCAGGGAGATTCCCCGTGTTGGAATTTAACGAACCCCTGACCGAGCGGGCCGGCGCTGAGACGCCTGCCCAACTGGCAAAGCGTCTTAATCTGCCTTTCGACGACCTGCGCCTGCTAACCCGCGCCCTGACGCACCGTTCCTACGTCAATGAACACCAGGATGTCCCCGCCGATAACGAACGGCTGGAATTCCTGGGGGATGCCGTGCTGGATTTTCTGGTCGGTGCGTGGGTGTACAATAACTACCCTGAAATGCCCGAAGGCGAACTGACGCGGATGCGCTCTGCGCTTGTCCGTACCGAGTCGCTGGCTGATTTTGCGCGCGAGTTGAACCTGGGCAACGCCATGCGCCTGGGACGCGGCGAACTGCACGGTGGCGGACGCGACCGCGATGCGCTCTTGTGCGCCACCTTCGAGGCGATTGTCGGGGCGCTGTACCAGTACAAAGGTCTCGAGGCTGCCCGCGACTTTGCTATGCCGCTGCTCGAACCCGCTGCTGAACGGATTTTCGTCCAGATGCATACCATTGACCCGAAATCGCGCTTGCAGGAGTGGTCGCAGGCCCAAAAACTTGGCACGCCCCACTACATCACCCAGGCATCCACCGGCCCCGACCACGCCCGCACTTTCGAGGTCGAAGTCCATGTCGGGGGAAAATGCTTCGGGCGCGGTTCTGGTCCCTCGAAGCACATCGCCCAACAAAACGCCGCCCAAAACGCTCTTGAAGAGATAGATTTGAACGGCGGCGAGGATTAACGATGGTTTTCCCTCCTGTCGCTTAGCGTCGTTTGTGTCTGCGCTCTTAAAAATCCAAAATCGCAAATCCAAAATCCAAAATCGTAAATCATCAATCCAAAATGCCCCTCCGCCTCAAGTCCCTCGAATTGCACGGTTATAAAACCTTCGCGTCCA
>CAYLZI010000054.1:0-16198 GCA_964388215.1 uncultured Anaerolinea sp.
TTGCCATGCCCACGCCGTTGGAAAATCCCGCGCCCAAGGGGCCGGTGGTGGTCTCGACGCCGGGAGTCCAGCCAAATTCCGGGTGGCCGGGGGTCAGCGAGCCAAACTGGCGGAAATTTTTCACTTCTTCGAGCGGCAGGTCGTAGCCGGTGAGATGCAGCAGGGCGTATAAAAGCGTCGAACCATGCCCGCCAGAAAGGATGAAACGGTCACGATTCGGCCAGCGGGGGTTGCTTGGGTTGTGGCGCAGATGGCGCATCCAGAGCGTGTAGGCCATCGCCGCCGCGCCCATCGGCAGACCGGGATGCCCGGAATTGGCCTGCTGGACGGCGTCGGCAGCCAGGAAGCGGATGGTATTGATAGCATGTTGTTGCTGTTGGGAATTCATGGGGACCTCGGACAAGATGAGTATAATTGCAAAAACCGCAAGATATTTTACCACGCGCCTTTTTGGGATATACTTTTATAGTTGCGTGTTACGTTACAAGCAAGAAAAACTGGAAACTACCTAACCCGGACAAGCCGGAACCAAAAAGGCTGAAACACGAAGGACACAAAGGTCACAAAGGAAGACCCTTAAAAAACTTTGTGTACTTCGTGTCCGCTTGCCCCGCGAACTGGGTGGGGTTGTGTTTGAAAATTCCTTGCTTTTTGCCTGCGCTGGCATCTTGCCAGGGTGCAAGAATTTCACTGATAAGATACTAAAAGGAACGGCACATAAAAGGAGCAACAGTGGCAACCCCAACCCCCCAACAGCAGTTCGAGTCTGAATTTTCATCCCTGCAATCGGCCCTGAGACGACTGCAAGACGCGGCGCGGCTGAACAATACGCGCAGCGCAATCGAACGTCTGGATGCCGATATTGCCAGCCTGCCCGGTCAGGTTGCGGCCTTGCGCGCCCAGGGCTATGCCTTTGAAAAGGGGCTGGAGTTGGAATCCACGCAAATCCAGGCCGAGTGGCGCGGAGCAGAATCCATTGCGCGCTCACAAATCGTGACCCAGGCAGCGCCTCTCCAGGCTGAACTACGCGTGTTGGAGGGGCAAATCAGCCAATTGGCGGCGCAGCGCGCCAACCCGGCGCTGGCGCGTCCTAATTTGGAACGGCTGAAGACCGGCGTCCAAACGCTGACCAGCAAGGCCGAGGCGGCAGACCGCACCGTTTCCAGCGCCTATCAGCCCATCAGCGGGAAAGTTTCCGCGCTCAAGTTTCGGCTGCAAAAAATCGAATGGATGCTTAAACAGTTGTCTGAGGCCTCGTTCAAATTACTCGCTACCGAAAGCGGGATTATGGCGGTTAAGGCAGTCTGGTGCAAAGATGTAAAAGAACGCCCCGAGGACCCAGACGGTGTGCTATACCTGACCGACCAACGCCTGATTTTCGAGCAAAAAGAAGAAATTGCCACCAAGAAGGTGCTGTTCTTCACCACCGCCAAAGAAAAAGTGCAGGCGATGAAATGGGAAGCCCCGGTTGCGCTGGTCGAAGAAGTCAAGCCCTCCAAACAGGGTATGCTCAAGAACGAAGACCATCTCGATATCCGCTTTGGGCCGGGCGCGCCGCTCCAAACCGTTCACCTGCACATCTGGCAGGAGGCCAGCGAGTGGGTGCAGTTGCTCAACCGCGCCAAAACCCGTGACTTCGACCAGGCACGCGCGCTCCAAATTGATGAGGCGGCGCAGGAAAAGGTTAAATCGGCGCCCAGCCAATGCCCGTCTTGCGGGGCGAATATCACCCAGACGGTGCTGCGCGGCATGGACAGTATCAAATGTGAATATTGCGGATATGTCATCCGCTTGTAGGCAAGTCATTGTTACCAAAAGGAGAATGCTTTATGGAAATTCTCATTCTGCTTGGCATTCCGCTGCCCATCCTGGGCTTCTTGTGCTTCTTGCTGGCAGCGGTCTTTGTATACGTCTGGCCCAAGCCCAAACCCGATTCAACACGCGGCCTGTGGCTTAACATGGGCTTGCATTATTTGCATCCGCTGGCCTGGGTTTTGCTGGGCATGGCGGCCTTCCTACAAAATCGCAGCCCTCAATCGGCCATCGTCACCACCGGCCTCGGAGGCGTGGTTTACCTGTTTTTCATCGCTTTGTTGATGATGAATAAGGCAAAATAACCTCTGCAAAAGCAACGTCCTGAAGGTTCAAAGCCTTCGGGACGTTGCTTTTGCATCAGTACTTCGCTTTCAACTCGCTCACCGGCAGAGTAATTTGCCCCTCGCTGGGGTCGCCAAGGCGGCAGGCGCGCTCCGGGTGGCGCGAAAGTACCCAAGCCGCGCAGGCCGCCGCCAGCGCGTCCAACTGTTCGGGCGTGTAAACCTGCTCCAGCGGCAGCGCGCCCTTCATCAGTTTGTGGCGCGTCAGTTCCTCGAAATAATCCATCGGGTCGCGGATGTTCAATCCCTGTTCATAAAGAACCAGTTGACGCTGCAAACGGCCCTCCACAGTCGGGCGCGGCAGCGGAGACTGCCCAAGCAAGGCACAAAAAACGGCATGAGACTGCGTCTCCAGCCAGGCATGGCTGGCTTCGGAGTCTGGAGAAGGTTTGAACCCCAGATTCTCAATGCGGCGATACAATTCAAATCCCAACTGAACCCAATTGGAACATAATTCGCGGCGCGAAGGCGTAAGAGCAACATTGATGCCGCGCTCGCGCAGCAGGTGTTCGGCCAGGCGCATCTCCTGGCTGCGGCCCAAAGCGCGCAGTGGAGGCAGGCTCTGGCGGAATTCATCCTGCCGCACCAGCCCCTGGCTAGGGCGTGGTGGGGCATTGACCGCCACCAGAGCCGAAGGCAAACCACCCAGGAAAGCCAGCGCGTCCTCCAGTTCCCCCTCTTGAAGCGCGGCAAGCCGCCCGTTCTTATCGAGCGCAGCCCAGTTAAAGGGTTTGCGCCCGCCGCACGGGTCAATTCCAACAAATAGGTGTGTATCAAATAACATGGCTGTGCATCCAATGTAGATAACGCGGAATTCATTTCGCGCGAGGGGACGGGATAAATCCCGCCCTACATAACTATAGAGGCAAAATGAAATTAAATCAACCGGTTACAACGCGACTTTTTTACGGGGTTGTTCTGCTGGCAGGCTTACTCTGGATTTGGGCCTCCGCCACGCCACAAGGCGCAACCACCGGAGGCGGCATCCCTGCCCCGCAAGCCGGATTCCTGGCCCCCGATTTCACCCTGACCACACTCGACGACGAAACGGTCACGCTCCCTGACTTGCGCGGACAGGTGGTCCTGCTCAACATCTGGGCTTCGTGGTGCCCGCCCTGCCGGGCCGAAATGCCCGCCATGCAGCGCGTTTGGGAGGAATACCAGTCGCGGGGCGTGGTGGTGCTGGCAGTCAACTCAACCGTGCAAGATACCCCCGCCGACGCGCAGAATTTCGTCACCGAAAACGGCCTGACCTTCCCCATTCCGCTCGATACCGGCGGCGAAGTGACGCGGCTGTACCGGGTCAGTTCACTGCCGACCTCGTTTTTTATCGGCGCTGACGGCGTCATCCGCGAGGTGGTCATCGGCGGCCCAATGGCAGAAGCCCTGCTGCGCAGCCGGGTGGAGCAACTGCTCAAGGAGGCGCGCTAATGCTGCCTATCCTGCAAATTGGCCCGCTCGCCCTGCAAACGCCAGGGCTGATGTACCTGCTAGGGCTGTGGTTCGGCCTGTCACTGGCCGAAAAATTTGCCCCCAAACGCGGAATTTCAGCCGATGCGCTCTACAACCTGGTTTTTACGGGATTAATTGCCGGGATTTTAGGAGCGCGACTTGGATACGTCATGCAATATCCAGGCGCCTTCCTCGCCTCCCCGCCGAGTCTGATTTCGCTCAACCCGGGCCTGCTCGACCCCTTCAGCGGGTTCGCGGCGGCGCTGATAGCGGCTCTCGTGTACGGGACGCGCAAAAAACTGGCGGTTTGGAACACACTCGACGCGCTGACCCCGTTTTTTGGCGTATTCATGATTGGGGCTGCGCTCGCCAATGCCGCCTCGGGCGCGGCCTTTGGGATGGAAACCTCCCTGCCCTGGGGCATCGACCTGTGGGGCGCGAAACGCCACCCGACGCAATTCTACGAACTGGCCGGGGCAATTCTCATATTACTGACGCTTGGCCGCCGCTCCAAGCAAGAGTCTCACCCGGTCGGAACGCTGTTCCTGGCCTTCCTCGCGCTGACAGCGGGCGCGCGCCTGTTTTTTGAAGCCTTTCGCGGCGACAGTACGCTAATTTTGGGCGAAATTCGCGCCGCGCAGGTCGTTGCCTGGCTGGTATTGGCCGGGGCATTGTGGGGATTAGCGCGGAAGATAAAAAAGTGACTGTCATCTGGCAGGGACAGTCACTTCCCGTTGATTACTTGAGAATTGCCTCGCCAAAGCCCTTCGCCAGGGTTTCAATCAACGTCGTCGCGCCGCGCCCCAAGGCATTCAGCGTTGCCTGCGCCGCCCCCTGTAGACGCTGCCGGTCGCGCTGGGTGAGCAGGTTGTCCATCTCCTGGGCGCGCGCCCAATCAGCAAACGCGGTTTCGTCGCGGACGTTGCGGCGCAGTTCATCGGCCAGCCACCACAAGAGGGCATCCTGCGCCACAATCCATTCCCCGCTGTCGTTTTGCATCAACGCGCCACTGACCTGGAGCATATCCAGTTCAGGCCCGAAATCATCGAAGTCTTCGACCAGTTCACGCACCTGGAACTGATGGTCAGCCAGCAAACGGGGGATTTCGGCCAGCGCGACGGCTGTGACCGCCTTGCGGGTGGCGTTCGACCAGCAGCGCCAGGTATCAGCGAAATGCTGGCGGGTCTGGCGATAGATGTTTTGGCCGACGGTACGATAACGCTCCTGCCCGGTCAACTCATCTTCGGTCGCGTCCCACAGCATGGCCGCCGCAGCCTGCGCCAGGTAGGGATGCCGCCCCGAGACACGCGCCACATACTCGCGGTCGGTTGCGTTGAGGTGGCCGCCGCCCTGGTCGAGCAGTTCGGCCAATGCGGCGGGTTTGAGCGCTCCCAATTGGATTTCGACAAAGACGTTGAAATAAGGCGAGCCATGCGGGTTGAGTTCCTGCGTCAACTGATTCAATCGTTCCAGCGGGTTGCGGGCGGCAATCAACAGCACAAAGCCTTCCGAGCGGGAGGCCAGGGTGCGCAGGCCACCATAAAAATCAGTGTTGTGCAAAACGGGATGCGATAATAAGGTATCGAACTCATCCAGGAGCAGGATGAGTTTATGCCTACCGCGATGCAGCGCATCGAAAACCTGTTCCAGCGCGAAGTTATTAAAACCGGCCTGGGCTGCGCCATCATACAGGCCAAGATGCCCCCCGTTGCGCAGCGGCCCCAGCGCGTGCTGCCAAAAATCGGCCTGGGCGCGGATGCCCTGGGCCGCCAATACATCGACAAAAACGAAATAGTCCCTTTCAAACTGTTCGCCAAAATAAGCATTGCGCGCCGCCGAGTCAGCCAGGAACTCTAAGAGTGAAGTTTTGCCGACGTGCGGCTGGCCGATGACCGCTACCGATTGGCTGGTGGCCAGCCGCCCGGCAATGCGGTTTAACTCGGCCCGGCGGCCCGAAAATTCGGAGGGGGAGATGGAGCGGGCATAAACAAACGGGGTGATGAAATTTTTCATGAATTCCTTTTTCAAGCAGCGGTTATGTTTGATTTCTTTGCGCTTAATAGCCACGCTCCTAAACTGATAAATATGATTGCTGAAACGAGCATGGCCCCAACGCCGGCAGCTACCGGCCAGAAGTGAAACTCGGTTAAAAATGAGAGCCCCTGCCCAACATAAACCAGCGTGGGCGGCACAGCCACCAGGGCTAAAACCAATCCCAAAAAGGAAAGCAGGCCGCCCCCAAAAATCAGAGCGATCACGGTTACAAGAGATGCAAATAAGACAGTTGTCGAAATCAAATCGTACATTCCACCATCGAGCATGAAAACCGCCAGGCAGACCAGGAAACCCATGCTAACCGCCGCATTGACAACCATCAGGAAAGGCAGCTTTTGCCTGGCTGCAAGGACAAAGGAGACCAGGTTAATTGCCAAAAAGATAAGCACTGCTTCGGAAACTTGCCCGAATATGAAATCTCGGGTCGAAATAAAAAATGCTTCAGCCAGCGAGAAGGAGAGCGGCCCCATAAACCAGGCATCCAACTCGCCTGCCGAGGCAGAAAGCCAGGTGATGACCCAGGCAGCCAGGGCTGCCAGCGCCAGGCCGAGCGCAACGCTATTGACGAGATTGTTATTGAACCATTGCCAGCCCACATAGCCAGTGATGGGAAGCCAAACCAGGCCGCTCAAGACTGCCTTTATCACCCATTCTGGCGACCGAATGGCCGAGAGTTGCAGACGAGGCAATAACCTGGCAGGCAAGGAGAATGGCAAAGGGGGCTTTGCGGTGTGACCACCTTTGCGCGCCTTTTTTAGCGAGGTCGTCACCAGCGCATCAACCAGGCTCAACAGGTACGCGCCGCCCGCCGCCCAGAGCGCAATATTCCAGGGCGTCTCGCCCTCTTTTTCGCTGGCGCGTTCAATAACGCCTAATCGTACTGTACCGCCTGCATAATATTCAAGGAGGTTCGGGTTATAGTTCTTGATATTTTCAAACGGGGATTTCAGCAGCAAAGGGCTGACCAATAGCATGACCGGCAGCGACAAGGCGAACAGCGGGTAAAGCCACCTGCGCCAGGCGAGGCGATTGGCGTAAAACAGGCCCAGGCCGAAAGGCAGGTGCGCCACCAGCGCGCGCCAGAGGGAGCGGTTTTCCCTGGCCTCGACGCGGAAGGCCGAATCCAGGGACCAGCGCGCCCACAAAGTGACCAGGATGCCAACCAGCGCCGCCAACGCGACTACCGCCACAATCAACGATTCGACCGACAGCCAGCCGCCGGAGGGGAATTCGGCGCGCACCCGGTCGAATATGCTCCCGGCCAGCGCGTTCCAGAGCAGCCCGCCCGCGGCCAGCGTGCCAAGCAAAACCCACAACAGGCCAGTGATTCCCGCCGGAATCCACGCGCCAGCCGGCGCCGGGCGGGTGATGCTCACCTTCCCGTATGTCGATTCAATCAGTTTATGCGCCGCCTGCAAATGCCTGGGGTTGGCCGCCAGCACTTGCGAAAGCATCTGGCGGGCCTGGTCGGCCTGTCCGCTTTGCAAAGCGCCCAGAGCTTCGTAATATTTTTGCGTTACGCCCAGTTGGGCGCGGGCGGTTTCGATGCAGGCCTTGATTTCCTCGTCATCGGTAAAGTTTTTTTCCAGGTTGTCGCACAACTCAAGTGCCTGGGCAGGCTTTTCGTCAACCTCCAGGTTCTGTAACTGCCGCAAACTTGTAGCGCGCCATTGGGCGCGGGCATTGGCCAGGTTTGTTTGCAGCAACTTAAAATCAGCATACTCCGACTCAAGCGATTGATAAGCTTCGACGGCCTGTTTCCAACGTCCCGCAGATTCGTGGTCTTGGGCTTGCAGCATAAAGCCCAACAATCGTTTTATTTTCGATTCGTTGCGGGCCTTTTCCACCATTTCGGCCTGCCCGGCCTGCTCAAAGGCTCGGATAGCCTCGTCATAGTTTGTTGCTGCCATCGCCGCTTCGCCGCGCCTGGACCAAATGGCGCGGATGCGTTCAACGGCCAATGGCTGGTCAGGCTGGATTTTCAGGATGCGCTCATAGGCAGCGAACTGGGCCGTCTCATCCTGCGCCTGTGATTCAGCCAGCGCCAGCAGTGATTTGACGTAATCGGCGCGCGCCGCGCCGTCATATTGGTAGGCAATCTCGAACACATCCACCGATTCGGACAATCGCCCTTTTTCCAATAGAATCCGTCCCAACAGCAAGCGGGCTTTCAGGTGGTTGGGGTTGATGTTAAGCGACTGGCGCAGCTGCTGCTCGGCGGTATCGGCATCGTTGTTGTTATAAAAGCCCTGCCCGGCCTGGAAGAGCGTATCGGCCAGCGGGTCGAGCCGGTCGAGTTCATCCTTGACGCGCCGCAGCGGGCGGTTGGCCAGCACCCAGCGGCGCAGCAGCGGCACGGCAAAGCGGTAGCCGCCCTCCGCCTTAATCAGCACCTCCCAGTCAATCAGCGTTTCAGGGGCAAATTCCAGCTCGCGCGCCACCAGCCGCACCCCGCTCTGGTTGAGGGTCTCAATCAATTTCTCTTGTGTGATAACCTCGTCTTTGATTTCAGCCATCGCCGCCACCACCACGCGCTCGGCGGGCGGCAGGCCATCCCACAGCCAATTGAAGGCATTCGCGCCGAACTTAAGCGCCTGCGGGATGGCGTTTTCCACATCCCGCGCAACCACGACCGACGCGGCACCAGGCGCTTCTTCGTTGGCATTCTCCCAAACAACGCTGCATAGCAGCTGCGTGAAGTAGGGATGGGCGTGCGAAAGTTCCAGCACGCGCCTCACCGCGGAATCGTCCCACTTCAGGCTGCCGTTGCGCTCCGATTGGCGGATAACGTTTTCAGCGTCTTTCGGCGTCAAGAACGAGACGCGCGTCGATTGGATATCCTTGAACGAGTACATCGTCCGCACCGAGAGGTCTTCGGGGCGGCGGCCAATCACAAAGACGAATTTGACCTTTTGCAGGTCGGTCATCCACTGCCGCAGGTAGGGGAAGAAGGCTTCGGAGGCCTGGGTGCGCAGGGGGCTATCCAGCACGTCAAACTCATCGAACAACAGCACCAGCCCGCCGCTGGCAACTTTTTCGGCAATCTGCGGCAGGAAGGTAGCGCGAAAGTAATCACCCGTGCGCCCGAAATCGGCCGGGCTGGCAACGGTATGCCCGGTGACGCGCGAGATGTGCTGAGAAAGATCGAACAACACTTCGGGCAGCGACTTGGCGGCCTTATCTTGCAAATCGAAGTAGACCGGGGTAAATTCGCCCTCCGCCGCCAGTTGTTTTTCGAGTTGAAGCAGCACGGAGGTCTTGCCAATGCGTCGCTGCCCGTAAAGCACGATGGCGTTGCTTTCGCGCTGGCGCAAGACGCGCATCACGTCGCGGAAGATGTCCTGGCGGCCAAAAAACCCAGTCTTATCTTTGACCGGGTTGCCAACGATATAAGGATTGATTGGTCTCATATCAAAATTATATAACAAAGCAATAAAAATGCAGCGGTCAACCATTAACTGACTCAACATCCTGGAAAATAGGGCGAATTTCCTCATCCCAGCCCCTCTACCCTGGCGGGCACTCGTCCCGGCGGGAGAGGGGCTGGGGTGAGGGCGAAACTTGCTTTCTTGAGAACGCCATGCCTGGAAAACTGCGCGAAAGAGACAAATCTGCTGCCAACGTTTATAATATAGGCATACTGTTTCTCCCACAAAAAACGTGGGAACTTCCCAAAGCACGGCGCGCGCCGCACCCAAAACACGTTTTTCACGCTACCCCTACAAGGAGGCAAGTATGCCCGCATTAGATGACGTTCTCGCAGTAATCCTGGGCGGAGGCAAAGGAGCGCGGCTGCATCCCCTCACCAAACTGCGCTCCAAACCGGCCGTGCCGATTGCCGGAAAATACCGCCTGATTGATATTCCCATCAGCAACTGCATCAACTCGCGCATTTACAACATCGCTGTCCTGACCCAGTTCCACTCGGTTTCGCTCAACCGCCACATCACCCGCACTTACCATTTCGACAATTTCCACACCGGCTCGGTGCAGATTTTGGCCGCCGAACAAACCCTTCAAAGCGAAGACTGGTACCAGGGTTCGGCAGATGCCGTCCGCAAGCAAATCCGTGAGATTATCGCCTCCGACGCCAAAGATGTCCTCATCCTGGCAGGCGACCATCTCTACCGCATGGATTACGCCGCTTTCCTGAAATATCATTGGGACAATGACTCCGATGTCACCGTTGCAGTCCAGCCAGTACCCAAACAGGAGGCCTCGCGGCTGGGCATCCTAAAGGTAGCCGAAGATGGGCGCATCACTGCCTTCGTCGAGAAACCAAAAGACCCGGCTGTCCAGGCTCAGTTCGTTAGCCGGCCCGATGACCCTGAGAAACCCTTCCTCGGTTCGATGGGCATTTACGTCTTTAAGACCTCAGTGCTGATTGACATGCTAACCAACTTCCCCGACCACGATGACTTCGGCAGCCAGGTCATCCCTAACGCCATTCGCGCGAACGCAGTCTTTGGATACGATTTCAGCGGCTACTGGCGCGATATCGGAACCATCCGCTCCTTTTATGATACCAACCTGGAACTGGCCTCGCCAGAGGCCGAGTTCAGTTTCTTCGACCCGCAAAGCCCAATCTACACCAACCCGCGCATCCTGCCCGGCTCGCAGGTGGAGGACAGCAAATTGAAAGATGTCCTCATGTCTGAAGGCTGCCGCATCATCAAATCAACGGTTATCAATTCAGTGGTCGGTTTGCGCGCTCAAATTGGCCCTAACGCTACAGTAAAAGACAGCATTGTGATGGGCGCCGATTATTATGACCGCCCAACTCACCGCAGGAATGAAGTGCCAATGGGCGTCGGCGCGAAAGCCCATATCGAAGGCGCAATTCTCGATAAAAACGTGCGCATCGGCGAAGGCACGGTCATCAAACCCTTCCCGCGTAGCACAGACATTGATGCCGGAACCTGGATCGTGCGGGATGGTATCGTGGTCATTCCAAAAGACACCACTATCCTGCCAAACACAAAAATCGCGCCAGATTTGTAAAAAAACATCCCGAAGGAAGCGGCCTCCAGCCCAAAAGCCTTCGGGATGGACAATTAATGTGACGAATGTAATCTAAAAACACCCACATAGAGCCGTAGGCGCAATCCCGTGCTAGGTATACAATCCCAATGGAGCGCCAACGGCTCTAATTTTTGTGCGCGCTCGCGTCTAAACATCCGTCACATTGGAGTAATATTCAGAATGACCCCACCCCCTGCAACACAGAATACACTGGCCGAACACTGGCACACCCTGTCATCACAGGATGTGCTTAAGCGATTGAATGTCGCCGAACAAGGCCTGACCAGCGAGGAAGCCAAAAAACGGCTCGAACAGTATGGCCCCAACCAGTTAACCGAAGCACCGCGCCCTGGCTTCCTGGCGTTGCTTTGGGAGCAGATTAGCGACTTCGTCGTGATGCTGCTCATCATGGCCGCCATCATCTCAGCCATTATCGGCTGGAGTGAATACGTCAAAACCGGCTCGACCGCTGAATTTATCGAGGCAGGCGCAATTGTTGCCATTGTGGTACTAAACGCCACACTGGGAATCATACAAGAAAAACGCGCCGAAGAAGCGCTGGCCGCCCTGAAAAAACTGGCCGCGCCCGAGGCGCATGTCTTGCGTGATGGTCAGCGCATCACCATCCCAAGTTACGAACTAGTTCCAGGAGACGTAGTTTACCTCGAAGCGGGCAATTTCATCCCAGCAGATGCGCGCCTGCTCGAAGCAATCAACCTGCGGGTGGAAGAAGCCTCGCTCACCGGCGAATCGCTGCCGGTGCAGAAAAACGCTGCCATGCAGTTAGACCCCGAAGCGCCGCTTGGCGACCGAAAAAATACCGCCTTCATGGGAACAACCGTTTCCTACGGGCGCGGCAAAGGCGTGGTTACGGCAACAGGCATGAAATCGCAGCTCGGCCTGATCGCAGAAATGCTGCAATCTGTGGAATCGGAGGAAACACCGCTCCAAAAACGTCTCGATGAGCTGGGGAAGACCCTCAGCATCGCCGCGCTTGCCCTGGTAGCGGTTGTCTTCCTGGTAGCGCTGATGAATCGCACCGAAATTGGGTTGTTATTCAGCGCTCCCGTGGAGTATTTTGGCGAATTTGCCAAAGAAATCACCGAAGTCTTCATGATTGCTGTCAGCCTGGCAATTGCCGCCGTCCCCGAGGGACTGCCCGCAGTGGTGACAATTTCGCTCGCGCTGGGCATGCAAGAGATGATTAAGCGGCACGCTCTCATCCGCAAACTCTCCTCCGTCGAAACGCTCGGCTCGGCCACCACCATCTGCTCCGACAAAACCGGCACACTCACCCAAAACGAGATGACCGTCACCCGCATTTGGGCCGCCGGGGAATTCATCACAGTGACTGGGGCGGGATATGTGCCGCAGGGCGAGTTCATGGTGGAAAACAAGCTCGCTGACTTGAAGAAATACCCCGCAGTTTTAACTGCGCTCTGGCTGGGAACCATCAACAATGATGCGGATGTGGAAGCAGGCACCGTTAACGAAGCCCGCTCCTATCGTATCATCGGCGACCCGACTGAAGCCGCGCTGATTGTAGCAGCCGAAAAAGCCGGGGCGCTACACCGCGAGATTGACCGCGCCTACCCACGTGAAAACGAAATCCCCTTCGATTCGGAACGCAAGCGCATGATTACCGTTCACGCTATCGTGGATCCGCGTCCCGAAGACCCCTCACCCTTTTACAACAATTCTGTAAAAGACTGGGACGTGGTGGCCGTTAAAGGCGCGCCAGATGTCGTGCTAAAACTATGTACCCAGTACCAAACCGTGGATGACAAAGCTGCCCCGCTGACCGATGAAATACGACAGCACATCCTGACCGCCAACGATTCCATGACCAAAGATGCCCTGCGCGTGCTGGGCGTGGCATATCGCCTCGACCAAGATGTACCAGAAACCGACCTGACCCCTGAAATGGTCGAAAAAGAACTGGTCTTCGCCGGTCTAATTGGCATGATTGACCCACCCCGGCAAGAGGTCAAACCGGCACTAGTGAAAGCCCTGGATGCAGGCATCCGCACTGTGATGATTACCGGCGACTTCCCCAACACTGCCCGCGCCATTGCGGAGGCCATTGGCCTGCTGCGGCCAGGTCATAAGGTGATGGCTGGGGCCGAGATTGACAATCTGAGCGATGAACAACTCAAAAAAACAGTCATCGAGACGGATGTGTTTGCCCGCGTCTCGCCTGAACACAAAATGCGCATTGTAGACGCCTTGCAGGCCAACGGCCAGATTGTGGCTATGACCGGCGACGGGGTAAACGACGCCCCGGCCATCAAACGCGCCGACATTGGCGTAGCGATGGGCATCACCGGCACCGACGTTGCCAAAGGCGCGGCAGATATGGTACTGACTGACGACAACTACTCCAGTATCGTCTCTGCCGTTGAGCAAGGACGAATTATCTACAGCAACATCCGCAAATTCGTCTTCTTCCTACTCTCCAGCAATGTGGCCGAGATTATGATTATCTTCCTCGCCACGCTGGCCGGCCTGCCGGCCCCGCTGACCGCCATCCAGCTATTGTGGTTGAATCTCGTCACCGATGGCGCGCCCGCCCTGGCCCTGGCAATGGAAAAGGGCGACCCGGATATTATGGAGCAGAAACCGCGCCCCAAAGACGAACCCATCATCAACGGCCCCATGCGCGTGGGCATCCTTGTTCAGACCGTCATGCAGACCGGCGCAGTCCTAACCGCCTTCCTGCTTGGCTTGTATTGGGAATTGGGCATCAACCCACTCACCACACTCTTCACCGGCTTCGACTGGAGCAGGTACGACATCCAGACTGCAAAAACAATGGCCTTCCTGACGCTTTCGATGGCTGAATTGTTCCGTGCCTACACGGTGCGTTCCGAACGCGCCTCACTATTCAAAATTGGCGTGTTCTCGAACAAATGGATGCAGTACGCCGTCGGAGTTTCGATAACCCTGCTCATTTTGGTATGCGTTGTCCCATTCCTGCAACCCATCTTCAACACCCACAACCCATCTGCTGCCGAATGGGGCGTGGTGATTGGCCTGGCGCTCATCCCGGCAATAGCGGAGGAAATCACCAAGTTCTTTCTGCGCAAGCAAAAAGCGTAATAATGCGGACTTAATTCCGCGTAGAGAGCAATACCTTCGCCAAAACTTTGTCTCGCAGATTTCGTGGGGCGGATGAACAACCCGCCCCACGACTGTTTTCTGCGGACGTGTTGGCAAGAGCGGCCCCTCAAGGTAAGACAGGCGTGCAATGGCGCCGCCTGTTTTACAAGAAACGAGGAATGGCTCTCCCGCTTTTTGACGGGATAGCGGCGTAGGGGCGCAGGTCGTTACGATAAGAGTATAATCTGTTTCACTGTAAGAAGAAATGAAAGAGCGAGGTACTCATGGCCAAACAACAATCAAACACCGAAAACAGGCAAACTAAAATCGGCTACATCGTTGGCGGAGGGTTGAAGGAATCCTTCTCTGCCCGGCTGACCGTTGACCCGCTCTCGGCGCAAGAAGGCGGATTTGTCGTCATAGACAGCGGCAATTATCGCTTCTATGGCCTGGTCACCGACTTGCAACTCGGCGCAACCGACCCGCGTTTTGCGGATGAACAGTCTGAAACGCGCCTACCGCCCGCCCTGGCAAAAGCCTTGCACGGGCAAACCCTCTATACCAACCTGGAAATCTTACCCGCGCTGATGTTAGAGCGCGGCCCCGAACCTGGAACGCCCGAATACACAGCCTGGCGCGCCGAACACCCCGAAGACCCGCGCCCCATCCCGGTCAAAACCGTCCCACTGCATCACGCTCCCGTTTCACTGGCAGACCAAACCGACATCGCCACCATCTTCGGCGACCCAGATAAAGACGGCAACTTCATCATCGGCTATACCCGCGAGCAGGGACACCCTGTCTGCATCAACCTGGAGAAATTCGTCCAACGCTCTTCGGGCGTCTTTGGCGCAACCGGCACGGGTAAATCTTTTTTAACCCGCCTGGTGCTGGCCGGGTTAATGAAATACGATAAGGCCTCGGTGCTGGTGCTAGATATGCACAACGAATACGGGTTCGATGACGTTGCATCAGACACCAGGCAAAATGTGATTGGGCTGAAGACAAAATTCAAGTCGAAGTTGAGCGTGGTCGGCCTGGGAGCAGGCGCAAAAATTCGAGGTTCGAACATACCCGATTTCAACCTGGAAATTGCCATGGATGACATCAGCACCGGCGATGTGGAAACCTTGAGCCGCGAACTAAACCTGCGCGAAACCACCCCAACCGTCTTGAATGCGCTTTTCACATCGTTCAGAGTCAACTGGTTTGCCCAGTTTCGCGCCATGAACCAAGAAGAAGTGGAATACGAGGACGAAAAAGGCCGGGCGAAGAGACAACCGCACCCAGAAAGCGTGGCCGCCTGGGCGCTTGCAAACGGGGTTAATGTTATGGCTGCCGAGGCCTTGCAAGATAAGCTGCGCCGCCTGTTCAACAAGCCCTACATCGTCGAACATCCTGCCAGCGATAGCATGAAAGCCATCATCCAAACCCTGGAAAGCGGGCAGCACGTTGTCTTATCTTTTGGGGGATATGAAAGCGACCTGGATTATCTCTTCGTCTCGAACCTGCTAACTCGCAAAATTCGCGAAGCCTGGGAGAAGCGCGCCAACGATTTCCGCTCGCATGGGGCTTTGGCAGGCGCAACCGAGCCGCGCCCACTGGTGATTGTGGTGGAAGAAGCCCACAAGCTGCTCAACCGCGAAATGGCCGCGCAGACAGCCTTTGCTACTATTGCGCGCGAACTGCGCAAGTATTACGTCACCCTGCTGATTGTTGACCAACGCCCTTCGCAAATCTACGACGAGGTGATGTCGCAGCTTGGCACGCGCATTAGCGGCTGGCTGGGTGATGACCTGGATATTCAGGGCGTGCTTTCGGGTCTTTCTGGGCGCGAATCGCTGCGCGGGATGCTGGCAAGGTTGCAACCCAAAGAAGAAGTCTTACTGCTCGGCTGGGGCGTCCCTATGCCGCTGCCGGTGCGCTCACGACGCTACGATGATAATTTCTGGCACGATTTGCTGGGGAACAAGGGAAAAAAAGGCGAGGGCGCGCTTTTGAAGGAATTGGGGTTTTAACCAGGGTACGAGAGCACTCTTCGGAAATGTGGCATTGCCAAAATAGTTATGCCGGGCATCAGGGGTTGATGAATATTGGCAGGCTGTAAAGGTAGGCCAGGCCGCTGATGCGGTCGTCAGATTGGCGAATGACCAGACGGATGGGGGTGCGTTCTGTGACCTGGTAAGGGATGGTTGCTGTAAAGATTTGGAATGCGCCGTCGGCTGGGGCCAGTTGCAGCAGGCGGGAGCCAACGATGCGGCCCTGCTCGTCAAAAAGTTCGATGATGAGCGGGGTGTTGTTAATGGGGTTGATTTCGCCTTCCAAGTTAAGTACGCCGCCCGTAATTTCGGCTTCGCGTTTGAGCCGCAGGCCCACCCGGTCTTGGGCAGGGTAGGGCGGGTTGAACTGGTTTT
>CAYLZI010000055.1:0-3021 GCA_964388215.1 uncultured Anaerolinea sp.
GCAGGTTGACTTCGTCGATGTAGAGCAAGCCGCGATTGGCCGAAGCCAGCACGCCCGGCTCGAAGCGCCGTTCACCCTTCTGGATGGCCTGTTCGATATCGAGCGTGCCGACCACCCGGTCTTCGGTGGCCGAGACCGGCAGGTTGACGAAGGGAATCGGGCGCACGTCGAAGGGCAATTCCTGCGTGGTGATGGCGCGTTCCTTGCACTCCGTGCACCAGGTCGTTGGGCTATCGGGGTCGCAGCCGAAGCGGCACTCTTTTACCGCCCGGACTTTGGGCAGCAGGGCAGCCAGCGCACGCGCCGCCGTCGATTTGGCCGTGCCGCGCTCACCGCGAATCAACACGCCGCCGACGCGGGTGTCTACGGCGTTGAGAATCAGGGCGCGTTTCATGCGCACCTGCCCGACGATTGCAGTAAAGGGATAAATTGTTGGCATACGTGTTCCTCGGCTCGCATTATACTATGTGTGCCGCCGCGCGTTGCTTCGGGATTTGCTGTGAAAATAAAAAGGCCAATCCGCTGGCCTTTTTGAACACTGGGCGCTCATTGCGAGTTTAACGTTTGTCGGCAGTAAACTGCTTGATTTTTGAAACCAGGTCTTCGATAGAAATTGGTTTTTCAATATAAACATTTGCCCCAGCAATAAGCGCATCGGCTATTTTTTCTTTGTTGCTAACCGCTGAAACAACAATGATGGGAACCTGGCTAAATGAGCGAATCTCACGGCAGACTCTCCAACCATCTACGATTGGCATCATCAGGTCGAGCAAAATGATGTCTGGGGAGCCGGTTCGCGCCATTTCGATTCCAGTCGCGCCGTCGTTGGCAACCATGACCTGCATTTCATAAATGGTCAGCAAGATATCGAGGAATGATGTAATCGAAGGGTCATCCTCGATAATTAATATTTTAAGCGTCATTTTATCTCCCTGTAAACGAGGTCAATCCCTATCTGATTTAATCATACAACCATTTTTTGGAATGTCAATTACAGGATAATTGAGGCTCGGGGCTTTCTTAAAGTTTGCCTGGGGTGTGTCGCACCAAACAGGTAGATGCTCTTCGTTTTGACGGCAAAAAGCCCCAGGTACAGCATGATTTCGTCAAAAAAAGGCGCGACGCACTGCGGCTTTAAGAAAGCACTGAATTGAGGCTCATGGCGTTCTCAAGAAAGCGAGTTTCGCCCTCACCCCTGCCCTGCCCCGGTGGGGGAGGGGAGAAAAACCCATCTACCTTGGCAGGTGCGCGTCCCGGCGGGAGAGGGGCTTTGAGGCGGCGGTTTTGGAAGTCCCCTCCCCCCACCGAGGGATTTCGGGAGGTGAGGACTGAATAGATATAACTCACCCTAATCAATAAAGCCTTCCTGCACAAAACGGGTCAATTCGCTCACGCTCCACTGTTCCAGGCCAAGTTTTTCCACTGTGCGCCCGCGCCGCCAATAATCGGTTTTGTGGATAATGCTGCAAAGGCGGATAACGCTGTCCATGCCACGCACGCTCACGCCGTAACGCATCCCCAACGAGGCAATTGGCACCAGGCTCATCGGCACATCCTCGAAAATATAGCGATGATTGAGCGTGGGCGGGGCTTTGATACCATAGTACCCTGGCTGATTGTGGATAGCCTCATGCAGGTCTTCGCCGGTTGTATCATAGGCCAGTTTCAGCCACTCGAGCGCCGTGCGCGCGCGGATTCCCACCGCCGAGGCCACCGTCACCCGTTCACGGTCAAACACTTCCAGGGCGCGCGCCACCGAGGGGGTTACCCCCTCAATATAGAACTGGTAATCACCGTGGGTATGCTCAATCCAACCAGCATTGAGCAGGGTCAGAGCGGGGTGAAAA
This sequence comes from uncultured Anaerolinea sp., assembly GCA_964388215.1. Taxonomy (GTDB): domain Bacteria; phylum Chloroflexota; class Anaerolineae; order Anaerolineales; family Villigracilaceae; genus UBA5195. The sequence continues at coordinate 1,848 of CAYLZI010000055.1, forward strand.
ATCGCTCCCATGTTGTTCAGGCCAGTGTGCAGCACATCCACGCCGTCAATATATTGCGGGTAAGCGTGATGAATGGCGTCTAGCACCAGGTCATTGCGGCTGGCAGGCAGGGCCGCCAGCGGCACAGCCTCCTTAACACGAAAGATGCGCGCCTGGGCCGGGCCGTCGGCGCGGCTGGCGTAGATGAATGTTTCAGCCTCCGCCACCGTCACATCGGTGATGCAGCCATTTACGCGCATCACCCGCGCAAATTCAACCGCGCCCAGTGTGCGGCCAGGGTGCAAAATCACAATTTGCCCATCCTTCAGGTGCGGCGCGGCAATTTTTGCGATGTCAGCGTGCGCCGAGGAGGGCAAGACGACCATAATGACCTGCGCAAACCCAATCGCTTCGGCAATATCCGAAGTGACCATGCCTAGTTTGCCAAAAGCATGGGTACTGGTTTCGGGAATCTCCAGGTCAATGCCGCCACGTTTTTTGATAACCTCAATATGGTCAAATGAGCGATTCCACAGGGCAACTTCCGCGCCCATCGTTGCCAGGTGCGCGGCCATGGCTTTGCCGCCATGCCCCGCGCCGAGTACGGTATATTTTTCGGCCATGTTGTTCTCCTTCTGGTAAGACGAAATTAATTTCGTCTTACTTGTTCAATACGGATTTTCTCCGAGATGGGGAGCCCCTCGCCATTGACGGCTTCGCACGCCCCATTGACAATGCGCGCATTTATCCGACCACGCCCAAACCGGTTATTGCGTAACTGTGGCGCGTCCATCAGCCCCATCGTAACCGACTTCGCCAGGGTGGCGGCGTCAGCCCAGGGGTCATCTACACCCGGGGCGGCAATCTCGCGGATGGCATCGAGCAAGACGCGCGCTTCAGAAACGAGATGCTCCTTGCGCTTTTGCACTTCGGGGGCTTTGGTCATATCGGGGGCACCAAGCGCGTTGTTGATAGCACGCCTCACAATTTTAACGGCCTCGATAATGTCATCGGCGGTGGCAGCGTGATCAGCCTCGGTGTGCCCAACAATATGATAAACATCGGGCCTGAGAGCCATTTGCAGGTAGGTGCTGGCCGCCAGGTGCCCGCGCGCGGCGCTGAGGTCGAGCGGGTGTGAGAGCAGGCCAATGCGGGTCTGCTTCCAGATGCGGAAGCCCATCCCCCCCGGCCCCCC
>CAYLZI010000055.1:3048-16092 GCA_964388215.1 uncultured Anaerolinea sp.
GGGATGGGTCAATGGTGCAATCATCTCCATCGCGGCCAGCATCTTTGCCAAATCCATCGCATCCCTCGTTCCGGGCGGGCTGTTGAACATCATTTGGGCAATGTAGTCTTTAACGCCATATTGTTTGGCATTATAGGCCGAAAGAAAGGCGGCGGCGACGAAAATCACATCGGGCGCGTCGCGCATGCCCCAGTGATGGGGTTCGTTGAGTTCGACCGGGATACTCCGCTCACCATACCAGGCCATCACTTGCTGGTGTTCGCGGATGGAGCCTTCCAAATCCCAGGGGCCGCGCCCGTCCATCTGATTGAACCAGAAGAGCGGGATGGCGCACCAGGCATTGTTGATGGTCTCGGTCAGCACTTCGGCATAGCGGATAAAATCATCGGTGCCAGAATATGCTCGCAGCATGGGGTAATTCCCACGGCGGCTGGCCTGATACAGGGCGAGGAAATCCTCGCGGGCGCGGACGGGCACGCCGCCTGCCCCTTTGCGGCGTTTATCCTGCCGCTCAGGGTGAAAGAAGTTTTCCTGGGCATCCTGGTCGGTGCCGAGCGAAATCAAGTCGAGGGCCCCAGATTCGGCAATTTTCTCAATGCCGGCAATGGTCGCTTCCATCGTTGGCAGGCCAAAGTGGTGACGAAGAATCGGGTAAGGCGATTTCCATGCAATTCGGGCAGTGGTCGTCTGCGGGTAGTCTGCTTCGGTAGCGGCCTGGGCTGGAAGTCCCTTCAGATAGGCGAGCACCTGCTCAGGCTCCTCGCTGCCGTCGAATATCTTCTCAAAAAAGCCGATTTTCGCCACTCTTTCAGCCACTGGCGGCGTTCCGGCAAAGGCAAAGCGCGTGCCTCCTTCGCGCAAATCACTGGCAAATTCAGCGAACTGCCCCAATAGGCGCTCGCCAGTTTCGGGCGTCAGGCGATACGAGACACCCACAAGGTCAGCTTTTTCTTTGCGGGCAGCGTCTAATATCGTCTCAACCGGCACGGCAGGGCCCAGGAAAATGGTTTTCCAGCCTGCCTGTTCAGCCAGTCGTAGGAAGTTAGATACCCCCGCCACATGGACGCACTCGCCCAGGGCGGCAGCGATGACTGTTTTGGTCATCTTATACTCCTTTCTTGTTTTGACTTGCAATCGGTGGAATCCCTTGCGCGCATACCGATAAAACGCAAGGGACGCGAGCAAATTCTATCTCGCTTAAACTGTCAAAATCATTATACCAATTCTAATGCCCCCAAAAGTTCGTTTTGCAAGCCTGGCATGTGGTGAATTAAAATGGTGATAATCTATACCCTCGCCAACTTTTAGATGCGCATTTCGTGGCGCGAGATGCCTTCCCGCGCACCCAAATACAGGCAAAAAGGAGAAACGGGATACATCCCGTCTTACTATGCTCAATCGTCTTGCTTACATCGAAGCCCTGTTCGCCGTCATCGTCTGGGGTGGAACGTTCATTGCGACCAAGTTGGCTTTGCAGGAAACCTCGCCTTCGACGCTGGTTTTCTTGCGATTTGGGATGGGGGTGCTGATTTTAGGGGCGGCAGTGGCCCTGCGCCGCCAATTTGCGCTGCCCTCGCGCAGGGAATGGGGCTATTTTGCGCTGGTAGGGTTTATCGGCGTGACATTTCATCAGTGGCTGCAAGCAACCGGTCTGCAAACTGCCGCAGCGACCACAACCGCCTGGATTGTGGCAACCATTCCGGTTTTTACCGCGCTGTTAGGCTGGTTGTTCTTAAGGGAACACCTGACCTTTGCGCGCATTTTTGGGATTGGGCTGGCGGCGGCAGGCGTACTGCTCATCGTCAGCAGGGGCAACCTGTCCACGCTGACGACGGGCGAATTTGGAACACCGGGCGATTTTCTCGTCCTTATCAGCGCGCTTAACTGGGCAGTGTTCTCGATTCTCTCGCGCCGGGGGCTGGAACAACATCCTGCCGCACGGATGATGTTCTATGTGATGCTCTTCGGATGGCTGTTTGCGGGCATTTGGTTGTTTGGGTTTGGCCCCGGCTGGGGCGAGATTCAGAGCATTACGCTCAATGGTTGGAGCAATATCTTGATTTTGGGCATATTTGCATCTGGGCTGGCCTACATTGCCTGGTATGATGCCTTGCAAGTCATTCCGGCCAGTCAGTTGGGGTCGTTTATCTACGTCGAGCCGCTGGTGACGGTCGTGCTGGCTGCCTTCATCCTGGGAGAAGCGATTACGATGGTATCCATTCTCGGCGGAGCGGCGACGCTTGCGGGAGTGTATCTGGTAAACCGGTAAAAATGCTCTCTTCTAAGCGGATGTGGAGATAATTTCTGATGCTCAAACCACGCAATCAAAACACGGTCAAAACCGAAAAAGGCTGGGAATTCCATCTTGCAGAGGGCTGCTCTGAACAGTATCGCTATGCCCAGGTGGATGATTACTCTTCCCTGGCGCGAAACCGTTTCCTTTGGCGAGAACCTGCCACGCTGAGACTGCGCTGCCGCGTAAGTGACAACTCCCTGCCCGGAACATGGGGATTCGGCTTTTGGAATGACCCGTTTCCCTCGCGCTTCGGGGCAGGTTCGTTGGCGTTTGGGTTGAGCGGAATGAGACGCCACCTGCCAGCCCTGCCAAATTGCGCCTGGTTCTTTTACGCTTCGCCAGAAAATCATCTTTCGTTTACAGATACCCTCCCCGGCAGCGGATTCCTGGCGCAAACATTTTCCGCGCCGCGCATCCCCTCGGGGCTGCTCGCGCCGGGGATTTTTGGCATCCCGTTGCTGTTGGTTCAGCCACTCTCGAAGTGGCTACGCGCAAACTTGGCGGCGAAACTCATCCGCGAGGACGCGAAACGTATGACCGTAGATACCACTCAATGGCACGCATACCTGATTCAGTGGGGGAAAAATCGCGTGGAGTTTGCAATAGACGAGGAAACTGTCTTCATAACAAAAACCAGCCCCCAGGGGCCGCTGGGTCTTGTCCTTTGGATAGACAACCAGTTTGCGGCCTGGGGGCCAGATGGAATGCTAGGGGCAGGCAGCCTTCCCAATCGGCCTGCGTGGATGGAAATTTCAGAAATCCGTATCCAGTGAACTGTTATCCGCTCTTCTGTGGCTTGTTTTTATCTTGCAGAGCGCGGTAAAGAGCAACCAACGCGCCCAGGCCGAGGGCAACCGCGCCAAGCCAGTTAGTGGCAAACGGCAGGGAGAATTGTCGGAAGGCGACATCAAACAGTACACCGAGAATGAACATACCACCAAACATGCGGTTGTGGTAGAAGGCGAATCCCGAAAACCAGGTGGGCCAGAAGACCTCGAACCCGGCGGGCGGACCGGCAGGACGGGGTTTGGAGAGGACGGCGATGGCAAAGAAAGCGCGTTTGGCGGCAAACAGAATGAGCAGCATGAAGGTGGAGAAGTAGCCGGTGATGACGAGGTATACAACCACTGCGTAGGCAATCACAATGGCGGCAATGGTGGTGAAGCGGGCGAAGGTTTGACCGGCGCGCACCGGGAAGGTGCCGACGTTTTTGGCTTTGTCGTCATCGAGTTTGTCGGTATGCTTGGCAACGTTGATGCTGGCAACGCTCAACCCAAATGGGATGCCCGCCAGGGCAACCGTCCAATTCCACTGGCCCGAGAGGACGAGGTAGACGCCCGCAATCATAATTGGCCCCCAGATGAGGAAAATGGAGAGTTCGCCGAGCGCCCAGTATTTCATCGGCCAGGTGTAAAAGAGCAGCACGAGCGCGCCAAAGGCAAACAGGCCAATGACGAGTGGGTTAAAGGTGGTATACCAGAGCGCGTAAATGCCCGAAAGGAAGGCAATGAGGCCGCTGACCAGGAACCACTGGATTTGCTGTGATTTCGTCCAGAACCCTTGCACGAGCGGGTGCACACCGTATTGAGTGCGAAAATAGTTGTCGTTATCAACCCCGCGTGAGTAGTCGGTGTAATCGTTGAGCAGGTTGTTGGTTCCATGCGCAATAAACAGGCCAAGGGTCACAATCAGCCAAGGCAAGAGCGAGAAATAGCCATCGCGCCAGGCCAGCAACCCCGCAATGATGGAAGAATAAATCGTAACCGCCGTGACAGCCGAGCGGGTGGCTATCAGCCATTTGGAGATGACATCGAGAGCGTCCCACTCTTTTTTGTCATCCATTTTGATAAGTTCCCAGGCGGCCTTGCGCCACATTCCAAAATTTACCGGCATATCGCACTCTCCTTTCGTATTGAACGCGCAAAATTATACAACCTCCCCTGTGAAATCTACCACTTTTGTCCAGTTTTTTTGGGTGAAATCTTCATCACCCGAAAGGAGGAAATAAACGAGGTTTTTTCAGATTCTGCTAGATTCAGTCATGCCCAGGCCGATTGCCAAACGACCAGTTCAAGTCGGTGTAGAGCGTTTCGGCAGCGTAGGCGCGGTCGGTGATTGGGCTCAGCCGGGCAGCCTGGGAGGGGGTTATCAGCGGAATCGGCTTGCGGCGGTAAAAAATTTTGTAAATCTGGTTCGCGCCCGCTTCGTCCCAGGCCCAGCCCAGTTGGTCATAGCGCGAGGCATCGAACGGACGGGTGTATCCGCGCAGGGTTTTGGTCTGGAGGACGCTGCAATAATGCTCGAAATAGGTCATCACCAATTCGCGCAGGTTCTTGTAAACCGGCTCGCGGAAGCCGAGGTTGACGTAGTTCGACTTGGCGACGGCGCCCCAGCGCCCTTCAACCTGGTATAGCGCGAGAACGTGGTCATCATCCGCGCCAGGGTCTGGTACCAGGTCAATCAGCAGGGGACGAAATCCGATGCGCCAGAGCGCCAGCGCGGCAAAAAAACCGCCGTCGAGGCAGTGTGATTGGTTATCGAGCATCACGTTCAAAGGTGAGCGGTCGCGATCTTCGGCAATGTAGGGCGTTTCGTCGAGGTACTGCTGAATGGCAAATGGCGTGTTGAGGCTGGCGAAACGCTCCTGTAAAGCGCGCGGCAGGCGAGAGTAAAATCCTTCTAACATGTGCATTGGTTCCTTCAAAAACAATGGTCTGATGCTGAATTTTACCAATTGCGCGATAAAATAACATCATGCTGCTCACTATCTTTGAATCATTCAAAAAATCACTGCAACAAGAAAACCTGTCTCAGCGCGGTGAGCGGATGTTGCCGGCCGCGTTTTATGGGGCGCTGGCTGCGACCGCTTTCGTCTTATCGAACTTGCTGGTCAATGTTTATTCCTTCCCCAACCTGCCGCTCGGGGTAGATTGGATTCACACCTTTGGCATGTGGGCCGGGTTTAGCGCGGCATTTGCGCTGGCCGGGATCATCGCAGGCTGGTTTACGGAGGAATACCAGGGAATTGTGGCGGGCGGCGCGATTATCACCGCCCTGCTGGCAATCGCCTTTTACTTCCAGATGGGCGCGGAAGGCGGGGCTGTGACCATTCAATCTATCCTGATGGCCGTGCCGCTGGTCGGGGTCAGCATGTTGGCGGCGGGAGCCTTGCGCTGGACAGCCAGGCGGCACAACCAAATCATCCACAAACCATCTGCCGAGGCAAGCCCCAGGCGGCTGGCCGGGCATATCCTGGTCATTGCGCTGGCCGGGATATTTGTCGGAATTCTGGGTCGGCTAGATTTGCCCGCCGAACAAACCCTGACTAAATTCCATGCTTACCTGCAAGCCGCGCCAAATGACCCTTCGGTTTGGGTGCAGTTACCCGTTAAACGAGTTCCCACCCTGCCAGAGCATTTCGGGGTCGATTACCGCTTTTACGCGCGCCGCTCGGCCTTCGCGCTTGGCTCGCTCGACCTGACTGTGCGTTTCGCGGACGGCTTTGTGTTGGAATGCGCGTTTCCGGTGGGCAGCATGAATTTTTTCACCAATTGTAGGGAAGGGCAATAAAAAAACGGCCTGAAGGCTTGTAGCCTTCAGGCCGTTTTGATTCACAACCCCAACTCCTTAAGTTTTTCCAATCTGGGCGCGCCGGTTGCGGCGTCCCAGCCGCGCGCCGCATAATAGGCAGACATCATCTCACCGAAGGGGATAACGTAGCCCGCCGCGCCGCCGTCTTCGTAGGCGCGCAGGAGCGGTTTGGGCAGGGTGTCGTTCGCAGCGGTCAGTCCAAGTTTCAGGTTGATGAGCCGTTTCAGGTTCCAGCCGCGCTCACCGCAGCGCATTAAATCATCCAGCGTCCAATCATAACCGCAGGCGGCATTGACCAAATCGACCATCGTTTCCGGCGGGACATTGGCAAACATGCACAATACCAGCGCGTTGTTGACTGTGCGAAAATCCTGGTGACGCGCCACGTTGGCGGCTTTTTCCACGCCAGCGTGCCGGTCATAAAATTCCAGGCCCAGGATGGCATCCACCTGCCCAATATCGGCCAGGAAGTAATCAGACTGGTTGTGGCAGGCCCCGCGCGGCGAGGTGGCATAAACAATCGCCATGCCTGAAGCCCCGCGCGGGTCATGGTAGGCCACTTCCAGCCCGTTGACCTGCGCCGCTTCATCGGGCGCGCCGAAATGTTCGGCCAGTTTTTTCGCGCCTAAAGCCAAGATTTTACCAAACCCCTCGCGTTTGACCGCCAAATGGATACATTCTTCAACCGCCTCAGCACTGCCCCAGGCGAGTTCCAGCCCGCCTGTGTCCTCTCTCCCGATTAAACCGAGTTCGTACAGGCGAAAAGCAAGCCCAATCGTGCCACTCATCGAAATCGTATCCACCCCGTAACGGTCGCACAACTCGCCGAGCCGGGTGGCCGTAACCGGGCTGGTTAGACCCAGGTTGGGGCCAAACCCCACCAGGGTTTCATATTCCGGCCCTTTGCGTTTTTCTCCGTCTTCGAGTTTGACCACCCGCCCGCAAGCGATGACGCAGGCATGGCAGGCCGCTTTACCCGCCAGGATGGTCTCGGTTACGCTCGCGCCGGAGATGTTATCGGCGCCTTCCAGCGTCCCGGCGCTGAAATACTTCTTGGGCTGCTCGCCGAGGTAGTTGAAATAATCCGCCGCGCCCGCCGAACCGAGACTATTCAGGACGCTGGTCATGGCATCGGCTTTGAGCGTCAGGTTGGCCGCCGAGCGGCGCGGGCCGTACAGTTCCGGGTCAAAAACCGGGACTTTGCCCGTGCCTTTGACGGAAATCGCCTTGAGGTTCTTGCTGCCCATCACCGCGCCCAGTCCCGTCCGCCCGGCCACGCGGCCATGGTCGCAGAGCAGCAGGGCATAGGGCAACATCCGCTCACCCGCCACGCCAATGCCCAATGTTCGCAATCCGGTTATCCGGTTTTCCTGTTTGATGATTTCCTGAATTTCGTAGGTATCTTTGCCCCACAGGCCTGCCGCATCTCGAATTTCGACTTGCGAATCTCGAATCAGCAAGTAGACCGGCTTTTCTGCCCTGCCTATCAGCCAGATGCCATCCCAGCCAGCCATGCGCAGTTCCGGGCCGAAAAAGCCGCCGCAGTTCGACTCGGCCCACAACCCGGTTGCGGGACTCTTTCCACAGACGACGAACCGCCCCACAGTCGGCCCTGCCGTGCCGGAGAGCGGGCCATTCAATATCAACAGGGACGATTCTGGCGAGAGAGAATCAAGTTCACGGGTCAGCGAGTCGTAGAGCAGGCGCGCCGCCAGCGAAGCGCCCCCCAAAAAATCCCGCTCGAACTTGGCGGGAATGGTAAAAGGTTCGATTTTGTTGGTGGTGAGGTTGATTTTGAGTATCGGCTGCATGAGTTCTACAAGATTTCCTTGGTCACTTCTTTGGCGCAGCGCACAAAGTCTAGCACAATTGGCACGCTGCGCATCATGACTGCCATGTTGCCTTTTACGTCCAGTTTGCGGGTCAGCATGGCCTGCATGGGGTCAAGTTCGCCGGTGAGAACTTTGGCAAAGTTAGGATACCCGGCCTTAAGCGTGAAAGCGGGGTTATGGCTGGCAATATCAGCGACGATTTCAACAGCCCGGCATTGTCCATGCCACAGGTCAAGGTACATAATCATTCGTTCTTTCAGGTTTGCATCGGGTTCGATGATGAAATACATATCGCCTTCCCATTTCGCGGCGACCTGGGCGTAGTGGGCGTCAGAATTGAGTTTATCCTGAAAAGTTTGCAGCCATTCGGCAGAAGGAAATACAGCAGTCATTGGGGTTACTCCTGAACCTGGTAGATGGGTTATTTTACCACCGGGGAATCTGCATTTCGGGCGGGTGAATTTCTTAAATTGTCTGACATTCAGCGCAAAAAAACCGCCCACTTGTTGACATGCCCATTGAATGTTGCTAGAATGATAAGGTGAAGTTCGATATTTGCAGGCATCCCCACTTTCTGACAAAAAACCTTGCGCGGGTTTAATCAAAGCTCATGGCTCATAGAGATTGCATTTTCATCACCCAAATCAACCATTCAAAAAAGGAGAAGAAGCATGAAGAAAGCAACGCTGTTTGGTACAAAAAGGTTAGGTCTGGTTCTGGCCTTAATTCTCGTCCTGTCCAGTATTCTGGCGGGCTGCGGCGGGGGCGAGAAAGTGCTCAAAATCGGGTTCCTGACCGAGCAAACCGGTTCTGAAGCCTATGTGGGGCAGGCTTCTATACCGGCGCTTGAAGACCACGTCGCCAAAATCAACGAGGCGGGTGGCATTGGCGGCTATAAGCTGCAGCTGGTGGTTTATGACACCCGCTCGGAAGTGCCCGATGCCGTTTCAGTCGCCAAGCGCATGATTGACCAGGATAAAGTCGTTGCCATCATTGGCCCCGATTGGTCCGCGGCTGCCATTCCGATTGCGGATATCGCCAACGCATCCAAGGTGCCGGTCGTGGCGACCACCGCCTCGAACATCAATGTCACCGTGACGGAAGATGGCAAACTGCACCCTTACATGTTCCGAGTGTGCTTCATTGACCCATACCAGGGCTATGCTCAGGCCGATTTTGCCTACAACAAACTTGGCCTGCGCCGGGCAGCCTTCCTGACCGATGTCGCTTCGCCCTATACCGTTGGCCTGCATCAGTTCTTTGAGCAGAACTTTGTAGCACTGGGCGGTGAAATTGTGGCGCATGAAGGCTATTCGGGCGGCGATACCGAATTTCGCGCCCAGCTGGCAAAAATTAAGGATGCTAACCCTGACCTGCTCGTAATAGATGCATATACCTACAAAGACCTTGGCCTGGCCGCCCAACAAGCGGAAGCCCTCGGCCTGAAGGTACAAATTATGTCGGGTGATGGCGTGTTTGTGCCAGAATTGCTCGAAATGGCAGGCCCGCAACTTGAGGGCGCCATTGTGACCACCGGCGCTTCGGATACAGACCCCCAATTTGCCCAGTTCAATGCAGATTACGCAGCCAAGCACCCCGGCGTCACTGCCAACATCTACACCTACTATAGCCTGGATGCCCTCATGGCCATTGAATATGCCATTCGCGAGTCTGTCAAGAAGGGTGATCCGACGCCTACCGCCATCCGCGATGCGCTGGAAACGATGAAAGATGTACAGTTGTTCACCAGCAAAGTGACGATGGAGCCAGAAACACACAACCCCTACAAAAAGCCGCTGCTGATTATGCGCGTCACCAACGGCCAGTGGGAACTGGTAGAAACCTTCCAGCCGAAATAAAACGCCCGCCATGCGGGGGTGTTTGCTCTACCGCAGCAAACACCCCTGTTTTTATTCCTGGTTGGTAGCCCATCGCAAACAACTTGCACGGGAAAGGAAATAGCATGGAATTATTCCTCCAACAACTGGTCAGCGGTATTTCCATTGGCGCAATTTACGCCCTGCTGGCGGTAGGCTATGCCCTGGTGTATAGCGTTTACAACTTCACCAATTGGGCATTCGATGCCTTCATGGCTTTCGGGGCATTCATGGCCTTTTACGCCATCTCATCATTTGCGATGCCCTTCTGGCTGGCGGCAATCCTGGCCGTCATCTTGACTGTGCTGCTCTCGGTGGGGGTCGAGAAATTGGCATACAGCCCGTTGCGCGTCCGCAAAGCGCCCAGGCTATTTATGATGATTTCGGCAATGGGCGTCAACCTGGCAATCGTCAACCTGATGAATAAAGCCTTTGGCGGCATCTTCCGCAAATTCCCGGTGGATACGCTCCAGCCGGTCTTTATCGGCGGCGTTTCAATTGGGCGCATGGACCTGATGGCCGGGCTGATTTCGTTTGGGGTGCTGGCCCTGCTATGGGTCTTTCTCTACCGCACCAAGTGGGGGCTGGGCATCCGCGCCAGCAGCATAGACCTATCCACCGCCTCGCTGATGGGCATTAATAACAACAGCGTGGCATTAATCGTCTTTGCCATCACCGGCGTACTTTCAGCAGTGGCAGGCGTATTTTACGGCATCAAATATGCGGTTTTCCCTCTGATGGGCGCAGTCACCATCAAAGCCATGATCGCAAGCATCGTCGGCGGCCTGGGCAGCCTCCCGGCGGCAATCGTTGGCAGCCTGCTGTTGGGGACGCTTGAAACCCTGGTTTCAGGCTATATCTCATCAAGTTACCGTGACCTGTTCTCATTTACATTCCTTATTATCATCCTGCTCTTCTTCCCCAACGGGTTGATGGGCAAGAGCGGCGAAGAGAAGCTGTAGGAAGGAGGAAAGCATGGGTTACATTGAAGCTTTACTCATCCTGGGCGGCATCAACGTCATCGCCGCGCTAGGGGTATCTATCTTAACTGGTTATACTGGCCTGTTCACCATCGGTCACGCCGGGTTCATGGCGCTTGGCGGCTACATGAGTGCCATCCTGGTAAAAGAATTTAGCGTGCCGCTGGCATTGGCTCTGCTGGCAGGGGGGCTGTTTGCCGGTCTGTGCAGTTTCATCATCGGCTACCCATCCTTTCGCAGCCAACTGCGTGGAGATTATTTCGCCATCGCCACACTCGGCTTTTCTGAAGCGGTACGCCTGGTTCTAAACAACACCAAAGAGATTGGCGTAATTAAAACCGGCGGCGCGTTTGGGTACATGAATATTCCCTCACTGACCACCCTGCCAATTGTAATCATTACAGTTATCCTGGCTTTGTTCCTGGCACACATGTTCGTCACCTCGCAATACGGCAAAAACTGCATTGCCATCAGCCAGGACGAAGTCGCCGCGCAGATGATGGGCGTCAATTTACTAAAAACCAAGTTGACAGCGCTGTTTATCAGTGCTTTCTACGCCGGGGTGGCGGGCGGCTTACTGGGCTTCTACTTCAATTACCAGGCTCCATCCTTCTACAACATCGCCAAATCGTCTGACCTGCTGGCAGCGGTTGTCTTTGGCGGTATCCAATCACTCATCGGGCCATTTATCACCGCCATCATCCTGATTGCCGTCCCGCAGTTGCTGCTGGTGCTTTCGGACTTGCGCCTGGTCATCTACGGCTTCCTGTTCGTCATTGTGATGATTTATCGCCCGCAGGGCCTGCTCGGCTATGTCGAGATGAATTTCAACTTTGCGCGCATCTGGTGGAACAAATTAACCGGCAAAAAAGCGTTCAACACCGGCGAAGGAGGCCAATAAGCATGTTCACATCAACCGCTTCGCGCGAAGTTCTGCAACTCAAAAACCTGACGGTTGATTTTGGCGGCATCCGGGCCGTGAATAACGTTTCACTCACCCTGTCAGAAGGCGAAATGGTGGCGCTGATTGGACCCAACGGAGCCGGCAAAACTACCGTCTTCAACCTGGTCACCAGCGCCATCAAACCCACATCCGGCGAGATTATTTTCAACGGGCAGAACATCATCGGCAAATCACCCGACCAGATTTGCCAACTGGGGATTAGCCGCACCTTCCAAAACATCCGCCTGTTCCCACAGATGACCGCCTACGAAAACGTGGAACTCGGACTGCACAGCACGCCACATTACTCACTGGCCGAGGCCTTTTTCCGCACTCCGCGCGCGCGCCGGGCCGAAGCAGATGCCCGTAAACGCGCCCACGAATTGCTGGAAATGGTAGATCTGGAACAACATGCCCATGCCCGGGCCTCCAGCCTGCCCTATGGCTTGCAACGCCGCCTGGAGATTGCCCGCGCCATGGCCACCTCGCCCAAACTATTGCTGCTCGATGAACCCGCCGCCGGGATGAACGAAGATGAATGCAACGACCTGATAGAACTCATCCGTCAGATTCACACCACCATGCAATACACCATCATCATCATCGAACATCATATGGCTGTTGTAATGGAACTATGCAAAGATTCGCGGATTTATGTGCTCAGCTTGGGGTCACTGCTGACGGTTGGCAGCCCAACCGAGATACAAAACAACTCACAAGTGATTAAAGCTTACCTGGGAGAGAGAAAAAATGCCCGAGAAAACGCCCCTGCTTGAAATTAAAGACCTGGCGGTCTATTACGGCGGCATTTGCGCCCTGCACCAGGTTAACCTGCATGTCAACGCGGGTGAAATTGTGGCGGTCATTGGCGCAAACGGAGCCGGGAAATCAACCCTGATGAAAACCGTCGCGGCCATCAATACCTTCACAACCGGTGCCATTCTCTTCAACGGCACGCCGCTGCCCAAAGAAGCCAACAAGGTTGTCACTTCAGGCATTACCCTGGTTCCCGAGGGGCGGCGCATCTTTGCCCCGCTCTCAGTGCGCGAGAACCTGCTGGTCGGCGCTTACACCCGCTCCAACCGCCAGGAAATCGAACAGACGATGGATGATATTTTCACCCTTTTCCCGCGTCTCAAAGAACGCATTAACCAGCGCGGCGGTACGCTCTCAGGCGGTGAGCAGCAAATGCTGGCAGTAGGACGCGCGCTCATGTCGCAACCAAAGCTGCTCATGCTGGATGAACCCTCGCTCGGCCTGGCCCCAATTGTGATTGACGCCATGTTCGAGACGATTGCGCGCCTGAACCGGGAACGCGGCCTGACCATTCTACTGGTCGAACAGAACGCTTCGCTGGCGTTGGAAATGTGCCACCGCGCATATGTGCTGAAAACCGGGCAAATTATCATGGAAGGAACCGGCAAAGAATTGCTCGAAGACCCGCGCGTGCGCGCCAGTTACCTGGGCATTAAATAACGTCAGTTCGGGTTAGGGCAGTAAGACAATTGGCGAATGAAAGCCAAGA
>CAYLZI010000056.1:0-16070 GCA_964388215.1 uncultured Anaerolinea sp.
AAGGGAATTTCCCCTCTCCCACCGGGAGAGGGGCAGGGGTGAGGGAGAAACTTGCATTCTTGAGAACGCCATACGTTTCGCAAAAAGGGGGCTTTATTAAAACCCCTTTTTATGTCACAATTGCAATACTTCTGCGATTTTTGTGTAATACCAAATAGATATATACTATAGTGGTGTGTAATGATTCTGCAATCAAAAACCGGAACACATTGAATACCGTCATCGTCTACTAAAATGTCACGCATGGTTTCACTTATGGAGGAGTTTGCTATGAAGAAATCAACCCTGGCAGCCATATTGCTGATGGTGGTCATCCTATTTGGGTTTTGGCCCGCTGCCCAGCCCGCCGTTGCGGCCACAAAATGTGATTGGGTGCAGTTTGTGGCTGATGTTACCGTGCCAGACGGGTCAACCTATAAAGCAGGTGATGCGTTCAACAAAACCTGGCGCGTCAAAAATATCGGCTCCTGCGCTTGGAGCACCGAATACAGCCTGGTCTTCGTCAACGGCGCGCAGATGAGCGCTCCGGCTTCGGTCAAACTATCGAAAAGCGTGGCCCCCGGGCAGACGATTGACCTGACCGTTAGCATGACCGCGCCCAACGCCGCTGGCACGCATCGCGGCAACTGGCAGCTCAAAAATGCCAGCGGCGTGCTGTTCGGCATTGGCGCGAACGCCAATAAGTCGTTCTGGGTCGAAATCAAAGTTAGCGGCGCATCTGGCGCAACCGGTTATGACTTTGTCGAGAATGCCGCTTCAGCCACCTGGGCAAGCGGCGCGGGCGCGTTGACCTTCCCCGGCAGCGAAGGCGATGCCAAAGGTTTTGCGCGAAAGCTGGACGCCCCTAAACTGGAAAACGGCACGACTAGCACCCTGCCCGGCTTGCTCATGGTTCCCCAAAATGTGACCGATGGCTACATTCAGGGTGTGTTCCCGGCCTTCCGCGTGCAGAGCGGCGACCGTTTTCAGGCCACCATCGGCTGTGAACACGGGGCAACCTCCTGCTGGGTCAACTTCCGTCTGCAATACCAGATTGGCACAGACGCAGTCCAAACCCTATGGTCTTTCAATGAAAAATATGAAGGCATGGTCTATCGCGCCAATCTCGACTTAAGCCGCCTGGCCGGGCAAGATGTCAAATTCATCCTGCGCATTAACGCCGCCGGGCCAGCCGTCGGAGACCGCGCCCTGTGGGGTTCGCCCCAAATCGCACGCGGTGGAGTGACACCACCACCCACTGCCGTTCCGCCCACTGTGACTCCAGGGCCATCCTCCACGCCCACATCTACACCCGTGCCTGGCGCCTGCACCGACCGGATTGCCTTCGTCGCCGATGTGACCGTGCCAGATGGCACAACCTTCGCGCCCAACACCAACTTCACCAAAACCTGGCGCGTAAAGAATGTGGGCACATGCACCTTTAATATCAATTACTACCTGGTGTATGTCAGCGGCGAGAAGATGGGAGCAACAGAATCTGTTAAATTCACCTCGACCATTGCCCCTAACACCACTTTTGACCTTTCGGTCAATCTGACCTCACCTGCTGCAAACGGCACATATCGCGGCAATTGGCAGTTGAAGAATGACAAAGGCCAGTTGTTTGGGATTGGCGCAAAAAATGACAAGCCCTTCTGGGTCGAAATCAAAGTATCAGGTGGCGCAACAGCCGTCCCACCCACGGTTGTTCCACCGACCCCCTCACCATCCGGAACAGTGGTTGATTTTGCCGCCGATGCAGCGAAAGCCGCCTGGAGCAGCGGCTCAGGCGCGTTGACCTTTCCCGGCACCGATGGAGATGCCAAAGGATTTGCCATCAAACTCGACAGCATCAAAATGGAGACTGGCAATACGGAAAACCGCCCATCCCTGCTCACCGCGCCACAAAACGTGACCGATGGCTACATTCAGGGCTTCTACCCGGCCTTTCGGGTGGAACGCGGTGACCGCTTCCAGGCCACCATTGGTTGCCAGCACAGTTACACCAGCTGTTATGTCACCTATCGGTTGGAATACCAGGTTGGCAGTGACCCTGTGAAAGTTTTGTGGGCTTTCAACGAAAAATATGAGGGGCTGGTTTATAACGTCAACCTCGACCTTTCGGCGCTGGCTGGCAAAGATATCAAATTTATCTTGAAAGTTTTGGCCGCTGGGCCTGCCAGCAGCGACCGGGCTGCGTGGGTCAACCCGCGCATCGTCCGCGCAGGGGGCGGGGCCGCCGCCATCCCGGCCACCGGTACGCCGGTTCCAGCCACCCCTGAGCCAACCGCTACGGCTACCCCGTAACCCCCAACAAGTTCGCGCCGCAGTAAAACTGCGGCGCGTTTTTTACCTTATCGTAGCGCAAGATAATATCTTGCGCTACTTGTCTTTATGTCCTTTTGCCGCCAGTTTGATGGGCGTGCCCAGGAAGCCATATTCAGCGCGAATGCGATTTTCGAGGTAGCGCATATATGAAAAATGCAGCAGCGTGGGGTCGTTGACAAACAGGACGAAGGTTGGCGGGTCAGAGCGCACCTGAGTCCCATAGTAAATTTTCAGTTGACGGCCAGCGCGCGAGGGCGGCGGCTGATAATCCATTGCTTTTTGGAGGATGTCGTTGATTTTGGAGGTGCTTAAACGCGCCAGCCGCTCTTCCTGCACCTGTAACGCCATCGGCAGTACCTGGTCTACCCGTTGCCCAGTTTTGGCCGAGATAAACAGAAGCGGCACATAATCCATAAAATTCAGTTCGCGGCGCACAGTTTGGGTGTAATTTTCCATTGTGTAGGTGTCTTTTTCCAGCGCATCCCACTTGTTAACCAGTACCACGCAGCTTTTCCACTCATCCAGGATGTACCCGGCGATGTGCGCATCCTGTGAACTCAGTCCCTCCACTGCATCAATCATCAACAAAACCACATCGGCCCGTTCGATGGCCTTGAATGAGCGCAGTACGCTGTATTGTTCCACGCCGCGCTCAATTTTTCCACGCCGCCGGATGCCGGCTGTATCAATCAGCGTAATTTCCAGGCCATTGAATTCAATTTTCGTATCCACTGCGTCGCGGGTTGTCCCGGCAATTGGGCTGACAATGGCTCGCTCATGCCCCACCAACCGGTTGAGCAGGCTAGATTTCCCGGCGTTGGGCTTGCCTACGATAGCGATTTTCACCGATTCGTCTTCGATATCTTCGCCTTGCTGTGGAAAGGCTTTGGCTACGTCATCGAGCAAGTCGCCTACATCTGTTCCGTGAATGGCGGATACAGCGTAGGGGTCTCCCAGCCCCAGTTCGTAGAAAGCCACCGCTTCCTGGCGTGTTTTCGCGCTTTCGCATTTATTGACAACAAGGAACACTGGCGGGGTGGGCTGCCCGGCAACCATTTTCTGACTGCGACGCAAGATACTCGCCACTTCCTGGTCGGCGGGGGTAGGGCCAGTCTCCCCATCTACCAGAAGCAGTACCACATCTGCATCACGAATGGCGACCCCAGCCTGGGCGCGGATTTGCTCAATAAAATCGGCGGAACCAATTGAGAGCGGAGTCCGGCCTCCGTGCGAGGGGTCAATTCCGCCTGTATCTACAATCGTGAACTGAATGCCGTTCCAGTCTGAATCGGCGAAGATGCGGTCACGGGTTGTGCCGGGGGTGTCGTCCACAATCGCCAGACGTTCCCCGGCGAGACGGTTAAAGAGTGTACTTTTGCCCACGTTGGGGCGTCCGACCAAAGCAACAACAGGTTTCGACATGGTTTCCTACGGGGTGGGGCTGGGGGTTGGGGTAAATATTTCCGCTGGGCGAATGATAACTTCTACGGTTGCAGGGTTGAGTGACTGCACTTCGATATCGGCGATGAAGATTTCGGCCTGCGGTACGACTTGATGCGTGCCAACCGCCAATCCGGTCAAATCAACGAAGAAGCGCACATCACCAGCGGTGAGTTTGTCGAGCAGAGGCAGCGGCCCGGTCAGAATGACATCCAGCCGTTCGGGGGAGATGATGGCTTCCATGTCTGGAGGCAGGCCAACTACAACAATGGCAACATCATTCAGGCTCAGGCTGCCCTCGATGGTATCAATGCCTACTTGCACTCGTACAGTTTGTTCACCGACAATAGAAATTCCAGCCGGAAGCACGAGCGGCAGGCGCGTGTCAATATCCTGCGAAGCGCCGTTTAGATTGAGTGGTTCAGTTTCTACAAAACCGGGCAAGTCTTTGACCAGCGCCGGGTTTTGGGAATAGACCGTCAGCACCGGTGGAAAGACCGAAACAGTGGTCAGGCGATACCCTGCTGCGACTTGCCCGCGCACGTTGACCTTGACTGCAATATCGCGGTAGCCGCCTTGCTGGGTAATCGGAATGAACACCTGGGCCGATTCAGGCTTCACTGTCACGCCGCTGACGACCAGCCCGTTGGCATCGAGCAGGCGCAGGTTGAGTGCATTTTGTACATCCTGGCGCACGCCAGCGATGCTCAGGTCAGAACGCACATTTATGACCTGTTCTACCCTGGATTGCGGCCCAGAAATGGTCACTTCTTGCGGCGCAATGCGGATTGTTCCGGCCTCGTATCCTATCGCCGGTTCACCCCGAATGGAGAGTTGGATTGGCAAGACTTGGGTGGCGAGTAATTCCAGGTTTACATCCAAAATTTGCGGGGTAACAGAAACCACGCGCGCGGGTTGCGCAGTCACTTGTAATTGCACTTGCAGGCGGTGTTGGCCTGCTTCGAGGCCAGATAGGTCGAGTAAGGCGCGTACCTGCCCCTCGGTGGATGTCAATTGTTCCCAAGTAGAGCGCGGCGCGCGCATGGTGACACTGACCCGATCTGGCAGGCTTCCTACAATGACCAGGCGCGGGTCTTGCCCCAATATTTCCAGGGGGACGGCGCGCGGGTAAACGCGCACTTCATCTGGGTCGGCGGCGGTAACAGCCGAAACCCAAACGGCGATAGCCATGATGCAGGCCAGGAGAAAGGTTTTCAGGTTGGTGATAAGCCAGTTAAACATAATTTTCAATTGGCCCGGCTTTGCTATTCTTCGGGGCGAAACAGGTAAGGAAAGTGCCTTTGGAAAAAGCCCTTGCGCCGTTGGTCAGGACGGTAGAAGGCGCCTAGAATATTTTCCAAGCGGTCGGGGTCGAGCCGCCGAATCATACGGCCAGCATGGGCAATTGAGATGGAGCCGGTCTCTTCTGAAACGACCACCGCAATTGCATCTGAGACTTCTGAAATGCCGAGCGCGGCGCGATGGCGCAGCCCCATCTGTCGTTCGGGAGAACGCGCCAGAATGCCGCTGGCCGAGAGTGGCATGACACATGCCCCGGCGATAATCCGCGATTTTTGGGCAATCACTGCCCCATCATGCAGGGGCGTGTTGGGGTAAAACACCTGCAAGAGCAGTTCGGGGGTCAGGCGGGCGTCCATGCTTACTCCCGTGCGCGCATACTCATCCAGGTTATCCAACCGCTGTAAAACGATTAACGCTCCGTGCTGGCGGGCCGAGAGCCGCGCGCATGCGCTGACAATGGATTGGATGGCGGCCTGGATATCGCGGTCTTCTTTCTCAGATTTGCCAGGGATGTAGGTTCCGGCGCGCCCAATCCGTTCTAGCCCGCGCCGAATTTCGGGAGCAAAGATGACCGGGATGGCAAGCAGCAACGCGGGAAGCGTGGTGCGCACCAGCCAAGAGAAGGCCGGAAGTTCAACTACCCCGGTTAGCAGGGCCAGCAAGACGACCAGGAAAATCGCCCCGCGCAGTAACACCATCGCTTGGGTGTCGCGTACCAGGTATAAAAGCAAAAAAAAGACCAGCGCCACCAACAAAATGTCAAAGACGCTCAGCCAGTTCAGGCGTTGGAAGATGAAAAAG
This sequence comes from uncultured Anaerolinea sp., assembly GCA_964388215.1. Taxonomy (GTDB): domain Bacteria; phylum Chloroflexota; class Anaerolineae; order Anaerolineales; family Villigracilaceae; genus UBA5195. Next base: position 5,851 of record CAYLZI010000056.1, read on the forward strand.
AGGTCGTTGAGAAGTTCAGTCACGATAACCAGTCAATGGCAAATAAACAGGGGGCTGGCCTGCTTACCGGTCCCTGGTTACTTATTGTCCGGCTGCCCGTTTTGTCCCGAGGCGCGAGGGATTAGATAGGCCGCAGAACACGGTCTTGCCGCAATTGTTTGAAGAACAGCGTGGAGTTGGGTTGGGCAGATTCGATGGCCGCATCACTCCAGGCTTGCACTCCGAGCGATTGCGGCGAGCGCGGCTCATAACCCAGTTGTTTCCAGGTTCCTTGTAAGGCTGCCAGGTTAGGCGGCAAGAAAAGCAACGAAGCCTCGCATTGGAGTTCACCCGAAGCGCGTTCTACTTCATCCATCAATGTTTTCAGTCCCGTTTCCGCTGGAACTGTGGGGTCAATGAAAAATTCGGTGGTACGCGCTACCAGGTTTTCTACCTGCCAGCCTGCCACGCCCACATTTTGACTGTTTAGTTGCAAGAGCATGAAGGCTTTTTCACCAAAAGCTGCCATGACATCTTCTTTTGACATGGATTTTGCCCCACCGCTGAGGCGCGTGACAAGTTCGGCGATGGAAACCGAATCTCGTGGGCGGCCCCGCGCCACAACAAACTCGCCTTCGGTTTGCTTTGATTCAATTTGCAGGGTATCCGTCTGCGGGTTCGTTTTCTTCCAGGCAGCGGTAACATTTTGCCAGGTTTGCTCGAAACTGCCCGTATTCTGGATGACGGTTCCGGCAGCGGCCAGTTTTTGATGCTGGGCGCTTTGGAAGTGAATGCGCTGGGCGGCTTCTTCTCGGCTCATACCGCGCTTTTCTACCAGGCGTTGAATCTGAATCTCTTCGGGGGCGTTGACCACCCAAACGGCATCGCAAACATTGCGCAGTTCGCTCTCTAGTAGTTTGATGGCTTCGATGACAATGACTTTCTGCGAAGCGCGCTTAACCATTACGTCAATGGCCTGTGAAACCAGGGGATGCACAATATCCTCGAGCCGCGCCATTGCCTCAGCATCATTAAATGCGAGCCTCCCCAACTTGGCGCGGTCAATTTCTCCATCTGCCGATAGAATCCACTTACCAAATGCATCTACCGTTGCCTGGTATCCGGGCGCGCCTTTGGCGGTAGCGCGATGAGAAAGCGCATCGGCATCAATACCATATGCGCCCAGGTGTTCGAGCATCTTTCGCACAACGCTTTTGCCTGTCGCAATATTGCCGGTCAGGCCGATGATATATTTTTCAGGCCATTTGGTGCTCACACGCCACTCCTTCAGGCAATCTGCCAGATAGGTGAAAAACAACTTACCGCTATCATTTTAGCCGCAGGTCTTCAGAATGTCAAAAGAAGTAACATCTATGGCTCGATGTAATACGTCATCCGTTGCAGGTAAATCGCCGGGTCAATATGTTGGACTTTGACCCCGGCTGGCACAATCAGGCGCAGCGGCGCGTAATTCAAGATGCCGCGAATGCCTCCTTCCACCAGTCTTCCCGCGACTTCTTGCGCCACCGATGCAGGGGTGCAAAGCATGGCGAGTTTTATATTTGCTTCCTGGATATCATGAACCATATTCTCCGCGTCTCGAATCAGGAAAGAACAGTTCGGCATATCAACGCAGACTTGTTGGCCTACTTTATCCAGGTCATTATCGAAACACATTGCCACACGGAAACCGCGATTGCCAAATCCCTGGTAGCGCACAACTGCACGACCAATTTCGCCCATGCCCACTACCGCCAAATCCCAAACTTGTTCCACTTTCAAGATTTTGCTCAGGCGTTCAATCAGGTATGGGATGTAATAACCTGTTCCTTGCTTGCCAAATTCACCAAATTGCGACAAATCTTTGCGGATTTGCGCCGCCGAAATTCCTACTTTTTCTCCCAACTCCTGGGAGGAAGTTGTGGTCAGTCCAACATCGGATAGCCGCTGCAGCGCGCGCAGATAAACAGGCAAACGGCTCACGATAATATCTGGGACTTTGGCAACGTTCATTGTGGAGCCTCCATAAAAACCGGACAATTTTACTAATAATCTACCATAAAAGTAAATTTTGTGCAATTCAACACTTTTGACGCAGCAATTCCAAATTCAAAATTAAGTTGAAAGCAAAGATGCCAAAACCTTAACGCCAAGGCGCAGAGTCGCAAAGATTTGTATGGAATTTGGTCTCTTAATGTGCCAAATGGGTCATCCTGCCTATTTGGCCGACAAAAAAATGAAAAACTTGGCGTCTTTGCGGCTTTGCGTTGAGTTCTTTGGCTTCAAATTTGGAATTGCTGATATGAACAATCGAATTCTGACCTGGGGTAACTGTAACAACGTCCGCGACCTTGGCGGGCTGCGGATTATCGCTGGCGGTCAGACCCGGTTTGGAACTGCCATGCGCGGCGACACCCCCACCAGGCTGACCGCTGTGGGATGGCAGGCTTTGTACGATTACGGCGCCCGCGCCATTCTTACGCTTGGCATGTATGGTATGGACGAGCCTGAACTTAGCGTTACCTCCCCGTATCCTGACGTGGCTGTAGTTCGGGCCGAAATTGAAGACGTTACCGACCAGGAATTCGTCGAACGGTGGGTGAATACCAGTTTTTGGGGCACGCCGCTCTATTTCAAGGATGCGCTGCGACGCTGGCCGGAGCGGCACGCGGCGGTGATTTCGGCTATTGCGCGGGCCAAACCGGGCGGCGTGCTGTTCCATTGTGGGCGCGGCTATGACCGGACGGGTGTCATTTCGCTGTTGGTGCTCACCCTTGCCGGGGTTGCGCTGGATGAAATTGTCGCCGATTATGAACTCAGCGTCGATTCTTTACGCGATAAGTTGTTGGCAAAGGAAAATTCATCGGTGGAACAGGCCATGCGCGAGGCACTGGCCGGGTTGGGCATTGAAAGTTACCTGCTCGCAGGCGGGGCCAGCCTGGGCGGCCTGGCCGCCATCCGCCAGCGGTTTTTGGAAACCAACTGAGCAGCCAAAATAACTCTCGGCGGCCCTCTGCGCGTTTGATTCGAGGCGCGCAGTTGATTTATCTTTCAACGCATTTGAAATGTCTGTCAGCCGTTTCGCCATTTCACAGTGATAAAATACCACCATGAAAATTGGTTTGCTTCAAATTAACCTGCGCCGGGTTGGCGTGTTCGTTGCTATTGGAATCTTGCTCGTATTAGTGATGGATTTCAACAATCGCATGGAAGAACTCAGCCGCCTGCAAAACCAGGCCGCCACCGTGCGCGCCGAAGGCACTGCCGTTATGGTCTCGCAGGCGGCCCTCCAAACTAGAGCCGCCGAAGCCACCTCCGTTGCCGCCGTCGAACAATACGCCCGTGAGCAGGCGCGCCTGGCTCGGCCCGGCGATACTGTCGTCATTCCTCTCCCTCAGCCTGGCAGCACGCCTCCGCCCACCCCCACCCCCATTCCCGCTTACTCCAATATGTCAAATTGGGACATCTGGATGCTGTTCCTATTTGGCAAATAAGCGAACTCTCATAATTGTAGAATCTCTTTGAGAATTGCCGCGCCCTGTGGCAGCCGCGCGATTGATTTAGAGTCTCCTTGCCCAGGGCAACCGCACGATTCCTCGAGGTGAAAAAGTGCTCCAACGGCTCTTAGATTGGGTGTCCGTTCAAAAAGAATCTCCTGAACAGGAGGCTGCAAACCGAATCTGGCTGCAGGTTATGATTTTAACGGCCCTGGTTATCACCCTGTTTTATGCCATCCTGAAGTGGGAGCATTCGCTTGGCATAATGAGCGCCGTGTTCCTGAGCGGGTTTGGGCTATCGTTCCTTTTTTTATTGTACCTTCTAAGGCGTGGGCATAGCCGCTGGGTGGCGGTGTTGTTTGGGCTAACCAGCCTGGCTGGTATGCTGTTTGCGACCTACCACTTTGGCGGCGTGCAGAGTGGAACTTACTTTGGGGTGGCGGCGGCGTTGGTGGTGGTTGCCATGTTCTTGCGCGGGCGCGCCACAATTTTTGTGACGTCTGTTGCCATCATCTATGGAGGCGTGCTGGTCTGGGGAGAATCTCAGGGTTGGTATAAGCCAAATTCGTATGAAACCACCGCCTTCGATGCCTGGCGCAGCGCAGCGGTTGTTTTTATTATCATCGCTACCCTGGTCGGCATTGCCAACCGAAAGGCGCGGCAATTGTTCGAGCGTAATTACCGCGAGATTCAGGAGCGGCGCAAAGCAGAGTTGGCCCTGCAAGAGCAGACCCGCTACCTGGCCGCGCTGCATGAAACCACCCTTGCTATTATTAATCGGCTAGAACCCGCCTCTTTGCTCGAATCCATTCTTCATTCGGCGCTGGAACTAACTGAAACCGAACACGGTTATATTGATATGCTGCGCTCCGACCAAAATGATGTGGTAACGATGGTGGCGCGAGGTGTATTTTCAAAATCGGTCCATGCATCCAAAGGGCAAGACGAGGGCATCAGTGGCTACATCGCCCAAACGGGGAAATCATTGGTGCTTGCCGATTACGCCACCTGGCCCCATCGCATATATGCGTATTCGCAGGGATTTCATGCGGTAGCCGCTGTCCCAATGAAAGCGCGGGGCGAGGTCATTGGCATTATTGGGATTGGATACTGCGAACCGGGGCGCGGCTTTACCTCCAAACAAATTTCGGCGCTGGAGCAATTCGCGGAACTGGCTTCTCTGTCGGTTGACAACGCGAGGTTGTATCAATCTGCGCAAGATGAATTGCAAGAACGGAAACGAATTCAAGATGCGCTGGCTGAATCGGAAGAGAACCTGCGCTTGGCTTTAGATGCTGCTCAAATGGGAATTTGGAGCTGGAACATTCGAACAAACGAAGTGACCTGGTCAAATTCTGTATATAAATTATTCGGAATTGAAAAATATTTGGAAAGGATGACTTACCAGCGTTACTTGAGCTTTATCCCACTAGATGAACGCTTTGCCGTAGAAGAAAGAATTCGCAAGTCGGTGGAAAACCCGCAAATTTTTTACTTTATTGAGCATCGTATCATTACCGCAGATGGAACGCCGCGTTGGATTATGGCCCAGGGGCAGGTTCATACCGATGAATTGGGCAACCCCGCACGCATGGCTGGAACGGTGAGCGACATTACCGACCGAAAATTATCGGAGGAAGCCCTGCATCTAGCCCACCGCCAGTTAGAAACCAATGCCCATACGCTTGAACGCCGCAGTCAATTATTACAGGTGGCAGCCGAAGTATCCCGCGCAGCCAGCGCAATCCTTGACCCCGACGAATTGAGCCAGCAAGTGGTGGAACTGGTACAGCAGCGCTTCGGCCTGTACTATGTGGGCCTGTTCTTGAGTGATGAACAGAGGAAAAACGTTCTCTTGCGCGCCGCAACGGGCCAGGCCGGGCGCGAAATGCTCCGGCAAGGACATCATTTTCCGATTAAAAACTCATCTATGGTGGGATGGAGCGTTGCCAACCGCCGCGCGCGCATTGCGCTGGATGTGGGCGCGGACGCGGTGCGCTTCAACAACCCGCTTCTTCCCAGCACGCGTTCCGAGCTGGCCCTGCCGCTTATCTCACGCGGATGGGTGCTGGGTGCGCTGACCATCCAGAGCAGTCAGGAGGCAGCGTTTTCTGACGAAGATATCGAAACTTTCCAAACAATGGCTGACCAGTTGGCAAACGCCATCCAAAATGCGCGCCTGTATGACCAGTTGGAAAGAGAGCTGGATGAACGCAAGCGCGCCGAAATGCAAGTCCGCCAACTGAACGCCGGATTGGAAGACCGAGTGACGCACCGCACGCTGGCGCTTAAAGCCAGCGAAGAAAAATTTCGCGCCCTGGCCGATAACAACCCTCTGCGTATCCGCCGTTATGACCGCGATGGCCGCTACTTATACGCCAATTCAGTAAGCGACTTTCCCAACTTTAACCCGCAAACCATCATCGGCAAAACCATCCGCGAGGTAGTTCACAACCCTGAACTGGCCGAGATGGCCGAAAAATGTATTCGACAGGTTTTCGATACAGCCCAGCCGATGCACACCGAATATCAATACGATGAAAATTCGTATGCCTTATGGTGGCTGGCGCCCGAATTTGGGCCCGATGGGCAGGTCATCTCCGTCGTAACCACAGCCCTCGATATTTCGGAACGCCGCCGCATAGAAGACGAACTGCGCGCTCGCACGCTCGAATTGCAAGCCAGCAATCGTGAATTAGAGTCCTTCTCATACTCGGTTTCTCATGACCTGCGCGCCCCCCTGCGCGCCCTGAATGGCTTCAGCCGCATCTTGTTGGACGATTTTAACGAGCTCCTGCCAGAAAGCGGCAAAGGCTACCTCAACCGTATCCGCGAGGCCGCCCAACAGATGTCACATCTGATTGATGATATGCTGCGGCTCTCGCGCATTACCCGCGCCGAAATGCGCCACGACCAGGTTAACCTGGCTGAAATGGCCAATTGGATTGTAGATTCGCTCAAAACGCATGAGCCAGAACGCGCCGTCACTGTCAACATTCAAAACAACCTGCTTGCGCAAGGGGATGAGGGACTGCTGCGCATGGCGATTGAAAACCTGCTCAACAACGCCTGGAAATTCAGCGCAAAGACCAACTCTGCTGAAATCGAAGTGGGGAAAATTATCGTCCAGGGGAAAGAGACATTTTTCATCCGCGACAATGGAATTGGCTTTGACATGAATTACGCCGATAAATTGTTCGCCGTTTTTCAGCGTTTGCACAGCCCCAGCGAGTTCCCCGGCACAGGCATTGGGCTGGCCATTGTCCAGCGCGTTATTCACCGGCACGGGGGCAGAATTTGGGCTGAAAGTGAGCCAGGCAAAGGGGCAACATTCTACTTTACGTTGTAATGCGCAATTTATCCGCATAGAGGGCGGGTATAATAATCTCTCGGCGCTTGCGCCACACCCTATTACGGCTGCCGAATGAATTCCGCGCTACGGGATTTGCCTGTGATTTATCTCGATTATGCTGCCACCACCCCGGTCGATTCGCGCGTTTTCGACGCGATGTTACCCTATTTTAGAGAATCCTTTGGCAACCCTTCATCTACTCACCGTTATGGACAAAAAGCCGAAGCGGCAGTGGAGACTGCCCGTGAAATGCTTGCCGCCATTTTGCATTGCCGCCCCGATGAAGTCATTTTTACATCCTGCGGCTCAGAATCGGACAACCTTGCCTTGCGCGGGGTTGCGCTTGCCCGCCGTGAGAAGACCGGCGCGAACAGCATCTTGACCACACGCGCCGAACACCATGCCGTCAGCAAAACCGCCGAGCGGCTTGAACGAGAAAACGGTTTTCAGGTTGACTGGCTGGGTTTAGACGAGCATGGCATGGTTCGCCCGGAAGCGGTTAAAAAAGCCATCAGTACAAACACCGCGCTCGTCTCGGTGATGTACTCGAACAATGAAATCGGCACGGTCAACCCCATCCGCGAAATTGTGGAAATCTGCCGCCAACATGGCGTTCCCCTGCACACCGACGCCGTTCAGGCTGCCGCCTACCTGCCGGTGAATGTGGATGCGCTCGGCGTGGATTTGCTTTCGCTCGGCGCGCACAAATTCTACGGGCCAAAGGGCATCGGCGCGCTGTACATCCGCAAGGGAACGCCCATTTCATCCATACTCACCGGCGGCGGGCAGGAGTTTGGCTTGCGGGCTGGCACGCACAACGTTCCGTTGATTGTTGGCCTGGCTGAAGCCCTGCGCCTGGCAGACGTGGAACGCGAAGAACGCGCCGCCCGCTTGCTGCCCCTGCGCGATAAAATCATCGGAACCGTGCTGGAAGAAATCCCCGATTCGCGCCTGACGGGACACCCGCTTGAGCGCGTCCCAAACCATGCTAGCTTCGTTTTTAAAGGTGTGGATGGCAACCTGCTCATCAACCTGCTCGACGGGGCCGGGTTTGCCTGCTCCTCTGGCTCGGCCTGCAAAACGGGCAGCCCGGAGCCTTCCGAGGTCATCACCAGCCTGGGGCTGCCGCGCGAATGGGCCCTCGGCTCGCTGCGCGTGACGCTCGGCCTTGGCTCTACGCCGGGGGATGTGGAAGCGTTTTTGAACGCGCTGCCGGGGTTGGTGCAAAAAGCGAAGAATTTAACCGGAGATAAACGGGGATGAACGTTTTGAGATTTGATAAACGAGGCCGCAATGGTTGAGATGCCCCTCGATAAACTCACCGAGAAAGTCATTGGAGCAGCATATCGAGTCAGCAATACGCTTGGGATAGGCTTTGTCGAAAAAGTCTATGAAAATGCTCATGCGCTCGAAATACGAAAAGATGGCTTGCTCGTTGAACAACAATGTCCAATCAAGGTGGTTTATGAAGGAGTGATTGTCGGTGATTTTTATGCGGACTTGTTGGTTGAAAAGTGCGTTCTTGTAGAACTAAAAGCGGTTTCTGCGCTGGCCCCAGAACATGTGGCCCAGGCGTTGAATTATTTGCGCGCCACCGGCTTGCAGGCCTGTTTGCTGATTAATTTTGGACAGCCGCATATTCAAGTTCGACATTTACATCCATCGCCAAAGTGGAAAAAGCCCGCAGGATAACCTTCCATCATCGTTTATCTCCGTTCATCCCTGGTTTATTATGCCCAAAGCCGTAATTGCCATGTCTGGAGGCGTCGATTCCTCGGTTGCCGCCGCCCTGCTCAAACAGCAGGGCTATGATGTTATTGGTATGATGCTGCGGTTGTGGAGCGAACCGGGCAAGGAAGACTCGAACCGCTGCTGCACGCCCGATTCGATGGCCCAGGCGCGGCGCGTGGCGGCAAAACTGGATATCCCCTTTTACGCCATTGATGCGAAAGAGATTTTCCGCAAGACAGTGGTCGATTATTTCCTGGAGGGCTATGCCAGGGCCGAAACGCCTAATCCTTGTCTGGTTTGTAACCGCCATATCCGCTGGGAGTTCCTGTTCAGCCATGCCAAAGCAATGGGCGCAGATTTCATGGCGACCGGGCATTATGTCCGAATTATGAAGGATGAATTCGGAAGGATGAAATTGCTGAAGGGGGTTGACCCGGCCAAAGACCAGAGTTATGTCTTGCATGTCCTGACGCAGGAGAAACTGGCCCAGGCCTTGTTCCCGGTGGGCGATTATCCCAAGTCGGAAATCCGCGCTATTGCCGAGAAATTGGGGCTTGCGGTGGCAAAACGCCCCGATAGCCAGGATTTGTGCTTTCTGGCCGGGGACGATTACCGCAATTTTTTGGGGCGCAACGCCCCGCGCATTAACCAGCCCGGAAAAATCGTCTCGCGCGAGGGGCGGGTTTTGGGCGAACACAGCGGCCTGGCGAATTACACCATCGGCCAACGCAAGGGGTTGAACCTGGCTTCGCCGGTTCCGCTCTACGTCATCAAGAAAAATGCTGTAGAAAATGTGCTTGTCGTTGGCGCGGCGGATGAACTTGGGGCGTTGGAGCTGCTGGCTATTAACATCAATTGGACGGGTGGGGAAATCCCCGAAGTGCCGTTCCGCGCGATGGTTAAGAGCCGCTATACGGCGCGGGAGATGCCTGGGCTGGTAACCCCCCTCGATAACGGGACAAAGGCGGCAGTCCGATTCGACCTACCGCAACGGGATATCACCCCGGGACAGGCGGCTGTCTTCTATGACGGCGACCAGGTTCTGGGCGGCGGAATCATTATCGAATCAAAATAGGAGAAACCATGCCCCTCAACACTATTCTGTTTGGCGTGCTGCTTTCAACGCTCTATGGCGGGTTGTATCACCTGGTTCGCGGCGGTAGGGCGCGAAAATTGTTGTTGTTCGTGGCGCTGGCCTGGGCCGGGTTCTGGCTGGGCGATACGGTTGGCTGGCTGATGAAATGGACGTTTGGCGCGGTTGGGATGATGAATGTTGGAATGGGGACGATTGGGGCATTTCTTTTCCTGATGGTTGGCGACTTGGTTGGGATGCTGCTGGCGAGGAAAAGTGGTCAGTAATCAGTAATCAGTGAGCAGGAAAAGCGGAATAGATGCTGCGTGGCAAATTGAGGGAACAATTTGCCATTTTGCTTTTAATGATGTGGGGAACGCTCTATCATGAGGAAGCCCAGGGCGCGCTCGCTAAAATGGAAAACGTCCTGCCCGATGAGCAGCGCCAGGAAATTGCCTGGGCGCGCCGTTCGCTGGCCGCCACTGGTATGAACCCCGCCGATATGCAGTCGCTCGTCCCTAGAACTGAATTATCAATACCGCCCCCGCTCGGTGAGCGATTCGGGGCCAGGCAGGCCGCCCTCCCGCGC
>CAYLZI010000057.1:0-13332 GCA_964388215.1 uncultured Anaerolinea sp.
GCGGCGGGTATAGTAGCCCTGGCGAGCCTGGACGGCGTCCCAAGTGGGGCGGTCGATGATTGGATCGCAGTAGTTTTCGACGACCAGGTCGCCGTATTCGAGAATGCCGATATAGAGCTGGTTGGCAAAAAATGTGCGGTAACTGTTTTTGGATGGGTAGAGGGTGCCCTGGGTGGCTTTGATGATGGCGTTAAGCGATTCGCCGGCGGCGCGCATGGCGAAGGCCTGCTGGATGGCGGGGATTTTCTGGGGGTCATGGACCCACTCGGCGGCGGTGCGGGGGGTGCCGTCGCGGTGGTATGAGATGGTTTTTTCGCGGCGCTGAAAGCCGACCGGCGGGCGACCGGGGACGCAGTGGTGCACCGTTACCAGGTCATGCAGGGCGCGCTGGATGTCGAGGGACATGTCGGCCAGGTATTGCTCATCGGAAAGATCGACGAAGGCTTCGTAGATGCGCCCCAGGGGGCCTTCGGGGATTTTGTCGTTGAGCGAGTAAAAGATTTTGCCGCGGGCGCGAACTTCGGCGCGGTAGAACTGGGCATGGTCTTGGGAGCGGGCGAAACGGTTAAACTTCCAGATGACGACCCCGGCTTCGGGGCAGCCGCGCCGGATGGCGTGCATCATGCGGTGCAACTCTTTGCGCTCGTCAACGTGCGCGCCGCCGCCGCGCCGGGCTTCGTCTTTGAAAACCTGGGTGATCACCAGGCCGTTTTCGATGGCCCAGGCGCGCAGGTGGTTCTCTTGCTGGGGGATGGAGAGTTCCTGGCGCTCGTGGCCAGAGTCGCGCAGGTAAACAAAGATGGATGCGCCAGGGGGGAAGGGGTGGGTCATGGGGGCGTTTCTGTGGAAACGGGGTCTCGATACGGCCTACGGCCTACTCGACCACCGAACGTAGCATCATCAGGTGGCCAGGATTTTCTGGCGGCGGAGCAGGACGAGGGCGGCAAAGGCCGTGTAGGCCGGGATGGCGTAGAGCAAGACCGGGGCGACGGCGGCGGCCACCAGGGCGCTCCATGTGACCACCAGCAGGCCCAGCAGGGCATTCGCCAGGACGCGCGGGGTGTTGGCAGGGTTGGGGGCTTCGAACAGCCGCCAGCGGGGTGTGAAGGGGCGGCGCGTGTCGCCGACCAGGTGGTAGGCCAGCCAGGGGGCGCGGCGCTCGGGGATGAAACGGCCCTTGACCAGGATCAGCCGGGCGCGCCGGCGGGCAGCGCGCTGGAGCAGCAGCAGGGTGATTTCGTCGCGCTCGTCAGAGTCGGCGGCGGAGTGGATGTATTTCCAATCGGTCATTGTTATTGTTCGGACTCTGCTTTTTTCCAGCTATCTTTAGTGTAGGTAACTACAACTCCGGTTACCGCGCAGGTTAGGCTGACAGGGCATTCCGTATCGATATCTAAATCTTTTCCAGCCAATCCTTGCCAGTGAGCCAGGTAGTTTAGCGTGCCTTCTTTACGCGGGCTTTTGAATTCTTCCGGTACGCCGCCTTTCCAGGTTAGAGTCATCAGTTCGCCGGACTTTGCTCTTTCGGCCAGGGATGGGTTTTCTATGGCCAACAGCCTGCCGCGTTCCCAGCACCAAATAAGACCTCGATCGGGGCCGCGCCAGCGATGATCCATATCGATAAATTCGCGGATGGGTGTATCGATGGAAACAAACAGATTGCGACCGTCAGTCGTTTTCGGATGCGCTTTCCGCTCTATTTCGACAAGCTGGATGAAATCTTTTTCGGTAATAATGCGTATTGCCTGACCAGATTGGATGAGTTGCTCGGCTTTGCGGTGCTTGCTGCTTTTGTTATATCCAGCCAGTCGGTCTATATCCTGGATACCGACAACCAGAAGCGTGGTTTCGTGGTTGATGCCCGGTTGGACGTTGCAACCAGCTTGGGCGGCAAGCTGAGCAGCTTCGGGGCGAGAAATCGTGAGTGCGCCGGTGAAAACAATATTTTCGCCGTAGAGTGGGCCTTCTGGGTTGCCGTCCAGTTTGATGCGTTTTTCGTAGGTAGGCGTGACGGATGAATAGGCGCGTTTCTGCCATTCGTGAAGGCTCAAACCGCTTTCGCGCATGGCCTGAATAACGACCAGACCTGCCACGCGGGCGTCTTCAACAGCATCGTGGGCCTGGTATTTTATGCCGAGCATGGCGGCGACGTTGCTGAGTCCATACCCTGTGTAGCGCAGGGCTTCCCAATGGCGACGGGCAACGCGGGCACTATCAAGCCAAATTGGGGTGAGTTCGGGTAGGTTATATTTTTCGCAGGCGCGGCGTAGCGCAGTGATGTCGAAGGCGGTGTGCGTAACGACAGTTTGATTTTGCAGACGGGATCGCAGCATGATATAGATTTGCTCGAACGTGGGATCGCCGATAACTTTTTGCGGTGTAATGCCATGCATGTGGATGTTGACGGGATCAAAGTAGTCTTGTGGGTCGAGTAGGGTTTCCCAGGTATCTATGGCGGTCGGACCGTCGAATTCGACGACTCCTATTTGGCAAATGCTGGACATGGCGGCGTTGGCCGTTTCGACATCCAGTGCGAAGAAGTGAGCCATCTTACCCCCCGTGCTGTTTTGGTTTGAAATTGGCCGCCCTGGCGGCGGCTTCGGCTTTTTGACGGCGCTCGATTTTCATCAGCGCAATTTGCCTGACTTCCTCCTGTTCATCAGGGGGAAGTTGGTTTAACAGGTATTCCCAGTCCTCCAGCCGCACCTGGTCAGACGGGGCCTCGGGCAGCAGGCCGGCTTTGCGAAAAACAAAAACGGGGGGAAGGTTGAACGCTTTTGCCAGTTGCATAAGGGTTTCTGGCATCGGTCTTGTGCCGGTTTCTAGCTTGCTAATAACTGCGCGATGCAGTCCTGAGCGGCGAGCTAAATCGGATTGTGACCATTCCCGGATTTCGCGTTCTGATTGCAGCCAGTAGCTGAATTGCATGATGTCCATAGCAAGAAACATTTTGTCACCAAATATGATAAATGAGTTACGCCAATTTGTTTCTACCTATTGACAAGCAATTACTTTTGTCGTATTATGTTTCTAGCAATTGACAAAATGATGAAAGCAGGAGCGCAAGCGCGATGGAGATCAACTGGGTTATTGTCGGCGGTTTGGTAGTTGTCATGCTTGTCGCCATGCAGGTCGGCAAGCTGATTGGGCGGTTGCTGTTGCGTTTTTGGTGGGTGGCGCTGGTTTTGGCGCTGGTGGTTGCCGTTCGTTGGTTTCTGTAGGAGCGCAAGCGGGATGGCAAAGAACGGCGAGCTTTTGAAACTGGTGCAGGCGGCGATGGCGCGCGAACAGCTCTTTGTGACGGCCTTCAAGGCCGGCGCGCGGCGCGAGCACCCGCAAACGCTGGTGGTGCTGCGCCACGCCGAGGGCCGCCTGGAGAGTCTGCGCGCCGTCGAACTGGCCTTACGCGGCAACCCGCTGCTGCTGCAGATCATGGCGGGCATTGACAAGGAGCATGAATGAACCAACACGAAACCAAGTTTGACTTAAAACGCGGCCTGAACCAGTGGGTGACGGCCAACACCAGCCTGACCGACTTTGCGAGCGCGATGGGCTACCGCTACCAGAACGCCTGGGGCCTGCTGCGCGGCAAAGCGCCGGTGACGGTGGAGGCCGTGGGGCGATTTGCGCTGGCTTATGGGCCGGCGGCGCTGGGCGAAATGCTGAGCCTGGCCGGGCTGACCGACCAGCAGGAAGTGCGCTTCGAAGCCGGGCGCCCGGTGGCGAGCCGCGCTGGCGCAGTGAACGAGTCGGTTTACACCCCGCCTGTGGAGGTGGCCTGATGGCAGCCGTCGGAGCGGCTACCTTTACCTCGCGCGGCATCCCCTGCCCGCCGGCGCAGCGCTACGCGTGGGAGCGGGCGGTACAAATCTTGGTAGCAGCTGCCCAGCGGCTCGAGCCAGACCAGGAAGAGTTGGCGTTGTGGACCGTGTTGGAGCAGCCCCAGGCGCAGGAGGCGATTGCATGAACCGCCAGATGGAGATGAGTTTTGAGAAACACCAGCTCGACCAGGCCAGGGAATACAGCAAACTGGCGGGCAAGGTCAGCCTGAATATCTTGCAGCGCAACTTGCGGGTCAGCTTTCCCGTCGCGGTGCTGCTGGGGGAGCAGTTGATTGCCGAGGGCTTTTGCTCGCCCAATTACAACCAGGAACTGGGCGGATATGCGTTGTGCGTGGAGCAGGCGGAGGAGCGATGAGCGACAGGCAGGCCTTATGCAGTGGGCATTTGTATCGCGGGACGATTGTGCTGACGGTTCAGACCGAACAGGCCCGGCGCTGCGTAGTGATCGGCGCGCCCTACGGAGCGCAGGTGCAGCTGTACGAGTGCGCCACGCTGGCCGAAGCCCAGGCCCTGGTCGATGCGGCGCTGCTGATGATCGGCGCAGACTTCACCGGTCGGTGCGTCTGCTTCGAGAACCTGGGCGATAACGACCGCTGCCCGCTGCACTCCCCGCTGGCGCAGGGAGCCGGTGGTGGCCCGCGGTTGGTGGGGTTCGAGTCGCCTTCCATGACGGCAGTATAGGGCAGGGGCCAACATGATGGAAGGGCTTTCTGTGGATTGGCCGGTGATTGGCCTGGTTTTGGCGATCGAACTGTTGCTGTCGATTGGGCTGGCGGTGCTGGTGCGCTTGTTCTCGCGGCAGAGGCTGACCGGGCAAACCTACTGGATGGTGGTGCTGGGCGTGGCCCTGACGGTGACGCCGAGCGGGCTGGTGATTGGCTGGCAGGCGGTGGGCTTTTTGGCAGTTTGCTTTGGGCTGACCGGGCTGGTGATGGCGGCTGAGTACTTCACCCGTCTGATCGAGGAGCACCAGCACGCCCAGCAGGCGCGCGAGGAGCTGCTCAAATGAGCACCCCGGCCCAGGTTGGCAAGAACGAATGGCGCGCGGCCCTGCGCGCGGCGCGCCAGGCCAACGAAAGCCTGCGCGGGCTGCTTAAGCGGGTCATGCGCGAGGGCGGGCCGCTGGCGCAAGCCCTGGTGGGGGCGGCCGCTTTGGAAGTTGCCGAACTTGAACACGCGCTCAGCCGGCTGGAAGAGATTGGCCGTCAAACGAGGCCTGATGAGCGCGGATAACGTGGTGCGCGACTTGCTGGCCCAGGGCCTGCCAGCGCGGCAGGTGGCCGTGCTGCTGCACGAATACTTTGTGAGCCGCGATGATCACGTATCGCTGGCAGACTGCACGGACTATGTTTTGCGGTGGATGCGTCGGAACCTGGCGCCCGAGATTGTCGAGCGAGAACCTCAGGCCCCAGCCGCTGACCAGCTGACTGGGAGCACTTTAACAACCGAATAACAATCAAATATCAGGCGGACCGTGGATGACCGGGGGCTGGAACAGGCCCCAAGCCGGAGAAGTGACCCGCCGAGCGATGAAAAGCCCTTTGCTGACACCCCCGCCGAAGTCGCGGGGCAAGGGGCGAGTAACACAAGCAATTATTTGTTTGGCGCGCGGGTGCAGGCAGTTTCGCCAGAGAGCGGGTCTGCTGAGACGGTTCGAGTCCGGAGCGCCGACCAAGAGACGACATCCCGAGAAATCGCGTGCGCCCCCGCGAAAGCGGCGAAAAGGATGGACGTGGCCGAAGTTGCGCCAGGGGCAGGACTGTCTCTTTGATTACAGCCGGGGAAGACCGGCGGCGGCGCAGGTGGGTCATGGAACTGCTGAAGTTCTTGCCCTCGGGGCGCTGCGTGCAGGTCAAAGACCTGCGCACCCCTGGGCTGGATGCCCTGGCCGAAGAAGTGTTTAGCCGGATCAGCCTGCCGCCGACGAGCAGCCCGGCGCAGCTGTTCCTGGAGTATTTCCGTCAATTGGAGTAAGCGTCTTGCGCAAGCGAGACGAGATTGGCCTGCAGTGTACCTTGTCGTGGGGTAGTGGGCTCATACCCACCAGGCCATTTGGCCGCGCAGGCGCGCGCCGTGCGGCAGCCAACCGGGCCGCGCAGGCGGCGGTGCAAATTTAGAACAACGGCGCGCGTACCAGACCCAGCCCATCCCCGCCAGTTTTGGCGGGGATGGGAGAAAGGCCCAGATGCCCTATACCCGATGCGCAATTTGTCGCCGGCTGCTCAAAGACCCGGTCAGCGTGGCCTATGGCATTGGGCCGGAGTGCCGAGGCGGCCTGGTGCGGCGCGGTTGGAAGTTCCCCAAGCCGCACTGGAAGATGCAAAAAGGAAAAGCGGTTTTATCTGGCTTTGCGGGTGGGAACCCGCGGCCAGTGCCAGGCGCGGGCGACCGACTGCCTGACGAGTTATTAAACAACCAGGAGGATACGCAAGATGAGCAAGCCAGTGATTGTTTCGAGTGAGATGCTGGGCGAGGCTGAGTTGCGCCAGTTTTTGGCTGATACCGAAAAGATGCTGGGCGCGAAAATCACGGTGGTGACGCAGTGGCAGGTGAGCTGCGACGACGCGGCGGTGATGCTGGCGCTGGAAGCGCTGTTTGGGAAACTGGGCGCGCCCAGTGAGCCGGTGGCGGAGAAGCTGACCAGGCGCGGGAAGCGCGCGGTGCAGCTGCACCCGGTGGAGGCAGACGGCAGGCATATCAAAAGCTGGCGGCTGCTCGATCGGGTTGGCAACGTGCTGGAGTTCTTGACTATCGACGAGAAAAACCAGCGGTTGGCGGCTGGCGGCTTCGAGGAAGGCGCGATTCTGCACCACCCGAAAGCCGGCAAGCAGGTGGTGATTGGGGCCCAGGGCAGCGGGCAAGGCCTGAAGCCGCTGGAGGTGTGAGATGGCTGAGAATTTGGTAACCCTGGCGTTGATCGACCCGAACCCCTGGCAGCCCCGCACGAACGAGGATGTTGATCACATTGCCAACCTGGCGGTGAGCATCGCCGATGACGGCCTGATGCAGGTACCCAGAGCGCGGCGGGTGGGGACGCGCTACCAGTTGGCCTTTGGGCATTCGCGCCTGGCTGCCTACCGGCTGCTGATGGATTTGCAGACCAACCTGGAGCAGGGCGATCATGTGCTTTTCGAGGCTGACACGCCGATGGCGCGCGCGCTGGCCGCGGCGAGGGTTGCCCTGGAAAACGGCAATGATTTTGGCGGCATGCCCGTGAACGTGATGGAGATCGATGACGAGGCCATGTTCCGCTTTGCGGTCAGTGAGAATGTGCAGCGCCGTGACCTGAGCCCGATCGAGACGGCGAAGGCGATGCTGCGCTACCGGGATGAGTTTGGGAAAACTAGCGCCGATATTGGGGCCTTGTTTGGTGTGAATGATGCGACGGTGCGCGGAAAGCTGCGCCTGCTCGACCTGCCAGAACAGGTGCAAAACCAACTGAACCAGGGCGAATTGAGCGAGGGAACGGCGCGGACGTTGCTGACAGCGCGGAGAGTGCTGGGAGATGAGAAGCTGGCCGAGCTGGCGGAGAAATTAGCCGATTTCAAGAACCCCGAAGAAGTGCTGGACGTGGTGGACAATACCCTGCGGATGACGAAAAATGTGGTGCATCTGTTTAACGAGCGCTACCAGCACGGCAAGCCGCAGGCGGGGCAGCATCTTTGGCCGTTGACCTGGACGTTTGCAGGCCCAGACTTTCCAACGCAAAAAGAAGCCGCCAAAGGCTGGGCCGGGCCGAAGAAAATCGCGTGGGAGTACGCCGGCCTGCGCCATCATGATACCATTGAGACCATCTTCCAGGAAATTGCCAGGGGCGGCGCGCTGATTGCCTGGGATGCCAAAGAGTTCTCGCACCCGGAATGGAAGGACGCGATTGCATATTTGCGCCAACTGGCTGAGCCGCCCGCCTGTACGGTTTGCCCGCTCTACAGCAAGCTGGATGGGTCGCATTTTTGCGGCATGAAGGCATGCTGGTCTCGCAAGCGTCGAAAATGGATCGAGGCGCAGTTTGCAGATGATATTGCGCGTCTGGGGCTGGCCGTTTATGACGCTGACGCCGACGGCGAAGGGGCGCAGATCGTGGGCAATTATGCTGATGCTGATGAGCACAACCAGTTATGGCGAGGCCGGATCGCTGCGCATGATCCTGAATTGCGCTTGAAGATCAACTTCCAGGAGTACAGTTCGTCTGCGGACAAAATTACGGGTAGTTTTTATTCGAGCCTGGTTGATGTCTCGCCAGCGCGCCTGGCAAAGCGTAAGCAAGAGCAGCTGAGCCAGATAAAGCAGGACGACTGGGCGCGTGAGCGCGAACTGCGCGAGGCGGCGGATCGATTCGTGGAAGAACATGCCTACCAGGCGTTTGGGAATGTGTTCGATGCGTTGAAAAAGCTCTACCCGATGATGGCGCTGGCCAGCGTTGACGAGACCCGCACAGATAACGGGTTCGATCGGTACTGGAAGGGGTTGGGGACGGCTGAGAAGCTCGAATTTTTGCGCAAACAACTGGCAAAACATGCCCTGAACTATGTTTTGGGTTGGTCGATCGCCAAGCAGGGGCCGGTATCGACTGCCAAGCATTTGAAAGGCGTGGCGCTGACCTGGGGGGTAAAGCTGCCGGAAAACTGGTTGGAGGTGGCGGCCAGCTACGAGCCGTTCGCAGCCCTGGAGAGCGTTGCCGTGGAAACGGTCAATGAACTGGACGAGGCGGAGGCGGAATGAGCGGGATTTGTCCACGTAGCGGGCGGCGCTGGGTGAAGGCCAATGCCAGCGTGGACGAGGCGCATTATGTGGTCTGGCGCGATGGCGAGTTGTTGGTGACGTTGTGCCAGCAGCGGTTGCCGGTGAGCGAAACGGCGCTGGTGCGGCATGGGGCGCGCTGCTGCCGGGCCTGTACGAGCAAGTGGCGAACGCGGCGCAGGCCGGGAGGTTGGAATGCAGGAATGGGTCATCATCGACGGGGATAAAGCGGCGCATTGGGTCAAGTTGCGCGCCGAAATGTATTTACTGGCAGCATGCCAAAAGCCGTTGCCAAAATCTCAGAGCCGTCGGGTTGCGACGCGGCGCGTGACGCTGGCACAGTCGCTGAATCGGGCGCATGAACTGCCCGAAAAAGAAGCGGCCTGCGAGGAGTGCGCGCGTTTGGCGGAGCTGCAGGCATAAAGCAATAAATCAGCGAGGAGGTTGTTATGGCACGGATATATTGGCGTTTGTTTGGGAATTGTGGGGTGATGCCATGAAAACCGGGATGGCGTGGCCGTTGGCAGGCCTGGCGGCGTTGTTTTTGGCGGTGATTGGGGTGAGCGCCTGGTATAGCACCCAACTGGATTTGGCAGTGGCTGCGCTGAATGCGTCGGCTGCCGGTGAGCAGCTGCCTGGCGTGGCGCTGCTGGCTGGTGAGTGGGTGATCAAGGCGGTAGTGGGGTCTTTGCTTGGCGGAACGGTGACGGCCCTTGTGGGCGCCGGAATTTGGTGGGCGCGCCGGCAGTGGTTAGCGCAGAAACGGCAGGCTGGACGCTGGCAGGCCGGGCCAAACGCGAACTGGGGACGCCAGGCGCAGCCGCGGATGATGAGCGAGAGCGAAATGTACCGCATGTTGTTGCTGCAACAAATGCAGCAGAATGGGTCTGGACGGAGTGCTCCGCCCAGGGTGGAGGTGGACGATGAGCCGGTATTCCATTGGTAGCCTGGCGCTTTTGATATTTTTGGCGGCGTGTGGGGCAGCCCCGACGCCTACATCCACGCCGATTTCAGGCGCTGGCGAAGCGGCAGTAGCGCTGATTCAGCAGCAGATGTACTCTAGCTTGACGCAGCAAGCGATTGACAATCAGGCGATTCAGGAGGGGGCGCGCCAGACAGCGACGCAGCAGGTGGTCAATTCGACCGCAACCCAGCAGGCGCATTATGAAGCGGCGCAGGCGACCAAGCGGGCCGACAGCGCCACCCAGCAGGCCTGGCAGGTGACGGTTTCGGCGGCGAAAACTGCTGATGCGGCAGGAACCCAGGCGGCCCAGGCGGCGGCGACTTCCACCAAGGAAATGCAGAGCACGGCGACCGCCCAGCAATTCTTGCGAGAAACGTCGACGGCGGAGGCGCTGGCGACAGTGACAGCTGAGTACCAGACGGCGCAGGCGCCGATTGTTGCGGCGCGGGCGACTGCGCTGGACATTGAGACGAAGAAGGCTGCGCTGGCATTGCGGCGCGCCCAGGATACGTATTTTCTATCTGCCTACGGCGGTTGGTTCTTTGCCTTGTTTCTGGCAGTGGCCTTCGGCTTCTTCTTGTGGAAAAAAAGCCAGATCGGGATCATTGCCGATGAGAGCGGCAAAGTGCGGGTGGTAATGATTGGGAAGCGGGCGTTACAGCCTGAATTGATGGCCAACCCTGTACTCGACTTTACCGATCCCGCGCGTGTGTTTGCGCCGGTGGCTGGAATTTCTGAGGAGGCGCAATTGCGGATTGTACATGCGGCAAAGGTTGTCGAAGCAATTGGCAACCTGCCGTCAGGATACTCACGCCAGGCGTTAGGGATGATGGCGGCCGGCTTGACCGGTCAGAACAGCAGCCCGCAGGTCAACATCCAGGTTGTCAGTGGTGGCAGTGTTGCGCCGGTGCTCGACGAAGTGGAAGGCGGCCTGCTCGATGACGAGTAGGAAGGAGGAGGCATGGAACCGGTTTATGTGGAGCGCGCAAAAGCAGCGGTGCAGATTATTCAGCATGTGATGGTGAATGAATTGAGATTGACGCCCCCCAAGTCGTATGTCTTGACCGAGCGGAATGGCCTGGTCTGGCTGCTGGCGGTGATGGATGTGCTGGCGCTGGGGCGCAATATCGAGGCCTATGCCAACAGCCGCACGGTCCACCATTTGAGCACGGCGCTGAAAGGCGTGTATGTGGGCCTGGCAAATCATACCGGGCTGCGCTATGCCGTTTTGTTGAGCCCCAAGCCGCGTTTGCCGAAGCTGGTGGAGTTTCCTGGATTTGGGGATGCAGACAGTTTCCGACTGGGCAGGGGCATTCGGGACGAGACCGGCTTGACCGCAAATGAATTGCAGAATGCCATCATCAGCGGGCCGCCTGGGGCCGGTAAAAGTAATCTGTTGGAACTGCTGGCGCATACGATGCGCAAGAGCGGCTGGAAGTTGTACCTGGCTGACCCGCAGGGACACACTTTCAACCCGGATGTGTGGAGCAGCCTGGCGGCAACGCCGGTGGCCGGCAGCCTGGATGAAGTGAAAATGCTGCTGGCGCAGATGGATGCTGAACGCCTGGCGCGTCAGGCAGCCTACCGCGCGGCAGCGGGCGATGGCATCCCTCCTGAAAACCTGGAGGCCTATAACCGCGCCACCGGCGAGCAATTGCCCCGTTTTGCCTTGCTGTTCGACGAAAGCAACACCTGGTTGAAACAAGTGCTGGAGCAGGTGACCGACCTGGCGCGCCAGATTCGCAAGTTTGGCGGGCATGTCATTTTGGCGGGGCATGACTGGCACGCGAGCGATATACCGCGCAGCCTGAGCGCGCAGTTTGCGACCCGGATTGCGCTGGCCAGCACCGATGACACGGCGGCGCGGGTCACACTCAATAATGATCGTTGGGGCAAGTGGACGTTGAATAAGCCAGCCGGGCGGGCGGTGATTCGAAATCAGCGTTTTGGGTTCCTGCCGATGCAGATTTACCGCGTAACCAGTGAGATGCAGCGGGAGTGGCTGGGGACGCTGGAGCGCCTGCCAACGTTTAGCGAGATCGAGCAGCGGGTGCTGGATGGGATTGCCGGCAGCGATGGGAAGATCAGCCTGGAAGTGTTGATGGCGCTGGGGTTGGGGCAGCGCGAGGCGCGTCGGGTGCAGGATGACTGGAAATTGCGCGGATGGGCAGAGAACAACGCGCAGCAGTCGAATGCCCTTTATATAACTCCAAAATTGGCCCAACTTTTGACAAACCGACAAACCCAACAAACCCGTACAAACCGCCTACAAACCCGACAAACCGGGCTACAAACCCCGACAAACCCATTTTTAGCCGCTGGGGCGGCGGATTAGGATGAATTATGGCAACGACCTGGAATGCTTGGGGCGTGAAAGCCGAAATAACCGCGGCTGAGAAGCTGGAAAAGTGGCTGAAAGGTGTGCTGGCGGTCAACCGTGTGATGGAGAGCATGTTGATCGATGTGATTGCGGCGTATACGCCCTGGCTGGCGCCGCTGATCCCGGCATCGATTGCGTTCGACAATGTGCAGCGTGTTTTGCATTTTGCGCCGTGGCAGGCCTGGCTGTACGCAGCGGTGGTCGAGTGCCTGGGCCTGGCAACGGTCGCGACCACGCTTCGGCTGTGGAATTGGATGCAAGATAACCAGGATAACCGGCGGTCTGCGTTTGCGCTGGCGGTTGTAACAGCGCTGTTTTACCTGGTGATCGTTTTGGGTGTCAATGTGCTGTTGGATGACGGGGATTGGCTGGTCAAGCTGGTGAAGGCGCTGGCGTCTACGTTCAGCGTGGTCGGCGCTTTGACCGTGGCGATCCGCTCGCACCAGGCGCATGTCGAATTAACGGCCGAGTCTGCCACGCGCCAGGCCGAGAAAACCCTGGCTGACGAACACCAGCAAAGGCTGCTCGAGGAGCAGTCAAAGCTGGAAACTTTGCGCCTGGAAGCCCAGGAGCGCCAGAAAGAGCGCGAGGCCGAGCGCAACTTTCGGAAAGAGATCAAACTGGCCGAATTGCAGCTGAAACTGGCTGAGAAAGTTTCGGCGAAAGTTCCAGAAAGCGGCGAAAGTTTCGGGAAAGTGGCCGGTTCTGAGAATGACTTTCCAGAAACTTTCGGAAAGTGGGATGACTGGCGTAACCTGCCCGATGAGCACAAAAAACGGATTGCCGGCCTGCGTCCGCGCCAGGTGCGCGCTGAATATGGCGTGCCGGAGAAGACTTCCGGCAATTGGGTACGAAAAGCGGTTGGACTTTACGGCACCGCGCCGGCGCAGGTGTGAGATGGACGCGCTGTGCATCGGTCTGCTGCTGACGCTGTTGATGTTGCTGCTGCCGTTTATTTTGGGTTATGACGAGAAGGTCGAGGAACAAAGATAATGCCAGAGCCGAGGATCATCCCGAATACGTTCCAGTGCCCGAACGCGCTGGTCGACGACGAGGTCATGTCGGTGTTGAGCGGCAATGAAACCAAGTGCTATTTGGTGGTCGTGCGCAAAACACTTGGTTGGCACAAGCAAACTGATCGGATTGCCAAGAGCCAGATTATGCAGGCGACCGGGCTGGGAGAGTCGGCGGTGGATGCCTGCATGGAGGCGCTGGTCGAATTTGGGCTGGTGCTGCGCCTGGCCGAAAACAACCCGAACGACAACTTCGGGGTGCTCTGGGGGCTGCAAACCGACGACAGCCAGATCGCCTGGGATAAGCTGCGTGAGCGGGTTGAGCAGCTGGCTAAAAGGTCGCGCGCCAAAACGGCGAAGGCGCGCGCCGCGCGGGGGGGTGGGGTTGTTGGA
>CAYLZI010000057.1:13432-15672 GCA_964388215.1 uncultured Anaerolinea sp.
CAACCCCAGGGTGGGGTTGTTGGACAACCCCAGGGTGGGGTTGTTGGACAACCCCAGGGTGGGGTTGTTGGACAACCCCCACAAAAGCCACTATCAAAAGAATCTACTACTACTACTGCTGCGGTTGAAATTTTTGAACCGCCAGCCGCCGAACCTGAAACCGAGCCGACCGAGCGCCCGAATATTTTCAAACTGTACGAGGAAAACATTGGGCCGCTGACGCCGATGTTGGCCGACCGGCTGAAGGAGGCTGAAAAAGATTATCCGCCGCCCTGGGTCGAGTACGCTTTTGCCCAGGCGGTGACGCATAACAAGCTCAACTGGAAGTATATCGATGCGATTTTGAGACGGATCAAGACGGAGGGCTTCGAGAATGACCACAAACTATCTGCTGCCAAAACCCAGCCTGCCAGCCGGTCACGGCGGCCGTCAAACGGCGCTCCAGGCAGCCCAGGCGGCGGCGGGGAAAGCCCAGCCCGGCGGGCAGCCATCGAAAAGCTCAACCAGCGGCGACGTGGAGCGGAGAATCGCGGAGCGGAGGCGGGCCGGCCTGCCGGGTGAGCCGAACTGTTTGCAGTGCGGCGGGATCGGCTACGTGCGCGGCGATTATGCGCCGGGTCATCCAGATTTTGGCAAGGCGCAGGCCTGCGTTTGCCTGAACCGCAAAACAGCGACGCGGGCGCAGGCTTTGAACCGGATGCGCCCGGCGGAGCAGGCCTTGCGCCTGGCAGATATTGACCTGGCGGTTGGCGAGGAGGGGACGCGCCGGATGGTGGCGGCTGCCCGGGCGTTCCTGGCCGATCCGACCGGGATATTGACGATCTGCGGTTCGCCGGGTAACGCCAAGTCGATGGCGTTGATGGCGGTGGTCAACGAACTGAACGCGCGCGGCGTGCCGGCTTTGTATATCACGATGTTCGACCTGGTGGGTTATGTGCGCCAGGCATTTTACAAGGACGCGCACGGGAATATGCTGGTCGGCAGCGAGGATGCGTATGGCCGCCTGAAGTGGTTTGCGGGCGTGCAAGTGCTGGCGGTCGATGAGTTCGACAAAGTCAAACTGACCGACTGGGTGCTGGAGCAGATGACCGACCTGGTGGATGAGCGTTATCGTAGCGCGGAAACGCGCGGGACGCTGCTGGCGATGAATGCCGGGGTGGAAAAGCTGCCTGAGTGGATTGCCAGCCGGCTACTGGATGGCCGGAATCGTGTGGTGGTGAACCAGGACGCGGATCTGCGGCCTGAACTGCGGAGGTGAGTGTGAGCGAAGCGCAATGTTGTGGCGAGAGCCTGATCCTGGCGCAGATGCAGGATGCCCAAGCCGTGCGGAATGGATGGACGCCGCGGGATATCCCGGCCCTGGTGGTGATGTTGTCCAATCATCGGCGCCAGTGCGCAACCTGCCAGGGTGTGCCGCTGGCAGCCCAATTATTCGGCGCGCCGGTGGCTGTGCTTCCCGTTTCCACAGAAACGGGAAGGGGGCCTGATGAGTAGCGAAGCCAAGCCGTTTCCATGCGAGCAGTGTCAATCGGTTTTAGGATTTGTGCGGCGCGGGGCTGACCGGCGGGCGAAGCTGGCGGTTTTGCGCGCGCCGTTGCTGGCGTTGAACGACCCGGGCCGGAAAGTGCTGGGGATGCTGTCGTTTGTTGTCGAGGAGCTGGAGCAGGGGGAGGTCGTTTGCGCGGTTTGTGGCGCGCGGAATAAGTGGAGTATTTCGGAGCGGGCGTTGCAAGAGTTGCTGCTGCGCCGGCAAAATCGGTCGTTTGGATTGGAGGTGGAGCATGGCTGATGGTTTGTTTTGTGATGGCGGGGTGATCCAGAAAAATCCTTCGCCCTTAGGTGGAACATACGCCTACTGCCTGGTTGAGCAAGATAAGCGGGTCTGGGAGCGCGCCGGGGTGATTGGCACTGATGAAAGCGGCACGCCGGCAGTAACGAATAATTTGACCGAAATGCTGGCGGTTTTTAGCGCGCCTAATCCAGGCGGTCGGCCCGAACGTATCCCCAATGGGACACCGTCCCTAAACAAATGGGTAAAGGGAGTTGATAAAGCCATATAGCATTAAGTCTTTTGGACACCGTCCCATTGTGGGCGGTGTCCCATTACCGTAACCGTCAAAACTGTATGGGTTATTCCCTCACCCCAACCCCTCCCCCGGTGGGAGAGGGGTTGGGGTGAGGGCGAAACTCGCTTTCTTGAGAACTCCAGAATTACGGGCGAGTGCCGTCATTTTTTATGC
>CAYLZI010000058.1:0-15611 GCA_964388215.1 uncultured Anaerolinea sp.
TTTGGGCGTGCAGGCGGTTTTCGGCTTCGTCGAAGACGACCGAGTTGGGGCCATCTAGCACGGCGCTGGTGACTTCGATGTCACGGTCGGCGGGCAGGGGGTGCATGTAGATGGCGCCTTCTTTGGCGACTTTGAGTTTAGCGTCATCCATAATCCAGTCTTTGTACATGTCCTGGAGTCGCTTGCCTTCGGTTTTATCGGTGGTGGTCAGCAGCGGGCCCCAGCTCTTGGCGTAGATGACATCGGCATCTTTGCAGGCTTCGGTCATGCCGTCTTTGCTGTCAATGATTTCGAAGGCGGTGCCAGCCTTGCGGGCTTCGTCTTTGGCCTGTTCGACGATTTCGGGCATGAGGGGGAATTCGGGCGGGTAGGCCAGGGTTACATCCATGCCAAAGCGCGGCATTTGCAGGATGAGCGATTGCGGCACGGAAATGGGCTTGAGATACGAAGCGGCATAAGCCCACGAGACGACGATTTTCTTCTTGCGCAGGTCTTTGCCTTTCTTTTCCATGATGGTCATCAGGTCGGCCAGGCATTGGAAGGGGTGGTAGACATCGCACTGCATGTTCAGGACGGGGGTGCGGCTGCTTTTGGCAACTGCGTTCAGGTAGTCGTTGCCGTCGCCGAAATCGCAGTGGCGGATGGCGATGCCGTCGAAGTAGCGGCCAAAGATTTCGCCAATTTCAACTGGGGTGTCGCCGTGCGAGATTTGGGTGGTGTTGCTGTCAATGAATGCGCCGTGCCCGCCGAGTTGGGCCATGCCTGCTTCAAACGAGCCGCGGGTGCGGGTGGATGAGAAGAAGAACAGCATGGCGAGGACTTTGTCGCGCAGGTAGGGGTGTGGTTCGCCGAGGGCGCGCTTGCGCTTCAGGTCCCAGGCTACTTCGAGTACGGTTTCGACTTCTTCTTTGGTGAAATCGAGGTCGCCGATAAAGTCTCGGCCACGGAAGTTGGTTTGCATACGATATTACTCCTTTTTGGTTGGTAGTTTGTAATTAGGAACTTGCTGTCTGATTTCAAACACGCAAGACTTGAACGGTTGTAAATTGGTCGTTTTCCCAGGTCAAGCGAACGCCTTCGCAGCATTCGATGTAATCGCCCAACGCGGAAAAATCGGCCGAGGGGAGGCAGCCTACGGCGCTGAGTTCAACCACGCCGCCGTGATTGACTACCAGCGCAGAGCCGCCTTCAGGCAGGGACTCAGCCAGTTGTTCATAGAAATCAGCGAGGCGTTGGGCGTAGGAAAATGTCGCGTCTCGGCGCCGGTAGGAGGTTGCGTAATCGGCAAAACTGGCAGGCCAGGGGCATTCCATTTCCACATCATCTCCGTATGTGGTGATGAGCGGCTCGGTTGCATCTATAGTGAATCCCATTGCCTGGGCAGTTTGCACGGCGCGCGGCAGGGGGCTGGTGATGACGCGGTCGAATTTGCCCATCTCCAGGCCCACCAGGTGCGCCAGAGCCAAGCCCTGCTCCGATAAATCGGAGCCGGGCTTGCTGCGAATAGAATGACGGCGAATTTCGATGGTTTTCATTCGTTTTCTCCCTCTCCCGGTATGAGAGAGGGGCGGGGGTGAGGGTCTATTCCATTGCTCCCAATACCAGCGAAATCAGCGCCATGCGCATGACAACGCCGTTGAAGGCTTCTTGCCAGTAGCGTGACCAGCGGGTGATGTCTACGTCGGTTGGGACTTCGTCCATGCGCGGCAGGGAGTGGAGCAGGATGGCGTCAGATTTGGCTTTGGTTTCGAGCAGTTCGCGGGTGATGCGGTAGTTGGCGGGGGTCAGGCTGAGTTCGCCGGTGCGCTCATCGCGGCTTTTGGTGTAATCGGGCTGGACAACTGGTTCGACCAGGATGACATCGGCCTCGGCGATGGCTTGTTCGACGTGTTCTTTTTCGTTGAAGTTGACGCTGAGTTGCTTCATTTCGGCTTTGAATTCGGCGGTCAGTCCCATATCGGGCGGGGCGACGAAGGTGATGGGGCAGTCGAACTGGCTGAGGGCGTAGCCGAGCGAGTGCATGGTGCGCATACGCATATCGCCTACGGCCAGCCATTTCAGGCCATCGATGCGGCCTTTTTCGCGCAAGACGGTGTACAGGTCGGTCAAGATTTGGGTGGGGTGTTCGCCCCAGCCGTCGCCGCCGTTGATGACGGGGATGCTGGCCCATTTTGCGGCTTCGTGCGGCGCGCCCTGCTGAAAATGGCGCATGACGATGACATCGCCGTAGTATTCGAGCATTTTGACGGTGTCTTTGATGGATTCCTGGTAGAAGTCACCGGCGCGGGTCATTTTGGGGTCGGCAAACCCAACCACATGCCCGCCAAGACGGTGCATGGCGGCCTCGTGCGCCAACCGCGTGCGGGTGGACGGCTGATAGAAAGCGGCAACCAGCGTTTTCTCTTTGAGCAGTTCGGAGTTGCGGCGGTTGCGGGCAATTGGCTCCAGTTTTTCGGCGACTTCAAAAACGCGGAAAAACTCGTTGCGCTCAAACTCTTTGAGCGAGAGAATATCACGACCGGCAAAACTACGCATGTTGAGTCTCCTTGTGGTTTGAATAGGTTTCCTGTTTACTTGTTCTCCGGTTCGCCGGTTTTCGGTTGTCCGGTTTACCCGTTTACTTGTTTACCTGTTTTCTTGTTTCCTTACTCACTCGTTCACATGGACTTCCTCGGCCAACATCCTGGGCAGCAAAGCATAGAATTCTGTGGCGCGCACTACGTCTTCAAGCGGGACGCATTCGAGGTTGGTGTGGGCGGTTTTTTCGTTGCCGGGGCCAAAGCCAATGGAGGGGATGCCAGCCTTGCCCGCCCAGTAGGTTCCGTTGGTCGAGAAGTCCCAGGCCCCCGTTTTCCGCTTTTCGCCCCACAGGGTTTCGATGGTGCGCTGCCCGGCGCGAACAAAGTGATGGGCTTCGTCGAGCAGCCAGGCGGGGTAATATTTGGAGACCGGGAACACGAAACCAGTGTAGGATGGCTCGTCGTAGAACAGTTCTTCTACAATGATTTCATCTTGCAAATAGTCGGCAATCAGGCCGCGCGTTTGAGCCAGCACATGCTCACGCGGTTCATTGAGGGTGATGCGGCGGTCAATGTAGATGGTGAACTGGTCGGGGACTGCGTTGAGGGAGGCGGTGCGCACTTCGACGTTGGTGACGGCAATGGAGGGGTGTCCCTGCTCAGGGTGCGAACCCATGCCAAATCGGAAGCGGCGGTCTAATTCACGGATTTGGGTAATCACGGAGGCCATTTTGTACACGGCGTTGTCGCCCAGGTAATGCGAGGCAGCGTGCGCCGAGCGGCCTTCAGCAGTGATTTTCATCTCGATGCGGCCTTTGTGCCCACGATAGACCTGCATTCGGGTGGGTTCGCCAATGACGACATAGTCGGGTCTAACTTGCGGGTCGGCTTCTACGAAGGCATTGGGGGCGATGCCGTCACACCATTCTTCCATGTTGCCGAAGTAGTAGGCGGTGTAGCCTTCGAGCAGGCCCAGGTCGCGGGCAATTGCCAGGCCGTAAACCATGCCGGGGGTGGAATTTTTCTCATCGCACGCGCCGCGCGCATAGAAAATACCATCTTCGACCTTGCCGATGAAGGGGTCCCAGCCCCAATCGGCGGGGTCGCCAATATCTACGGTGTCTATGTGCGAATCAAAGACGATTACCTTTGGCCCGCTGCCAATGCGCCCGATGGTGTTGCCCATCTTATCGAAGCGGACTTCATCGTAGCCGAGTTTGCGCATTTCGGACTGGATGCGCTCACCGACCGGCCCAATTTGCGAGTTGATGCTTGGGATGGCGCAGATGTCGCGCATGAACTGGATGATTTCGTCGCGGTGTTGCGCGACACGGGCTTGGATTTCTGATACTTTGTTTGTCATAAAAGTCTCCTAAAGATTTTGACCGGTTAATCGGTTGTCCCGTTATACGGTTACCTGTTTTTGGCGCAACCAGATAACCGGAAAACCGGATAACTGCTTCTTTACACCCCGCCGACCTTGCGGACGACGTGGAATTTAAAATAGCCAGGCAGGAAGTAACTGTGCGAAAAATCAACAGCCTGCCCACTGGCGGTAAACAACACAGCGGTTAATTTCAGCAAAACATCGCCGCGCTGAATTTCGAGCATTTTGGCAACTTCAGCGCTGGCATTTGTGGCGGTAATCTCGGCCCGGCTGGTGACGAGCGGGTCGCCGCGCTGGAGCAGGTAATCTAACACCGAGCCATTAAACTTGTTGGTTAATTCGTCGGCCTGTAAAACGTTTACGGGCAGGGTATCAATCAAATAAGCCACTGGGCGAGTATCGGCGCGCATGGTGCGCGAAACACGCACGAGACCTGTCCCATCAGGGACGCCCAGCACCACCGCAGTTTCTTTATCTGCCGGGGCTTGTTCGATAACCATTGGGCCAGGGCCAACATCCAACCCGGTGCGGCGTGCCAGGGTCAGCATCGACTCTAACACTTCGAGCCCACTTTCGATGACCGGAGGCCTGCCTACAATAAAAGTTCCCGCGCCCTGGCGGCGGCGAATTAATCCCTGAGTTTCGAAGGTGCGCATTGCTTCGCGCAGCGTAGCGCGGCTGACGCCCAAATCGGCAGCCAAATCTGGCTCGGATGGCAGGCGCGTGCCAGCGGGCATCTTGGCAATCAGGGCTGCCAGGTCGGCTTGCAGGCGTTGGAAGGGGAAGTGAGGCATGGGGACTCCAGCTTTCAGTAATCAGTGGGCAGTAAATCAGTGACCCGATGATGAAATCACGAATTACTCAATCACCGGAATGAACTCAAATTTCGTCACATCCACCAACCCCTTATCCGAAATGCGCAGTTCAGGGATGACGACCAGACCGAGCAGGGCCATTTGCATGTTGGGGCTGTTGAGTTCCGAGCCGCAGGCCGCAAACCCGGCCAGCACAGTTTCGGCCTGCCGGGCGACAACTTCGACGTGTTCATCCGACATCAACCCGGCGATGGGAAGGCCCACCTCGCCGATAATTTCTCCGTCCTTGACCACCACCTGCCCGCCGCCGGTTTCGGCCAGGCGATTGGCAGCCTGGGCCATGCAGGCCTCGTCCGTGCCGATGACAATCAGGTGATGGCTGTCGTGTGCAACCGTTGTGGCGATAGCGCACCTGGCCTTCAGCCCAAATCCGCTCACAAGGGCGACCTGCGCCCCACCGGTAGCATGGTGGCGCTCGACCAGGGCGACTTTGGCGATGTCGGGTGATGCGTGACAAGTGAAAAGTGATGAGCGAATTTCTCCGTTTTCGGGGGTCAACTCGAGGCGCAAATGGCGGGTGGGAGCCTGGTTTTCGATGATTCCAATCACATTGGCCACGACCTTTGTCTTTTGACCCTCGACCTTGATCTTGAAATCTTCAGCCGATAATTTTCTCGCCAGTTTGACACTTTGTTTGACCCAGGCCGGGTAAGGGTAGGTTGAAAGTTGAATGTTTAATATTCCACTTTCAGCAATTAACTTGCCTTTGGCAACGACCAACTCGGCGCGAAAATCGCGCAAGTCGCGCACCAGAACAACATCGCCCCAACGGCCTGGGGCAATCATGCCCATCTCGCGGCTCAGGCCAAAATGTTCGGCGGTGTTGATGGTCGCCATCTGGATGGCGGTCATCGGCGGCAGTCCTTCATCAATAGCATGGCGCACAACCCTATCCATGTGGCCTTCGGCAGCCAGCGTAGCGGCATGGCTGTCATCGGTGCAGAGCAGGAAGCGGCGCGGGTCGAGTTTGTGTTTGGTGATGGCCTTGACTTGCGTAGCGACATCATGCCAGGCCGAACCGTAGCGCAGCATGGGCTTCATGCCCTGGCGGGCGCGGGCGATGGCATCTTCGGCGCAGGTCCCCTCGTGGTCGTCTTCCGGGCCGCCGGCCACATAACCATGAAAGGCCAGTCCCAGGTCGGGGGTCGGGTAATGTCCGCCGATGGTCTTGCCCGCGTGCCGGGTGGAGTGCATTTCGGCGTGCATTTTCTCATCGGAAGCCACCACGCCGGGGAAGTTCATCATCTCGCCCAGGCCGATAATACCCGGCCAGGTCATCGCCTCGGCCACATCCGCCGGGCTGATGGATGCGCCAGGCGTTTCCAGCCCAGGCGCAGAAGGCACGCAAGACGGCATCTGCACCCAAACGTGAATGGGCTGGCTGGCGGCTTCGTCCACCATCAGCTTGACACCTTTCAGCCCAAAAACGTTGGCAATCTCGTGCGGGTCAATGAACATGCCGGTCGTGCCAAGCGGAGCAACGGCGCGCGCAAACTCCGTCACCGTCACCATGCCGCTTTCAACGTGCATGTGTCCATCGAGCAGGCCAGGGACGAGGTAACGCCCGTCGGCTTCGATGACCTGCGTGGCTTTGCCAATTGCATGGTCGGCATTTTCGCCCACGTAAGCGATACGACCATCCGCGATGGCGATGTCAGTATGCGGGATGATTTCCCCGGTCTGGACACAGACCCACTGCCCATTTTTGATAACCAGGTCGGCGGGCGCGCGGCCCATAGCAACATTGACAAGGGTTTGTGAGAGCATTGTTCTCCGATTAACGATTTACGATTTTAGATTTTTGGTTTCAAACCTGCAAAATAGCTGAGTATCCAACAACTTTCTTGACTACACGACACTTCGGTTGTGATACCGGCCTGCGACAAGCGGGGCTGCGACCTGCAACGGCGCGAGAGCAACTTCCCGGCTGGTAACGAATTCCCATGCTTGAGCGTAATTTTGTTCGACGGGGTTGGCCGCGTCGATGAACAAACCCGTCCCCGGCTGCCAGGGTAAAAACCACTGTTGCTGGTGCTGGATTCGTTCCCAGGTGACGACAGCAGGGTCAGCCAGGATTTCCGCCCGGTTGGTCACGCGCCTTTTCCAAAGCATTTCATCCGACACAAAGCAGTAGATTGGGCGAAAACGCGCGCCCTGTTTTTGGGCAAGTTGCTGCGCATGATGGCGGTCGGTACCCATAAAAACCGAATCAACGATTACGTCGACGCCCAACTCCAACTGCGCTTCTGCAAGTATCAGGAGCATCAGAATTTTCTCATCCCAGAAACCAAAGTCGGCGTTCTCCGGCGCATCCCCAGCCACATCATCAATGCGCAAGAGCGGCCAGCGCAATTCGCGGGCGAGGCGGTTGGCGAGGGTGCTTTTACCCGTTCCGGGCAGGCCGGAGAAAATGACCAGGGTCGTATCCAAATCGCTTTATTTCGGCAAAGCGGGCGCGAAGTTCATCACGCCAACCATGCGCAGCAACGAATCGCCGGTGTTGCTGAACTGATGCTGCTCACCAGATGGGATGAAAATAGCCGCCCCGGGGCGGATTTCGACGACATCGTGGGGATTGGTCAATTGACCACAGCCTTCAAAAACGAAAAACTCGTGTTCGTGGTTGTGCTGGTGGAACGGCGTCGTTTTTCCGGGCTGCAACTCGTAGATACACATTGCGAAATTCGTTGCCCCCTGTGTCGCATTGATTACCCAGCGGGCGGTCAGGCCGTCGACTCCCGCCGCTTCGGCAGGCACTTCGAGATAATCCTTAACGTACATGGCATACTCCTTTCGCAGAATGGGGCACAAATTCAATCTTTCCGTTCGGTGGTCTCGCTTTTAGCGCGTTCGACCAGTTGCCGCCAAAGTTCTGCCACATCCAATGATATGCGCACTGCCTCGACAGAAATCAGATCAAAGTTAATGGAAATGTCACTAAAACCACTCAAATCAAACACAAGCATCGAAAAAATATCGGCGGGATGCTTATTCAAGCGGCCCTCATCCCAGGCTTTCAATTTTCCAACGATAATGTCTGTCGGCTGGGCAACCCAGGCTTCGAATGATTCGCCACCGGGAGCGACAAATTCACGACGCACGCGCCGTTCAAAAGCGGTTTCATAATCTGGCTCCCGGCGCAGCGGCACCAAATCAGATTTAACACCTTCGCCAGTGTCAATAATATTGAACATAATTCCCAAATTGACCGAATCACGCATCATTTCCGGGTCAGCATAATAACGGGGCAAAGGAAACCTTTGGAATAATGATTCAAAATCCTGCTCGCGCAGGTCAACCAAAATATCTATATCGTAAGTCGTCTGGGAAATCCCAAAAGCCGAGCCGCCAAACGCGCCGACTATCATATTAAGGTGCGCCAATTTCATCCAGAACTTGCACCACGCGGATATAGAAATTCATTGAGTACATACTGACCTATTTCATCTGAACTGGGGTGAAGCAAGCCAAAACTTTCAGATTGATTTCTGGCAAAGACAGTTCCGGGTAACGTTTACGAAACGTGCCACGCAAAGCTGCCATCGAAAATTCTCGCGCCGCCATACCAGGGAGTAATCGTTTTTTGGCCAGTAAACTGGCAAGGATTCGAAGTTGCTCCAAATCAACTTCAATGCCTCGCACGATTTCTGCAACTTGCTCGTCGGTCATGGAACGCTTTTGGGTCATAAGCGTTTATCCATTCACCAGCCGCCGGGCGGCCCGGTTATGCCGCGCGGCCAGTTCGTGTTCATCAACGGTGACAAGTTGGCCCTGCTTGACGACAAATTTGCCGCCGACGGCGGTGTATTCGACGCGGCGCGGCTGGCAGAACACCACGGCCGCGACCGGGTCGTGAATTGAGCCGCCCGCCAGGTCGAGCGTGTTCAGGTTGATGGCGAAAAAGTCGGCGCATTTGCCTACCTCGAGGCTGCCGATGTCGTTGCGTCCCAGCACTGCGGCCCCGCCGCGCGTGCCAAGCCGCAAGGCTTCGCGCGCGGTCATCAGTTTGCGCGCCGGGTCATTCGAAAGCGAGAAACCGGTGATTCCTTCGCGCACCCGCGAGAGCAGCATGGCCTGGCGGACTTCAGCCAGCAGGTGCGAGCCGTCATTGGAGGCCGAGCCATCCACGCCCAGGCCGACTTTAACCCCAGCAGCAAGATATTCCCGAATTGGCGCAATACCGGAGGCCAGGCGCATGTTGGATGTGGGACAGTGCGCCACGCCGCAGTTATGCCGGGCATAGACGCCTATCTCTTCGGCGTTGACGTAGACCGAGTGCGCGAACCAAACGTCATTGCCAACCCAATCGACGGATTGCATGTACCCAACCGGGCGGTAACCGAACTTTTGCAGGCAGAACTGCTCCTCGTCCTCGGTTTCGGCCAGGTGGGTATGCAAGTGGACTCCATATTTGCGCGCCAAAACTGCCGATTCGCGCATCAGGTCGCCGGTCACGCTGAAGGGGGAGCAGGGGGCGAGCACAATCTGGGTCCTCGAACCCGGCTTGGGGTCATGGTAGCGCTGAATTAATCGCTCGCTGTCAGCCAGGATGTGTTCCTCGGTGTCGGTGACGGAATCAGGGGGGAGGCCGCCTTTGGATTCGCCCAGAGACATAGAGCCGCGCGAAGCGTGGAGTCGCACCCCGAGGGAGAGTCCCGCTTCGATTTCATCATCCAACCTGGAGCCGTTCGGGAACAGGTAGAGATGGTCGGAGGCGGTGGTACAGCCGCTGAGAGCCAGTTCAGCCAGGGCAGTTTGGGCGGACGTGAAAATATCCTCGGGCTGGAGGCGCGCCCAGATAGGGTAGAGCGTTTTGAGCCAGTTGAACAGGTTGGCGTCCTGCGCGGCGGGGATGTTGCGGGTGAGAGTCTGGTAAAAATGGTGATGAGTGTTAACCAGACCCGGCAAGAGGATGTGGCCGGAGAGATCGAGGACTTCATCTGCTTCATGAGGCAAATTACCAACTTGCCCGATTGCTTCGATGAATCCATCCC
Organism: uncultured Anaerolinea sp.; assembly: GCA_964388215.1. Lineage (GTDB taxonomy): Bacteria > Chloroflexota > Anaerolineae > Anaerolineales > Villigracilaceae > UBA5195. Next base: position 9,776 of record CAYLZI010000058.1, read on the forward strand.
GAATGAAAAGACCACCGTCCGAATACTCGGCTTGTTGGTCATCCATAGTAACAAGGTAGGCATGTTTAATTAGAAGAGTTGACATGAGGAAGCCCTATCCGCAAAATTTGTCTGACAACTTCTAGTTTAGCAGAAAGGAATAGACAAGTCAATTAGTTGGTAGTAATCTTTGCGTCAACCATCTTGAACTATCTTGATATTTGTGTATAATATCAACAATGTTAGTGGTGTTTCATGGTGACTAATCCAACTTCTCGTCAGATTAGTACGCTTGTTTTATTGTTCCTCGCTTGCCAAGCCCATGTAGATACAATTTCGGGGAAAGGAAAGTAAATGTCGGATCTAAAGAAGACTTTTATTTTATTGGTCTTATACCTTCTTATGGTTTTTTCATTAGATGAGTTATATATTGATTACGGAGGAGCAGTTTTTCAATTCCCCTCGCATTTCTATTTTTTGATTGTCGCAGTTGTATTTACGAACTTGTTCGTGCCGCGTTTGAGTTGGATGTCTGTTACAACCCTGTTGGGTTTTTGGGCAGTTGTATTCTTTGTTTTTGCCTATTTTTACATTCGGGTCAATGGAGTAGCGTATCTTCAAATTTTGGGAGTTGAGTTCATTTTTATTGAGGTTGCGGTGTGGATTTCTTATCATTTAAACACGCAGCTGAGAGCATCAGAATCTCTTATGGAAAGCCTGGCCTCGGCGACTTATACGAACCGTACCATAAATTTACGGCAAGCCACTGAGCGCATTGATGTAGAAATGACGCGCAGCCGCCGACATCACCGTCCGCTTTCGGTTTTGCTTTTCAAACCTGAAGAAATATCTTCAGAAGAAAATCAGAAAGCCTACAAGTTGATGCGGCAAGATTTGTTAAAACACTTTGTCGCTGCGCGAATTGGTCAAATTATGACCAATGAGTTGCGCCAAACTGACCTGATTATGCGCACTCCAGATGGTTACTTTGTCATCTTATGCGCTGAAACCACAAAAGAAAATTCGTCTTTGCTGGCAAAACGCATTGAAGAATCAGTGACAACATCAATGAGCGCATCTGCTCAATGGAGCGTCGCATCCTTCCCCGATGAAGCACTGACATTTGAAGAACTTTATAACAAAGCAAAAGCAAACCTATTATCCACGAAGAGCAATTCATTTATTAGCCCTCGGGTAAAAAACCTTCAGGACGTGGGAAAAAACTGATGCTGGTAAGGTGCAGTCGTCTCACTCCCTGTGTTTAGGCATATCTGCATTTCTCCCCAAAAACAGGGGTGACAGAATAGAGAAGGAGGAGAGTATGTATCATTATGCGCCATACTCATGGATTACTAAATTTAAGCCCCACAAGCGCATCTTCGTGGGAAAAACGTACCATTTTTTGAAGCGGATAATGGATTTAAGCATTGTCATATTGGCAATGCCCTTTTGGGGGCCAGTCTTCCTGGCAATCATGGTCATTATAAAAATTACGTCGCCGGGCGCGCCCGTTATTTTTACCCAACTACGCACCGGTCGAGGTGGTCAACGCTTCCGCATGTATAAATTCCGCTCGATGGTTCCCAATGCGGAGGAGTTGAAGTTGAAATATGCCCACTTAAACGAATTACAGTGGCCCGATTTCAAAATCACCAATGACCCGCGCATTACGCCAATCGGAAAAATCCTGCGCAAAACCAGCCTGGATGAATTGCCACAACTGCTAAATGTCTTGAAAGGCGATATGAGCCTGGTTGGGCCGCGCCCCACTTCCTTTGGGGCCGATACCTATAAGCTCTGGCACACCTCCCGGTTGGATGTGTTACCTGGCATAACCGGCTTATGGCAAGTTTACGGACGCGCTTCGCTGGAATTCGATGACCGCCTGCGCCTGGATATCGCCTATATCGAACGACGCAGCCTCTGGTTGGATACCTGCTTGCTGTTTTTGACAGTCGCCGCCGTTTTCAAACAACGCGGCGCGCATTAAAAGCGCGATTGAATAGGGCAAGTTGCGCACTACATCTACGAGTGTCTAGTCTCTGAGGTGGGAGGGAAATCTACCTCCCCAGTCTCTCATCATGGTGACCTATTTTAGGAGTATTTAGTTGAAGTCTACAGTTAGATTTTTACTATTAATTGTGTTGCTGTTTACGATTGCTTGTTCTGCGCAACATATCGCATCCCCTACCATTTCATCGAATCCCCAGAGGGGCGACGCCACAGAGATTGATGTTTCGCCTGAAATGACCCCTGCACCTGCTCCCTGGCTGACAGGTAAAAGCATCCCTTTGCCTCCAGAAAATTATTTGTATCATGGAGTCTTTCCGAGCGGAGGCGAAACAGATGTTGTAACACTCCGCTCTCTTCGAGAATATGAAGAAACAGTTGGCAAGCAAGCAGCATGGGTTTATTTCTCACACTTCTGGCATGAGACAAAAGAATTCCCAACAGAGACCGCAATTTGGATTCGTGAGGAGAGGAGCGTGCCGTTTATTCGTTTGATGTTGCAGTCTTCCTTTCGATTTAGAGGGTCTGAAACAGTTTACACGCTCGACAACATCCTTGCTGGCCAATTCGATGGCGATTTGCGCGCCTGGTGCGAGAATGCGCGCGATTTTGGCACGCCGATAATCGCCGAATATGGAACAGAGGTCAATTCCGATTCATTTGCCTGGTCGGGCATTTATAACGGCGGGGGGAAAACAAACGGGTATGGAGACCCCAATCTGCCAGATGGGCCTGAGCGATTCCAGGACACATATCGCCGCATCATCCAAATTTGCCGCAACGCTGGCGCCGATAACATCACCTGGGTCTTTCATGCAGACGCAAAGAGTTATCCAAACGAAAAATGGAACGCCTTCGAGAATTTTTACCCGGGCGATGAATGGATTGATTGGCTTGGGTTCAGCGCGTATGGCACGCACACTCCATTCAGCTCTTATTACTCTTCCTTTCGTACCACAATCGAGGCGACTTACCCCAGAATGACAAAAATGGCGCCGAGCAAGCCCATTATTGTCACTGAGTTCGGCACAGCAAAAAACAACCCCTATGTTGACCAGGTAGAATGGACGCGCGAAGCGCTGGAAATCATCACTTCGATGCAGTATAAAAGCCTGATCGGGTTTACCTGGTGGAATGAAGCATGGCAAAATGATGGCAACCCGCAAAACAATACAACGATGCGCGTACAAGACAACCCAGAACTCATAACACTTTTCCAAGAATTGGTGGGCGGGAATCCAACAATCCTGGGCGAGATTTCAAAGTAATGCAAACAACCGGTGCACTTATGAGAGATGCTACTCAGGTTAAATTTACGCAATATCACCCAGTTGATGATTATTCTCTGGTAGAAAAGTATTGGCGCGCTTTACTGCAACAGAGTCGGCATCATTATTTTCTCTCTTGGGGCTGGATGTCCACCTGGCTAAAAAGCCTGCCTCCTCAAAATGGGGTTCGACTCATCATAGGCTTTCTTGGCGAAGAACCTGTCCTGGCATTTTTTGCAGGCATCTCCAGAAAAAAATGGGGAAAACTCTTTCGTTCCAGAGCCATCTCACTCAACGCAACCGGAATTCCATTTTTTGACAAAATTTACCTGGAATACAACTCTGTCCTTATTCGGCCTGGGCTTGATATCACCTTCAAGCAATTACTTCATGCGCTAGATGATATCTCATGGGATGAGTTTTATCTTCCAGGGCTTTCGACAGAATTTGTAGAGCGCTTTGGTGACCTGTGGAATAACGGCGAGAAATTCAATATGGTTTTGGAACAAAAATCTGCCGCTTCTTATGTTAACCTGGAGCAAGTGCGCGAAGCAGAGATGGATTATCTGCAATTCCTGAGCGCCAACAAGCGCAGCCAGATTCGCAGGTCAATCAAGGAGTACGAAAAAGACGGAAAAATCGAGATTCGAGAGGCAAAAACACCCCAAGAAGCGTTGGTATTTTTAGAAAAATTAGCCGCGCTCCATGAAAAAGAATGGCAAGAGCGTGGAATTGTGGGGGCTTTTTCCAATGATTATTTTTCCCAGTTTCACAGGGATTTGGTTTTGGGGCGCTTTCATCACGGCGAAATCCAGATTTTAAGAATTGCATCGCCCAAGACCGAACTGGGCTATTTATATAATTTTACTTACAATAACAGGGTGTACTTCTATCAAAGTGGTTTGAATTATCTGCCGGGAAATGTATATCGGCCTGGTCTGGTTTCTCATTACTATGCAATCCTGTACAACGCAGAAGCAGGGATGTCGGTTTACGACTTCATGGCTGGCGAGGCAGACTACAAGACCAGCCTGGCGACCGGTTCAGAAGATGTTTATTGGGTCAAAATATTTCACAACCAGATGATTTTTCGTTCTTGGACGATGATAACTGCGCTAAAAAAACGAACGAACTCTATCCCGGTGATAGCAAAGATTTTGAAAAGACTCAAGCATCTGTTTATATCCGTAGATGACTAGACTTCGCCCATTCGCTAAAAAGCAATTCTGTGGAGACTCTTGCCGAGGCAGCCAATGTCACAACATATCAGGCAAATATCAAAAAATCATAGATTCACAACGAGAGTAATAAAATCAACTGAGATAGACGCTGATTTAATTGCAGCCTGGGATGAGTTGGAAGGACGCGCGATTGTTCCGAATGCTTTTATGTCTCATCACTTTGTCATGCCGGCTTTGCAATACCTGGAAACTTCGGATGACGTCTTTGGCGTGTTCGTCGAAAAATCTACGGCGGGGCTGCCAGATTTGGTGGGAGTGGCCTTTTTTCAGGTTCGAAAAGCAACCCGAAGGTTTCCGCTCAAGCACCTGGCAGCGTTTACATCCGTGCATTCTTATCTATCCGATTTCCTGCTCGACCGGGAACACGCGCAAGATGCGTTGAAGGAAATTTATAAGTATTTAACCGATAACCAACACTCATGGCATGGTTTATATATCAACCACTGCTCTGCTGATACCCTGCTCACAGAAGAAATGCTCTCAATTGCCGTAGGCTTTGGGATGCGATGGAATCTACTCGAACAATGGTCAAGAGCGGTTTTCTTCCCTCAAGATTTAAGGCATGACCCGTTAGCGCACCTTTCCAAAAGACAAAAGAAAAACCATCTTCGGAACCAGCGCAAACTTCAAGAAGCGGGAAATCTCGAATGGGTGCTGAAACGCGGCACAAAATCATTGCAAGAATCCATCGACGAATTCATTCGCCTGGAGCATATCGGATGGAAAGGCGAAAAAGGCACGTCTCTTTATTCCAATGCCAATCATGCGCGTTTTTTTTGTGAAATGATGACCGGATTCAACGAAAAAGGCAGAGCTTTTTTCACCGAGCTAAGCCTGAACGGGAAAAATATCGCATCCACATCGAACTTGATATCAGGTAAGGCTGGTTTCGGTTTCAAGGTAGGATGGGATGACGAATATGCAAAATATGGGCCGGGAACTGTCAATGAAATAACGACCCTGGAACACGGTTATCAATTTCTTTCAGACCTGGAATATATGGATAGTTCCGCAGCGTCAGATTCGTACATCAACAATTTGTGGCCTGGGAAACGGGACCTATTCGAAGGAATGTTTTCTTTGACCACTATAGGAAGCGCAGCGCTCACCAGTATCGAGATAGCGCGAAAAATAAAAACTTCGCTGTTGCCAAACCGAAACACAACGCCCAGAGAGAACGACTAAAAGAATGCCTATTTCTGGTATTTTTGAGCATGAACCACAGCAAGGAATCGCGAAAAACAAAACCTTACCTTCAATATTTCGTGAGTGCCTATTCATACTTACCTAAAAAGATTATGGGCAAAAAAGAGAGATTCACCCTAAAGTTATTGCGTC
>CAYLZI010000059.1:0-15577 GCA_964388215.1 uncultured Anaerolinea sp.
TCGATGTGATGTTCCCGATGGGATACTACTTCCCCCTGAGCGGGATTCTCTCGGCGATTGCCATTGGCCTGCTCTTCGGCGTTATCGCGGCCATCATCCCCGCCCGTCAGGCCGCCGGGTTGAACGTGGTCGAGGCCCTGCGCTACGAGTGATTTGGTGATTGGTTGATTTGGTGATTTGGCGATTCCACGTCAATCACCAAATCGCTAAATCACCAAATATCCATCTTTGGAGACTTCCTATGGAAACACCTTCAACAAAACAGGGCGCCCTGCGCTGGCTGCGGCGCGAAACCATCGGCAACCTGATTTTAATGGCCCTCTTGTTTGGTCTGGTTGGCCGCTGGGACTGGTGGAATGGCTGGGCCTTGTGCGCCGTCTACCTGCTCTGGTCGCTCGGCACGGTCATCTTCATCCTGCCGGTCAACCCGCAAATGCTGGCCGAGCGCGCCCGCCCGCAAAAGGGATACAAAAATTGGGATTTTACGCTGGTGTCTATCATGGGCCTGCTCATGTTTGCCACCTATATCGTGGCCTGCCTGGATGCGCGCTTCGGCTGGGCGACGCCCTTTCCGCTGTGGGTGAACATTGCCGGGCTGGTCGCCGCCAGCCTGGGCTACAACGTCATCCTGATGTGGTCGATGGTCTCCAACGCCTACTTCACCGCCATCATTCGCATCCAGGATGACCGCCAGCACACTGTTGCCACCGGCGGCCCCTATCGCTTTGTGCGTCATCCCGGCTACGTTGGGACGATTCTGTTCTACCTGGCAACGCCCTTCCTGCTCGGTTCGCAGTGGGCTGTCATTCCGGCTGCGCTCTCAGGCATCCTCCTGGTAATTCGCACTGCGCTGGAGGACAAAACCCTGCACGCGGAACTGACCGGCTACAGGGAATATGCCCAACAAACGCGCTATCGTCTGGTTCCGGGTATTTGGTGACATTCGGGAACTTTCCCACGCTGCATCTGTTCACTTATTACTGATGACTGCTCACTGACCCATGACTCTCCCTGCCGATTTCATCTCCGAACTCCAAAAACAATTCACCGGCGATATCCGCCTCGACCCCGTCTCGCGCATCCTCTACAGCACCGATGCATCCATTTATCAGATGGAGCCGCTCGGCGTCGTAATTCCCCGCGCGCAGGATGACCTGCGCGCCGCTGTCGAGTTGGCCGCCAAATACCGGATTCCAATCCTCCCGCGCGGCTCCGGCTCCAGTCTGGCCGGTCAGGCGGTCGGACACGCCCTCGTCATTGATTGCTCCCGCTATCTCGACAACATCCTCGAAATCAACCCCGAAGCTCGCACTGCCACCGTTGAACCGGGTGTCATCCTCGCCACGCTCAACCGCGCCGCTGCCAGGCACGGATTGCAATTCGGCCCCGACCCGGCCTCCGCCGAACGCGCCACCCTGGGCGGCGTCATCGGCAATAACGCCACCGGCGCGCACTCGATTCTCTACGGCATGACCGCCGACCACCTGCTTTCGGCAGATGTGATTTTATCGGATGGTTCACTTGCCACATTTGGAGAAATTGACATTCGGAATTCGATATTCGATACGCGATACTCGGAATTCGATACTCGAATATCGAATATCGAATCCTCGAATTATCGAATATCGAACATCCTCTCCACCCTCGCCCGCATTCGCCAAACCCATGCCGAAGCCATCCGTTCCCATTGGCCGCGTTCCTGGCGCAACTCGGCTGGCTATCGCCTCAACTACCTGCTGCCCTGGTCGCCCTCCGCCCCGCCACAATTTTCTTATCACGAATCCCCTGCATCGGTTTACGAATCGCGCATTTCGCATTCCGAATCCACAATTACTAATCGCCAATTACCAACCACCCTCAACCTTGCCCCTCTCCTGGCCGGTTCCGAAGGAACCCTGGCCGTCATCCGCCGCGTCACCCTCAATCTCGTCCCCAAACCGCGCCATACCGTCCTGGCCCTCCTGCAATACGACAGTATCCCCGCCGCTTGTGACGATGTCCCGCGCCTGCTCGAACACAGCCCCTCGGCAGTCGAACTCGTCCCGCAGCTGCTCATCCGCCTGGCGCGCGGCGTCCCGGCTTATGCCGCCCAAATGGACTTTGTCGAAGGCGACCCCGCCGCCCTGCTCATTGTTGAATTTTCCGGCGACGACCCGGCCCGCCTCGAACAGCAAGCCCATTCCCTCGCGCCTCGGGACAGGCAATCCGGCCAAAACTTGCGCGTAGCCACTAATCCACAAGCCCAAGCCCACATTTGGAACGTTCGCAAAGTCGGCCTGGGCATCTTCGACTCGCGTCCTGCCGCTGCCCGCCCGGCGGCCTTCATCGAGGATTGCGCCATCCCAGTCGAGCAGTTGGGCGATTTTGTCCGCGAAGTCGAGCGCATTCTGGCCGAACATGGCACCACCTCCGCCATCTACGCCCACGCCTCGGCTGGTTGTCTCCACATCCGACCCATCCTCGACCTGCGCTCTGGCCTCGGCGTTCACGCCCTGCGTTCCATCGCTGAGCAAGTCCTGGCCCTCACCCTGCGCCTGGGCGGCTCCATGTCATCCGAACACGGTGACGGCCTGGCCCGCTCCGAATGGCTGCGCCAGACCTACGGCGATGAAATTATCGCTGCCTTCACTGCCCTCAAACGCGCCGCCGACCCCCACAACCTGCTCAACCCCGGCAAAATCGTCGCCGCCCCGCTTATGGATGAAAACCTGCGCTATGGCGCGGGCTACCAGGCCGCCGCCTGGTCATCGAATCTCCACTTCGAGGGCGGCCTCGCCGCCGCCATCGAACAATGCAACGGTCAGGGCGTCTGCCGCAAGCAGGGCGGCGTCATGTGTCCATCCTTCCAGGCCACCCGCGACGAAATGCACTCCACCCGAGGCCGCGCCAACCTGCTGCGCGCCCTCATTTCCACTTCTTCCCCCCTCTCCCTGTGGGAGAGGGGCAGGGGTGAGGGCGCAGTCAAAGCCGCCCTCGACCTGTGCCTGGCCTGCAAAGGCTGTAAAGCCGAATGCCCCAGCAGCGTGGACATGGCCAAACTCAAATACGAGTTCCAGAACCACTACTACCAAGCCCACCGCCGCCCCCTGCGCGACTATCTTTTCGGCTACATCAACCAACTCGCCCCGCTCGGCGCGCCGTTTGGGACCATCATCAACTATTTTGGAAATTGGAGCGTGATGCGGCATCTGGCAGGTTTCGTCGGGATTACCGAACATCGTCCCCTCCCAAAATTTGGTCGCGCGCGATTCAAACCACCCTTTAGCCCTGCTCCCGTTGAAACGGTCATCTTCCTGCCCGATACCTTTACCCGTTACTTCGAGCCTGAAATAGAATCTGCTGCCCTGCGCATCCTCGCCGCCTGTAACATCTGCCCCCTGCCCCTGCCGATTCTCGGCGCCGGGCGGACTCTGCTCTCGAAAGGTTTCCTCGAACCTGCCCGCCGTCACGTCGAAAAACTGCTCGACGAAATCCACCGCCTCGACCCCGAGGGAAAATACCCCGTCATCGGTCTCGAACCCTCCGAACTCTACACCCTGCGCGACGAACTGCGCGACCTGCTTCCCCACCGTCGCCCCGAAGTGGATTCCCTCGCCGCCCGCGCCTTCCTCATCGATGAATACCTCGTCCGCCCTGCGCCAAACTCTCCCACGCCGCGTATCTCCACCCTCAATCGCCAAATCATCAAATCATCAAATCAAAAAATAATATTGCATGGTCACTGCTACCAAAAAGCCCAGCCCCCCGCCGCCGATGGCTGCCCGGTGGGGCAGGAAGCCACCGCCGCCCTGCTGCGCGCCATCGGCTGTGACGTAGAAATCATCCCCTCCGGCTGCTGCGGCATGGCCGGGGCCTTTGGCTACGAAACCGAACACTACGAAACCTCGCAAAACGTGGGAGAACTGGTTTTGCTACCCGCTGCCCGCCAGGCCAAAGCAGATGGCAAACAGGTCGTCGCCGTCGGTACCTCCTGCCGCAGCCAGATTCAAGATGGTGCAGATGTATCAGCCAAACATCCGATTTTGCTAATTGCCGATAGCCTTATCTGAAAACTTCGCCAATTTCCCAGGCCGCAATCGCAAACGCCACTTCCACATTCAGGGACCGTTTTTCCCCTTGCATTGGAATATGAACAATTCGGTCGCATAAATCGAGTAAATCCGGGTCAACCCCGGTTACTTCGTTGCCAACGATAAGCGCAATGCGCTTATCGTTTTTCTGCCAGCCGCCCATTCCAGAATCTGATAGCGCCACCGACCGCGCATCCTGCTCCAGCCCCCACAGCGCAAACCCTTCTGCTTTGAGCCGCGCTGCCAGTTTCATCGCATCCCGCGCATATTCCCAGCAGACGGTTCCCTCCGCGCCGAGGGATGTTTTTCGCACCGCGTTGTTTTCGGGCGTCGGCGTGATTCCGCACAGGTAGAGTTTCTCCACCCCCAGGCCGTCTGCCGTGCGAAAGATGGCTCCCACGTTCCAGGCCGAACGCACATTGTCCAGGATGGCGTGTAGCCATTTTCGAGAAACAGAATTCCGCTCGCTTAACGGCAAGTACAGCTCCGAAGCGGGCGGGCGCGTCAAAACTGCTTTAGTGGAACCCAAACAGAGCGGGCAGCGCGTCCCGAAAGGGTGTCCTTCCATCAGCGGGTAGCGCAATCCACAAGATGGATTTTCACAGACTCGAATTTCATAATGGGCAGCGGTCATTTTGCAATTAAAACACACAAGATGGGGCCAAACCCCATCTTGTGACGTGATTTACAGATTACCAATCGCCAATTACAAGTTCATCACCGCTTCGACCATGCCAGTTTCCTGGTTGGTGCTGATGGTGGAAAACCCGGCTTTTCGGCAAAGGCTGATAAATGTTTCGTTATCGGGCGACGTGGCGGCGATGATGCGCTTGATTTGCTCGCTGCGGCCAACATCAATGATGCGGTTGATGAGTTCCTTGCCCAATCCCTGGCCCTGGAAGTTATCGCTGACCAACATCGAGAGTCGCGCGGTTTCTTCCTCGCCGCGCAGTTTGCTCAGGCGGGCCACGCCAAAGACGGCGCGTTCACCGTTTTCTTCGCCTTCAACGACCAATGCAATTTCGCGGGCATAGTCGTTGTGGGTCATCCGGGCCAGGCGCTCATGGGTTACGCGCTCACTTAACAACATGGGCGAGAGATAGCGCAGGTAAACCGTGCGGTCAGACAGGTGTTCGTGGAATTTGCGCATCAGCGGTTCGTCTTCGGCGCGGATAGGACGGATAACCACCTGGCGGCCATCTTTCGTCGTCCAGGATGCAACATATTTGTTGGGGTACGGGCGGATAGCCAGTTTCGGCAATTCGCTTTCGGGGGTGTTCTTATCGAACAGCACCACGCGCGCATCGAGCGCCAGGATGATTTCGTGCGAGGCGATAAGCGGGTTGATGTCGAGTTCTTTGATGTAGGGCTGCTCGGCAATCAACTGGCTGAAGCGCACCATCAGTTTTTCGAGCGCGGCCATATCAACAGGGGGGCGCCCTCGCACGCCTTTCAGCGCGGTGGCAATTTTGGTGCGTTCAATCATGCGGCGGGCGATGGTGGTGTTCAGCGGGGGCAAGCCCAGGGCGCGGTCTTTGAAGACTTCCACCAACTGGCCGCCGGTTCCAAACAGCAGAACGGGGCCAAACTGCGGGTCGATGGATGAGCCGACAATCAATTCGTAGCCTTCCACTTTGACCATCGGCTGGACGGTACAGCCCAGGAAGTGTTCCGCCCCGGCCTTTTCGCTGACCGATGCCTGGATGGCATTGAAGGCGGCTGCCACATCTTCGGCATTTTGCAGGTTGAGTTTCACCCCGCCGACATCCGTCTTGTGCGTGATGGTTTCAGAGTGGAGTTTCAGCACAACCGGGTAGCCCATCTCGGCGGCGACTTGGGCGGCTTCTTCGGCGCTAACAGCGACGACGGTTGGGGTGGTGGGGATGCCGTAGGCAGCCAGCAGTTGCTTTGATTCGGCCTCGGTCAACAGGTCGCGCCCGGTGGCGTGGACATGCGCAATGATTTCCTGGGCCTTTTCACGGTCAGGTGCGCCCAGCGCGTCATCGGGCAGGGAGGGGGTTTCGTAAAGCGTGCGCAGGTTGTCGGTGGCCTGCCACATGAAGGTGAAGGCCTGCGCGGCGGCGTCGGGATATTCAAAGGTTGGAATGCCGGCTTTGTTCAGGATGGCTTCGCCAGCGGCGACTTCCTGTCCACCTGACCAGGAGGCCAGCACCGGCTTGTCGAATTTTTTGGCATAGTTTTTGAGCAATTCGGCGGTGGCGGTCGGGTCGGTCATCGCCTGGGGGGTCAGGATGACGAGCAGCCCGTCGCTGTTGGGGTCTTCGGCGGCCACTTCGAGCGACTTGGCGTAGCGTTCCGGGCTGGCATCGCCGATGATGTCAATGGGATTGTTGTGGCTCCACGAGGAGGGCAAGAATTCGTTGAACTTCTCCATCGCCTCGGGCGAGACCGGGGCCAGTTCGCCGCCGGTGGTGATGAGAGTGTCGGTGGCGAGCACGCCAGGGCCGCCGGCATTGGTCAAAATCGACAGGCGTGGGCCTTTCGGGCGCGGCTGGCGTCCCAACACTTCGGCCATCGAGAAGATTTCACCGATGGTGTTGACGCGCAGCACCCCACAGCGGCGGAACGCAGAATCCAGCACTTCGTCAGAGCCAGTCAGCGAGCCGGTGTGGCTGGCGGCGGCGCGGGCAGCGCCTTCAGTGCGGCCCGGTTTGATGACGATAATCGGCTTGGTGAGTGCCACTTCACGCGCGGCAGACATAAACGAGCGCGCATCGCCGATGGTTTCCATGTACATCACGATGCTTTCGGTGTGCGGGTCATTGCCCAGGTAGTAAATCAGGTCGCCCCAGTCTACATCGAGCATCGAACCAACCGAAACGAAGGCCGAAAAACCAACATTTTCTTTGAACGACCAATCGAGAACGGCGGTGCAAAGTGCGCCCGACTGGCTGATGAAGGCGACCTTACCCTTGCGCGCCATCCCGGCGGCGAAGGTGGCATTGATGCCGCTGATGGGGCTCATCACACCCAGGCAGTTCGGGCCGACGATGCGCATTTTGTACTTGCGGGCGTTTTCGAGCAATTGGCGTTCCAATTCCACGCCTTCCGGGCCGATTTCTTTGAACCCGGCAGAGATAACGATTGCGCCTTTTACGCCCAGTTCGCCGCATTCAGCAATAATTCCGGGAATGGAATTTGAGGGTGTTACTACAACCGCCAGGTCAATCGGATCGGGGATGTCTTTAATGCTGGGGTAGGCCTTGATGCCAAGCAGGCTGGGGCGCTTCGGGTTAACCGGGAACACGGCTCCGCCAAATGGGCTGGAAATCAGGTTCCACAGGATGGTGCGTCCCACGCTGCCTTCTTTTTCGGTGGCCCCAATAACGGCCACGTTCTTGGGCGCAAATATGCTCTTCAGCGGGTTGTCGGTATAGTGATACACATCATGGGCGGGGTCAAACTTGTCACGCCCGGTGGATGATGTTGGGATTGGGTTCATGCTCTTCCTTTCGAGAGGTTTAATAGCATTGGAATTGACGCGCCAATTATACAAGGCATGTGAAAGCGACAGATGCCAGCCTGTCACTTTTTTTAGGTGCGAAAAGTCCTGAATTTTCCACTTGCTTTGCGCGTTCGCGCTGCCTTCATTTTAGCACTTGCCCCAAATAACATATTATGAGAAATATCACAAAATAACAGGATAAAAATAAGAAATGCCGGGATTTTCCCGGCATTTCCTGGTTGCAGGTTTGTTTACTTGAGGGCTTCGACAATGACCATTACATTATGCTTCATCATATTCAGGTAAGTTGGGGTCTTGCCTCCCGGCTCTGTGATGGAGTGAGTATAGAGGTCCGTCACCACATTCACCCCGGTTTCGGCGGCAACCTGCCGGGCAAGTTGCGGGGAACTGCTGGATTCCAGGAAGATGGCTGGAGCGCCGGCGTCCTTGACCAGGTCAATCAAACCGGCCAGTTCTTGCGCGGAGGGCGAAGCGCCAGTCGAGAAACTCGGGATGATAGCCCCAATGATGGTAAACCCGTACCGGTCGGCAAAATATCCGAAGGTGTGGTGGTCGGTCACCATCAGGCGGCGCTCGGCAGCGATTTGTTCCACTTGCGTCTTAATCCAGCCATCCAGCTCAGTGAGTTTGGCAGTATAGGCTGCGGCGTTGGCGGTATAGGTATCTTTTCCGTCTGGGTCGGCGGCAATCAGCCCATCGCGGATGTTCTCGACGTATTTCACCGCCAGGGTCGGGTCGAACCAGAAGTGCGGGTCGCCTTCATGGTGATTTTCGCCCTCACTGGCATGTTCTTCGTCTACGCGCTCATCTCCGTGTTCATGGCCCGGTTCGTTTTCACCCGGTTCACGCATGACGAGTCCTGCCGATGCTTCAATCACCAATCGCTCACCGCCCGCGTTTTCGAGAGTTTTCTCTATCCATTCCTCGAAACCCGCGCCATTCAATATCAGGACATTGCTTTCAGCGATTTTCTTGACATCCTGCGGCGTCGGCTCAAAGGCATGTGGGTCCAGCCCAACCGGAATCAGGCTCTCCACTTTAACGCGTTCCCCGGCGACATTCTGGGCAATATCAGCCAGGAACGTTTGCACTGCCAGAACTTTGATGGCGGGTTTGCTTTCCTGTTTTTCTACAGATTGAGCATCTATCGGGCTGGCAGCCGGGCCACAAGCGGATAATGCCATGGCGGCAAAAAGCATCAGTGTGAAAAATTTTTCAAGATTGTTTCGCATTTTTACTCCTTATAGTTGACGCTTCTCAATACTGGGATGGCTCTGTTTCTGAATTTAGATAATGAAAATCATTATCATTTTATGCAAAGTAGACAGATTGTCAAGCGATTGCCCCGCTCTGTCCTTGTGCAGTTTAAAAACAAAAAACGACAGGGAAGCCTGCCGTTTTTTATACGTTCAAATTATTCCGATTTGGGGCTAGAACTTGTTTCAGCGGGCGCGCTGCTTGACTCTTTGCCTTCGGTTTTGTTTGCGCGGTTGGCACCAGAGGGCGAGCGATGGTCGGTCGCATACCAGCCCGAACCTTTGAAAACAATCCCCGCCGGAGTATAGACTTTGCGCAGGCTGTTTTTGTTACATTCCGGGCAGCGCTTGAGCGGCTCGTCATGGAAAGACTGGTGGCGGTCGAACTGTATTCCGCAACTCTCGCAACGATACGTATAAACGGGCATACTTCCTCACTTTCTGAACGACAAATGATTATAGCGTCGTTCTAGCATCATGGCAAGTCGCGAAAAATTTTCACAGCAATTCTACATCTAAAAAAGGACGCAGCTGAGTATGCGGGCTGTTCGGCGCGTTTTTTTATATAACAGCATTCAAATTTTTTGCTACAGGTTATACGGGAATTGGCTTTCTACAGTTGGGACAGATGCGTTCGCCCCGCAACACCACAAATCCGCAAGATACGCAGGTACGCGGCTGGACGTTTCCCAGCGGCGCGCCGCAGGCGATGCAGCCACCCGCGCCAATCGCATTCGGAGTTCCGCAATACTCACAGACGGCCCGCTGGAGGCGTTCGGAAATTTGGGTGCTGGCGCGGCGCGATTTGGCAAATTTGCCCACAACCTGCCAGACATTCTCGCTTATTTGTAGATTTTCAATATCCTGGGCAATATCATCCAGCCTGTCCAACAAACTCCATGGATTGCGGAGCGTGGCAAACAAGGTTTTTCCCATGCTAGCGGCTACGCCCATCCAGGCTTGCTGGCCTACTGTCACCATTACACCATCAGAAATGCGCTGTATTTGTACTGTAACGGCTGTCTGCCCACCGCTAGCCGCTCCTTGGCGGGTGGCAATCTGTACTTTCATGCTACGGTCGTCGCCGAAGGCCTGCGCGCGTAAATTTCCGCGATTAAATTGAGCGATGAGCGCGTTGGCTACATCGTTAGGGGTCAGGTCGCCATGAAAAATTCGCTGTTCCATAGTATAGATTATAATCGCCTTCGTTTGAATTTCAGAAAACCAGGTGTTAAATGCGTCTTACGATTAAGCTGTTCAGCCTTCTTTTGTTGCTTGGTATATTAGGAACTTTTGTATTTAACGCGCCCGCCTCTCATAAAGTTGCAGCCCAGCAGCCAACCGGCTCTGTTCCAACAGTGACCAGCACATCTACAGGCCGGGTGATTACCGTTACATATAGCGAACCAATCAACATCCGTTCTGGGCCAAGCACTTATTTTTACCCAGCAGTGGGCGTTTTGCTGGTGGGCGAAAAAGCCCCTGCTATCGGTCGCTCTCCGGGTGGAGAATGGATTAAGATTCGTTATCCAGGGATTCCGGGGGATGTTGGGTGGGTCTATGGCCCTTATGTGAGTCTTTCGCCGGGGCCGAATCTGCCGATTGTGGAGCCGCCTCCCACACCCACACCGCTCACGACCCCAACCATTGACCCAACGCTAGCAGCGGCTTTTCTGCCCCAGTATACTCCGACCCGCCTACCGACCTTTACCCCGCCTGGCCCGCTTGCCATCCCCACCTACGAAAACCTCGATGACCAGGCAGCGGGCTTGCCGATGGGATTGATTATCACTGTACTGGCGCTCATTGGAGCCTTTGGCTCATTGATTTCCTTCTTGCGTGGACGTTGAGCAAGAAAAATGAAGAGCGATGCTACTCGACCCTCGATTTTACCCAAACGATAAGAAACCCTGCGAACTCTGCTTCAACATCACAACTTTAAAGGTGTCTTTCTATGAATCCCCTCAACCAACGCTTACGCCAAACTTTCCTGTTCTATTCCCGCGACCTGCTCGCCAACCGCGCGGGTCAACTTTCGGAGCGCCAGAAAGCCCGCCAACAGGCCGCCGGGGTCAGCCTGCGGCTGGGGATGACGATTTTTATCGTTATCATGGTCGGAACTCTGGGCGTGATTGCCTTCGCTTCCTTGCAATCTGGCACGGCCACCAGCCTCACTGACCCAGAGTTGTTAAATACGCTTGGCATCGCCAGCGCCGTCATTGGGTTGATTATCCTGCTTTCGTATCTTTTCTCCGGCAGGAATTACATGAAAGCCGCAAAATCAACCACGATCAAGGTGGCTGAGGGCGAAGCGCAGCCCGGCAAAATCAAAGAGGACTCGGCGCACTTTGAGATTAAGTTCGGAAAGACGAAAGTCCGTTTGGTGACATTGGAGCAGTTGGAGACTTTCGAGATGGGAACCGCCTACCGGGTTTATTACCTGCCCGGGCCTATCCCCGTCATTCTTTCCGGGGAGGTGATTGGCAGCGAGGACGAGGCCAATCAATATTGGGAATCCGAAATTTCTATCGAAAAAGACACGGTCTTGGAAGGTCATCGCCGCACCCGCCCGATAGGAGTTGTGCTGGCCGTTTTAACGATTGGGATACCCTTGACTGTGTTTGCTGCCGCCAGCCTGCCCGGGATTTTACGCTTCGTGGTGGTGCTGGCACTCTTTGGGGTATCTATCGGCTTTGTCTTTTGGGCGCTGCGGCGAACGGGTTGAATGGGTGGCATAACGTAATTTGCCAAATTGCGTTATGCCACCATGCTGTAAATCACCCGCACCCGTTCCCGGCTCAGCGTTGGCACGCCTTTCTCCAGCCAGCGTTTGAAGTGCGGTGTCTGGCGGTGCGCTTCGAGGCCTGCTTCAGCATGATAAACCTCGTATAGCATGAAACGATGGGGGGCATCGGCCTGTTGAAGCAGGTCGAATCGCTCGACTCCCGGCTCTTTGCGGCTTTCTATGGCGTTGGCGGTTGCTTCGGCCAGGAAGGTGTCGAGCAATTCAGGTTGTACTTCGAGATAAATGACCTGGATATAATGGTTACACCTGGAATTTAGCAAGATGAACCCGCAGGATTAACGGGTAGTTGCAGGTAAAACGTGCAGCCTGGGCAGTTAATTTCATCGTATCCGATACTTTCTACCCAAACTTTCCCCCCATGCGCGCGCGCCACGCCACGCACAAGTGACAACCCCAGGCCGGGGCCACCGCCCTTGAAACTGGTTTTGCCAGTCGAATGGAGGGCCACGCTACCCACCTGGTAGAACTTTTCAAAAATCAATTCGTGATGTTCAGAGTCCAGGCCGATACCGGCATCTTGCACCGCTATCTCCACGCCAGGGATGTTGTCATCCAACATTATAGGACGCGCGCGCAGCGTAATTGTGCCGCCATCTGGCGTATATTTCACGGCGTTTACTATGAGTTGGTAGAGCGCTTTTTCGACCAGCCCAGGGTCGGCCTGAATGATGGGAGTGTCTTCGGCGTATTCAAGGCGCATTTCAATCTTTCTCTCAGCGGCAGCCCGGCCCAAGTTGTTCACCAGCCCTTGCAGCACGCGCTTGAGAAGCACCGGCACCGAAGCAATTTTGAGTGTTTCGGCATCCATGCGAGTCACATCCAGCATCATATTGACCACTTCGTGCATTCGGTCGGCGCCTTTTAGAATGCCCTCTACCATCTCATCCAGCGAGGGGTTAGATTTGAATTCAGGAAAAGAGCGCAGCAGATTGCCGTAGCCCTTGATAACGGTCAGGGGGGTGCGTAACTCATGCGCTGCAACCTGGATAAATTCCAGCTTATTGCGATCCATCAGGCGTAAGACTTTATTATTCTTTTGCAGTTCGGTGATTGCCATCAGGTCGTTGGCGCGGATGCGGTCGAGGGTGATTCGGATGATATCAATTGCCAT
This sequence comes from uncultured Anaerolinea sp., assembly GCA_964388215.1. Taxonomy (GTDB): domain Bacteria; phylum Chloroflexota; class Anaerolineae; order Anaerolineales; family Villigracilaceae; genus UBA5195. The sequence continues at coordinate 12,731 of CAYLZI010000059.1, forward strand.
GCCGGGGCTGCGGCTCAGGATGGTTTCAAAGTCGCGTTTTTCCATCTCTAACACGGTGCATTCAGCTATGGCGCGCACGGTTGCTGCGCGCGGCGCATTTTGGATGAGCGCCATCTCGCCAACCAGGTCACCCTTGCCGCCAATGCGCAGCACGCGCTCGGTATCTTCGTCTGTAATCTTCTTTGTAATACTGACATTTCCCTCAGCGACGATGTAAAAAACGTTTTCGTACGCGCCTTCCTGGCATAAAACATATCCCGGCGGGTAGGTATGAATCTCCGTCAGGTCTGCCATTTCGCGTAGTTCTTCGTCTTTCAGGCCTTTAAAGGCCAACCGCAGGAGGGAAATTTTATCGTAGGAGGGCAGGGAGGTTGTGCTCATTGCCCATAGTATAAACCCCTCGCAGAACAGTGGCAACCTGTTTCCATATCAAGCGCATTGCCAGGTTCGCAGCACATCGGAGGGGCAGGGGAGGATGGCTGCGAGGGGCATCTGCCCGAGACATCGCAGGCCTTTTTGATTCATGCTAAAAATCACTTGCTTTTTGGCGCGGTTTTGCGCTAAAGTAGAAGGGAAATTTATCTAACTTTGCCATAGGCAAGGGAGGAAATATGTCGCGAAACAAGCTAATTGCTGTTGTTATCATCATTGTTGGCCTTATTCTGGTTGTAGCGGCGATTTACACATTGCTCGAACCACCCAAGGATGGCGGTATTCTGACCGTGACTGGGCAGGTCATCGCTTTCTTGCTTGGCGCAGGCGCCAACGTTAAAGGCTGGAGAGATTTGTTCAAAAAAGAATCGCCAGCGGTTTCAAAATCCGCTGCAACTGACGCGGCGCATCGCAGTCAGGAAACGATTGATTCGCCGGACGCTGAACAAACCATGCGCGGCAAAGGCGGGCGGATGACCCAAAAAAGCAAGAACTCGCCTCGCAGTAAACAAACCATGGAGTAAACCGATGACCCTGCGCGACCTGGAACATTTCCAAGACCGAGAAAAAGCAATCGCTCTGTTCGACCAGGCCTGGGAACATGAAACCGCCTGGATACTGGCTTTCAACGGCGTTGCCGGGCAAGGAAAAAGCACCCTGCTCGATTGGCTGGAGGTCAATCGCTGCCGGGCGCGCGGCGCGTGCTACGCCGCCGTGCCGATTGGGGATTTTGTTTCAAATTTAAGCGGGTTCTTGTCCAGGCTGCTCGAAGCCCCTGCCATGAAGATTGGGAATGAGCGTTTGGAAACTTTTCAATCTGCGCGTGATAAGGCGCTCGAAGACCTGAACCAGCGTATTTTGCACCTTCGCCAGTACCAAAACGTTGAGAACTCCCCCGACGCCCAACAGAGCATGAGCGCCAATGTGGCCGAAGCCGTACGCGCCCTGCAAGGGCAGGCCGAAGCGGTGGTGATTGAACGCTGGCTGACCTGTCTGCGCGGCGCAAAAATTGAGGAGAAAACCGTTTTCCTGCTCGACAATTACGACGTTTACCAGGATAACGTTTCGCTGGATGAAATCTGGCGATTGTGGAGTCTGCTGGAGCGCGCCCGGCAATTCCTGCCCCTGCTGGTGGTGGTTGCCAGCCGTGAATCGGCGCGGCATGTGGAGCATGTCGAATCCCTGCGGCGCGGCCTGGAAGGGACATCCCTGCCGGACTTATCGGAAGCCGACAGCGTCGCCTTGTTGCGCGCTCTGGGGATTCAGGAGACGGCCTTTCAGTCTGCTGTTTTTCGGCTGGCGCAAGGTCACCCCATGCTGACCCGCATGGCTGCCGAAGCCTGGCATGAATCGCCTGGCGGGATTCCTGCCGCGCAAGTGCCAAAGGTCACCTCTCGCGAACAAGCAGTTCGCTGGCTACAAGGCTGTATCATCAACCGCCTGCCCGAATCGCTGCGGCCGGCGGCGCGCTGGATGATGGCCCTGCGCTGGTTTTCCTACGAAACCCTCAACGCTGTTTTGGATGAGCCGCTGGACGAAGCAGATTACCAGCGATTGACGCAGTATTCGTTCATTGTTCCATCCAAGCTCGTGGAGGGCCGCAAAGCTGGGCATGACCTGGCGCGCTTCGACCATCGCGCTTGGGCCTTGCTGTGTGAATTAGGATTGCGCGACGAAATAAACCTGCCAGCAGCCATGCGCGCTGAAATCCTGTTTCGCGCTGGGCGGCGGCATTATTACCGCGCCGAATGGTTCCTGGCGGTTGAGCATTTCGAACAGGCGCTCGGGCTGTTCCGCGACATTGGCGCAAAGCTGGGCGAAGCCAACGTGCTGAAAGCCATCGGCGATGTGCAACAATTCCGTAAGCAATTAGACGCCGCGCTGGAGAGTTACCAGAAGGCGCTCGGGCTGTTCCGCGACATTGGCGACCGATTGGGCGAAGCCAACGTGCTGAAAGCCATCGGCCAAATGAATGTCAGTTGTTATTGGACTAAATGAACAAAGCCAGGAATCCTACCAAAAGGGAATGGAAATTCTGCAGACTGCAATGGGTTTGTTCGAGCAAATAAACGACCGGGTTGGACAAACCAATGTTTTGATGTTCCTCTCCAGGGTTGCTGCCTCGGTTGGGCAAAAGGAGCAGGCGATTGAACTTGCTCAAACTGCTATGTCGCTGCTGGCTGAAGTGGCGGGACCAAACCATCCGGTCACGATATCCTTTGCGGAATACATTCGCCAGTTGCAAACGTCTTGAACGAAATAATGCAGGTTGGCAGGGGAGCGGTTTTGTTACATGGGGAGCGGTTTTGTTACATATTGTTACATTTTAGTAAACCAGTAATCAGTGAACAGTAATCAGTCAAAGCTATCATCTGACTGATTACTGTTCACTGTAAGTGGGGCGGGGGGGGGGGC
>CAYLZI010000060.1:0-15515 GCA_964388215.1 uncultured Anaerolinea sp.
GCGGCGCGCCGCACCTGGCCTTCGGCGGCGGCAAGGACGCGGCCAAACTCGATTCCGCGCTGGCGAGCGTGCCAGCATGGGTTGAAGAGCGGCTTAACCGGTAGGCAGCGCAGAGAGTCTCTTGCGCCATCCATGCCTCGTTTGCCGGGCCGGGAGCGCGGGAGAGTGGCATTTCGTGCTTGAAAGGAATTTCCATGACCCAAACCATTCTCAACTGGGGCTTGCTCTCCACTGCCCGCATCAACCGCGCCATTATCCCACCGCTGCGCGTTTCACCGCGTAACCAGCTGCTGGCCGTTGGCAGCCGCTCGCAAGATTCGGCGGAGACTTACGCTAAGGAATGGGGAATTCCCCGGGCGCATGGCTCTTACGAATCTCTGCTGGCTGACCCAGAGATTGATGTCATTTACAACCCCTTGCCCAATCATCTGCACAAAGAGTGGACAATTAAGGCCGTCGAGGCCGGAAAGCATGTCCTGTGCGAAAAACCCATCGGATTAACCCCTGCAGAAGTGGATGAAATGGCCGCCGCCGCGCAGCACTATGGCAGGGTGGTGGCCGAGGCCTTCATGTATCGCCATCATCCGCAAACGCTCAAGGTGAAAGAATTGGCGGAGAGTGGCGCGATTGGCAAACTGCAACTCATTCGCGGCTCGTTTACCTTCAGCATCAAAACCGATGCCAACATCCGACTGAACCCAGAGATGGGCGGAGGCAGCATTTGGGATGTGGGTTGTTACCCCATCAGTTATGCCCGCGCCATTGTGGGGCTGGAACCGGTGGAGGTTTTTGGCTGGCAGGCGACGGGAAACACCGGTATTGATGATTCGTTTTTCGGACAGATGAAATTTCCCGGCGAAATCTATGCCCAATTCGACAGCGGATTCCGCGCCCCGTACCGCACCCACATCGAAGTGGTTGGTTCAGAAGGGACGATTATCGTTCCTTCACCATTCAAACCGGGGCTGGATGTCTCGATTACGCTTTACCGCGAGGAGAAAACTGAGCAAATTCCCATCTTGCCCCAAGAACTCTATTTGGGCGAGGTGGAGGATATGGCCGACTGCATTCTGTCTGCTAAAACTCCGCGCGTGACCCTGGTCGACAGCCGTGCCAACGTGGCTGCGATAGTGGCCCTGCTTGAATCGGCCAAAACTGGGAAGCCGGTAAAACTCGCGGAATCTAACGCATCTTGATATTGGGCGGAGTCCAAAATCGGGAGGTTTTGGACTCCAAAAAAGAAGAGAGTTATGAAAAATACCCATTGGTTGATTTTGGGCGATATTCTGGCGATTGCCATTGTCACTGTGATTGGGTTTGCCACGCACGGCCAGGCAGAATTATCCTTGCTCCCGCGCATGCTGGCTACCTTTGGGCCGCTGACTCTGGCCTGGTTCCTGGTTGCGCCATTTTTTGGGTTGTTCACCCCTGAAGTAACGGTCAACCCGCGTCAGTTGTGGCGGCCTTTTGGGGCAATGGTCTTTGCCGGGCCACTGGCGGCGCTGCTGCGGGCGTTATTGCTCAACACGGTTGTTATTCCCATTTTTGCGGTTGTGCTGACCGGCTTTGCCGGGTTGGGGATGGTCGTTTGGCGGGCAATTTGGAGAAAGCATTAGGTATTTTTCGCTAACCTGTTGTAACGCGGAATTTATTCCGCAACCTAACCAGGACATAAGTGCCGCGCTACAAAATTTGCATGTTCGGCGCAAATTTTGTAGCGTAATACTGTAGAGTTAGCGGGTGACACTTGTCATGCAAACTACAGATTTTTTGTCGGTTGCGGAAATATACAAAAGCGATTAAGATAATCAGGTGATGCTGATTTTTATGGAAATAGCCCTCCTTCCAGGCATCCTTTTGCCATAAATCAGGCCAGCCTGACAGGTCAAACATACCTGCCAGGCTTTTTTTATCTCTTAATGCTGCCATTGCCCAAACTTCAAAACCCTACCTAAAGGAGTAAGAATGCAGACACCCTGGGAATACCGATACGCCCACCGTATGCAAAAAATGGGAAGCTCGGTCATCCGCGAGCTGCTGAAACTGACAGAGCAGCCCGACATCATCTCGTTTGGCGGCGGACTGCCCGCGCCCGAGGTTTTTCCGGTCAAGGAGTTCAAAGAAGCCTGCAATGTCGTCCTTGAAACAATGGGGCCGCAAGCCCTGCAATACGGCACCACCGAAGGCTATACCCCGTTGCGGGAGATGATTGCCCGCCACACAGGGCGGTACGGCATTAATGTTGATGCCAGCAACATCTGCATCACCTCCGGTTCGCAACAGGCGCTCGATTTTATGGGACGTCTGTTCTTGAACCGGGGCGATTACATTGTGGTCGAATCGCCCACCTACTTGGGCGCGCTCCAGGCCTGGAATGCCTATGGCGCGCAATATATCTCGGTGCCTTCTGATGAAAACGGCATGATTGTAGATGAACTGGAAAAGGCGCTGCGCATTGGCCCAAAGTTCATCTACGTTTTGCCCAATTTTCAGAACCCGAGCGGCTCGACCATGTCGCTGGAACGCCGCCAAAAATTGGTGGAAGTTGCCGACCATTATGGCGTGCCGATTATCGAAGATGACCCCTATGGTCAATTGCGCTTTGAGGGTGAACATCTGCCATCGGTGGCGCTGCTCGATAGTCAGTATCGTAAAGATAACGGCTCCTATACAGGCAATGTGATTTATATGAGCACTTTCTCGAAGCTACTCGCGCCCGGTTTGCGCATGGCCTGGGTGATTGCGCCAGAGCAGGTGACAAAGAAAATTGTGATGACCAAGCAGGCCGCCGATCTGCACACCGCCACCTTTAACCAAATTGTAGCCTACGAAGTTGCCAAGGGCGGCTTCCTCGATGAGCATGTCAAAGTCATTCGCGCCACCTACAAAGAGCGCCGCGATGCGATGCTTGAAACGATGGATGAAACCTTCCCCCGCGAAGTGCGCTGGACTACGCCTCAGGGCGGCATGTTCCTGTGGGGTATTTTGCCAGAGTACATGGATGCTGCCGAGCTGCTGAAAAAAGCAATAGATAAGAAGGTGGCTTTCGTGCCAGGCGCGGCCTTCCACCCCAATGGCGGCGGGAAGAACACCATGCGCATCAACTTCTCCTACTCCAAACCCGAAGTCATCCGCGAGGGCATTACCCGCTTGGGCCTGCTGCTGCGCGAGGAAGTAGCCAAGTACGCCAAGCAGAAGCATTTGTACGATTAAGTTTGATGGCAGGCTGTCGATATAGACGATAGACGACAGACCATAGACATCGGCCACGTTCCCAAAGGAGCGTGGCCGATGTAATTTAAGGTGTCCGCTGTCCGTCGTCTATCGTCCCCCACTCATTCTTCCACATACGGCACATATTCGGCCCTGGCAATGCCCTGGTCGATGGCTTTTTGGGCTACGGCGCGGGCGACGGTTAAGTGAACCTTTTTATCGAGCGGGTTGGGGACCAGTTCGCCGGGCGGGGTCAGGTCGGCAATCGTTTGTGCGGCGGCCAGCAGCATTTCGTGGGTGATGCGCGGGGCGTTGGCATCCACCGCACCGCGGAAAATGCCGGGGAATCCCAATACGTTGTTGACTGATTTCCCATCTGCTGCGAAGAGCGCGCCCTGCGCCAGGGCTGTTTCGGGGTCAATTTCGGGGTTGGGGTTCGAGAGCGCCAGAATGATTTGGCCCTTGCGCACCATTTCGGGTTTGATGAGACCCGCCGCGCCAGTGGTCGAGATGACGATATCGCAGTTGGACATCACCTCGCGCAGGTTGGATGGCCGCCCGCCGGCCTTTTCCAGCCTCTTGAGCGCATCGGGGTTCAAATCCGCGCCCCAGACCGGGCTGCCGGTCAGCCGCATCAGCATCCGGGCGGTGGCAAATCCCGCTGCGCCCAATCCGATTTGACCGATTTTGGCCGCCGAAAGGTAAACGCCAGTTTGGCGGGAGGCCACCATCAGCGCGGCCACCGCCACAACTGCTGTTCCGTGCTGGTCATCGTGAATGACCGGGATGTCGAGCCGCTTTTGCAGGTGTTCTTCGATTTCAAAGCAGCGCGGGGCTGAAATATCTTCCAGCTGGATGGCGGCAAAAGTGGGGGCGATGGCGGCCACCGTTTCGATAATTTTGTCTGTGTCTCGGGTATCCAATAAAATTGGGATTCCCGACAGGCCGACCAGGGTTTCCATCAACATGGCCTTGCCTTCCATCACTGGCATTCCGGCCAGCGCGCCAATGTCGCCCAGGCCCAGCACGGCTGTCCCATCGGTGACGATGGCGACCATGTGGCTGGCGCTGGTGTAGAGCCGGGCCAGCGAGGGGTCTTTAGCAATCTTCAGGCAGACTTCGGCCACGCCGGGCGTGTACACCCGCCGCAGGGTGGCGAGCGAATCGATGGGGTAGCGTGAGCGGATGGCGATTTTGCCTTTCAGGTGCAGTTCCAGCACTTCGTCACGCACGTCCATCACCTTTGTGCCTGGAATGGTCGTGATGGATTCGATGATGCCATTCACCAGGGCAAGCGTATCGGCATAGATAACAATGTCGCGCACCACATGACGCGAGGTTTCGGTCAGCAGGTGAATATCACCCACGCCGCCTCCTCCATCTGATATAACCGCAAGCAGCCGGGCCAGCTGCCCCAGCGTTTGTTCGTTGCGCACGCGCACCGTGCGGCTAATTTTCTGTTCCCAGGCCATTCGCTCCTCCCGCAAGAAAATCTAACAACTGCGCATGTTCAGTAATCACCGGGCAATCTGGCGACTCAAACAACTTGTTTCGGTCATAGAGCACCGGCAGCATCCCGGCCCGGCGCGCGCCGACCACGTCTGCAAAGTAGTTATCGCCCACATATATCGATTCTGACGGGGAAAAACCGGCTTTTTCGAGCATGTAGTGGAATACTTCCGGGTTGGGCTTGCGGATGCCGGCCTCCCCGGCGTAGACGACCAGGTCGAACAGTTCGCCCAGGCCGCGTTCGTTCAGGTAGTCGGTATACGGCTCAAAGCGATTCGACATAATCCCGAGGAAAAATCCGCCTTCGCGCAGCGTCTGCAAGGTTCGGTGGACATCCTCGAAGATGATGTCTTGCGGTTTGAAGTGTTCGCTCATATACGCGTTTAATTGCGGGGCCAGTTCACGCGCTATATTGGGTGTTGCGCCCATCACCTGCAACTGACGAAAGCCATAATTCGTCCAAAAGGCGCGGCTGTCGTCTCTAAAAGTCTCGCGGTCGCTGATAAGTTCGGGCGATTCGGCAAAGTAGCGGTGTTCCCAAATGGCAACGCGCTGCCGGACGCCAACGACCAGTTCCAGGCCGAGGTCGGCGGCTTTCTCCAGAAAGGCGTCGTGCCCTGAGGGGATGTTTGCGCGCAAAGTGCCATCCAGGTCATAAAAAACGGCTTTAATTCCATTGAGTGAGGGCATTGGTCATTTCCATTTGAAGTCTATTCAATAAGCGAACTCCCCGCCTGGCGGCGGGGATGTTTTTAATCGGCTGTTTCCTTTTGCGAGGCAGTGGGGGGGTCGTTTTTCGAGTCGCCGCCTGGGGTGGATGGCCCACGCAGGCGGTCTTCTTCAACTTTGCGAATGCCGTTTCGCACCTGGGTCAGCAATCGGCTGATTTCTTCTTCCAGTGACTGCAAAGAGTCGACCACATAGGTATCAGCGTCGCGGCGGGTGGCGGCGGCGTCTTCGCGCGCCTGGTTGACAATCTGGCTGGCGCGAGTCTGAGCGCTCTTAACGACGGATTCGCGCTCCACAATTTGTTCGGCTTTCTCTTTGGCAAGAGTCACAATGCGGCTGGCTTCTTCTTGCGCCTGGGCAACGATGCGGTCGCGTTGCGTGACCAACTGTTGGGCCTTTTTGACCTCTTCGGGGATGGTGACGCGCATCTGGTCAATAATATCCAGCATTTTATCTTCATCCACAACTACGTTGCGGGTGAAAGGAACGGCGCGGGCTTCGTTGAACAATTCTTCGAGGCGGTCAACAAGGTGCAGGATGTCCATAAATACCTCTCAGGTATTGGTGAAATGCGTTATCTGAAGAGTAAATCGTTAACAATTCTAGCATATTATTGCCATTCGGACATAGCAGGCGCGCAATTTGCAATATGGCTGTAGCGCGGCATTCATATCGCGGCGCGCCTGGCAACAAAGCAATTTTTGGCGCGTTTTTCTCGTCAAACAAGTTTGCGGCATTTCAAATTGCGAATTGTTAGCAGGTGGCATGGCGTTCTCAAGAATGCTTGACGTTTTCGCTTTCGCATGGCATTTGCCCTCATACCCCTTCGGGGCACTTTCCCTGGCCCTTCCCCCGGCGGGGGCAGGGAATTTCCCCTCTCCCACCGGGAGAGGGGCAGGGGCGAGGGAGAAACTTGCTCTCTTGAGAACGCCATAAGCAGGCGGGGAATCCAGTTGACTTTAATGTCAGACAAGTACATAATAGGTCAATTACTATCCAACGAGAAAAAAGGAGACTGAATGACAAAACCCATCGAACCTCGGGACAGAGTGGCTGATATCTTGCTCGTCAATGCCCACATCTTGACTATGGACGCAGATTTTACCCAATACCGTCATGGCGCGCTGGCTGTGAAGGGCGACTCCATTCTGGCAGTTGGCCCCGAAGAAGAGATAAAAGCGCAATACGATGCGCCGCAGGTGGTTGATTGCAACGGGAAAATCGTGATGCCGGGGTTGGTCAACGCCCACACCCACGTTCCTATGACGCTGATGCGTGGCCTGGCCGATGACTTGCGCCTGGATGTCTGGCTGATGGGCTACATGTGGCCGGTGGAGCGCGAGTTCGTCTCGCCGGAGTTCTGCCGCCTGGGAACGCTCATTGCTTGCGCCGAATTTATCAAGAGTGGCGTGACCGCTTTCGCCGATATGTATTTCTTTGAAGATGACGTGGCCCAGGCCACTGCCGAGGCTGGTTTGCGCGGCGTGTGCGGCCAGTCGGTCATCAAATTCCCTACGCCCGATGCGCCTTCCTTCGAGGATGGGCTGATGCGGGCCCGCGAGTTTATCCTGAAGTGGAAGGAACATCCGCTGATTGTGCCTTCCGTTGCCCCGCACGCTCCCTACACTACCACCCCAGAAATTTTGAAAGCCTGCGCCCAGTTGGCTGCCGAGTTCGACATTCCCCTGCAAATCCACATTTCTGAGACTGCGCTTGAGGTGGAGACCATGCGCAACGAAAATGGGATGCCGGTTGTTCCGTATGTCAAAAAGCAGGGCTTGTTCGACGCCAAAGTGTTGGCGGCGCACTGCGTTCACATAGACGAGGGCGAAATGCGCACGCTCCAACATGTCCGCGCTGGGGTGGCGCACAACCCATCCTCTAACCTTAAACTGGCCTCCGGTTTTGCGCCGGTGAGCAAGATGCTCGAAACCGGGCTGAATGTGGGCATTGGCACCGACGGCCCGGCCTCCAACAATGACCTGGATATGTTCGAGGAAGTGCGGTTGGCGGCTTTTCTCGCTAAGACCGTCTCAAACGACCCAACCAGCCTGCCCGCGCCTCAGGCATTGGCGATGGCAACCCGCATTGGGGCGCAGGCCATGCACATTGGCGACATCACCGGCTCGCTCGTCCCTGGCAAACGCGCCGATTTGATTGTGGTGGATACCGACCCGTTGCATAATTCGCCACGCTTTGAGCGCGACCCGAATGGGGCGTATGCCCAAATCGTCTATGCCGGAAAGTCTACCGATGTGCGTGATGTGATGGTTAACGGCAAATGGCTGATGCGCGCCCGTCAACTGCTGACGCTGGACGAGGCTGAATTGATTGCCCAGGCCGCCCAATATGCTAAAAAAATTGATTCTTTCCTCACCGCGCGCGAACAATCGGTGTTGAGCAAGTTGATTGCGCTGGGTGGTTCAAGCGAGGAAGAATCTTATGAGGTGCAGGTTAAGGTCAAGTTACGGGAACCAGTTCGTGTCCAGGCTGCGCTCCAATCTCATAATTTGGAAATTGTCTATGCGCGGCATTATCGCCAATATGACCACTATTTCTCCTTCGATGACCCATCCCAGGGGCGGCTGCGCTACCGCGAAGATGACTTCATTGACGCGAAAGGCAAAGTGGGCAACGTTCGCGCCCGGCTGACTCTGCTTGGCGAAAACCGCGAGGGCGCGTTTGGCGAGGATGTGCTGCTCTCGCGCTCGCGCTACCTGGCCCCGGCTGCCCAAACCCTGCGTTTTTACCGCGAGTATTTCAAGCCGGTTGATGAAAAAGTAGTTGAGAAAGACCGCCTGCGCTGGCTGGTAAAGTATAAAAACGAGGAGTTCTACATCAACCTGGATACCATCGAGCGACCCGATATGGGACAGTTCCTCGAAATTAAAAGCCGCACCTGGAGCCGAAAAGATGCCCAGCAAAAAGCGCAGTTGGCCGCTGAATTGTTGGCCCTGCTCGGCGTGGCGGAGGGCGAACACATTACCAGCGATTACGTCACGTTGGCGTAGACGAGCAAATAAAAAACGCCCCGCCAAACTGGGGCGATGTAACCAAAAACCGGGGCTTTTTTATACCCCCGGTTTTTTATTTCTTTTGAACCACATCCACGCCAGCGCGTTTTCGCCTCGGATGAATTGGAAATAGACCCATGTCAGAAGGTGCAGCACAATCAGGACGAACAGCGCCGTCGAAAGCGTGCCATGCGTCGTCCGCAGGGGAAACGCGTAGAAATCGGCGGGCAGAACCAGCCCGGAAGCGGTCAGTACCCCGGCTTGAAGCGTCAGCCCAATGCCGGTCAGCGACATCAAAAGGGTAAACAAATATAGGAGCCATTGCACCGGCTCGGCCATTGTTACTATCAATGGTTTGGGTTTCGACAGCGGATTTTTCACCTTACGCAGCGGCTTGAGCGTGGCCTGCCGCGCAACAAAGCGGAGTAGCGTTATGAGCAGGGTGACTACCCCCAGCGCGCTATGGATGCCAAGCGGGATGATTTTTTCTTGGGTATTGGGCTGCTCGGCGAGCGCGAATACGCCCAGCAAGAAAGCGGCAATTATCAACAAGGCTGATAGCCAGTGCAAAACGACCAACAAGGGATGATAGCGGCTCATAACGGTTTTTTTGCGGCAAAGCCCACCTTGCGCGGGTAGGTTGGGGGCGTGGCGGCGGGTTTATCAACAATCACAAGGTAGCGTTCTTCGGCCACGCCGGTCAGTTCAACTGATATAAGTTGGCGCATTCGCCCGCCAAGCAATTTGAGCGCGTTTTCGGAGGCCTGCGCTTCTGCCGGGCCGCTTTCGCCTTTTTGCGCCAACATGCTGCCTCCTACCCTGACGAGTGGCAGCAGGTATTCGGCCAGCACCGGCAGGTTGGCAACGGCGCGCGCTACCGCCCAATCATACTTTTCACGATGTTTGGGGCTGCGTCCCACATCCTCGGCGCGGGCGGTCAGCACCTCGACTCCATCCATGCCCAGGGTTTGGACAATGTGAGAGCAGAAGTTGGCCTTTTTGCCCACCGATTCGACCAGGGTCAGTTTCATGCCAGGGTGCAGGATTTTGAGCACCATTCCGGGGAAGCCCGCGCCCGTGCCAACATCCACCAGCCGCCGGGGAATTTTTTCGCGCCAGGCCAAAACGCAAGACATCGAATCTAGGAAGTGCTTGGCGCGGATACCGTCCACATCCCGGATTGCGGTCAGGTTGAATTTCTGGTTCCATTCGAGCAGTTCGCGTTCGTAGGCGGCGAATTGGGCTATCTGCCGGGGTGAAAGCGAAATGCCAAATAACTGGAGCGCGTCGCGGAAGAGTTTTTCCATGCCAGGAATTATAGCGTATTTAGGATTGGGATGTCTTGCCTCCTGCGCTGCTGGTAGAATCAGGCCGACAACCCTATGACCCCAACCTCCCCCATCCCCCTCTCCACCTGGATTCAGGCTGCCCGCCCGCGTACCCTGCCTGCTGCTGCCGCGCCGGTGCTGGTTGCGACAGCCCTGGCCTGGCGTGACGATGTCTTCCAGCCGCTGGCGGCGCTGGCCTGCCTGCTCATCTCTCTGCTGATGCAAATTGGCGCGAACTTCGCCAACGACCTGTTTGACCACGAACGCGGCGCCGATACGCCCGACCGGCTTGGCCCGCCGCGCGTTACCGCAATGGGGCTGGTCTCCCCAGCCCAAATGCGCCTCAGACTGGCGGCCATCTTCGGGTTAGCCGCCTTGCTTGGGCTGTATCTCATCTACTTGCGCGGCTGGCCGGTGCTGGTGTTGGGAATTGCCATCATCGCGGCGGCGCTGGCTTATACTGGCGGCCCCTTCCCCTATGGCTACAACGCCCTTGGCGACCTGTTTGTCTTCCTGGCTTTTGGCGTGGCAGCCGTCTGCGGGACGTATTACGTCCAGGCCGGGGCAGTCACCCCAACCGCATGGTGGGTTTCTGCGCCGATAGGTTTGCTCATCGTCAACATTCTGGTCGTCAACAACACCCGCGACATCCCCACCGACCAAAAGACCAACAAGCGCACCCTGGCCGTCGTGCTGGGGCGCGAAGCCATGCTGACCGAGTACCTGGCCTGCCTGCTGGGCGCGTACCTGCTTCCGCTCGGCCTGTGGGTTTTTGGCCTGACCTCGTGGGGCGTGTTGCTGGCCTGGGTTTCCATTCCACAAGCCATCGTCATCTACCGCGAATTTTCCCGCGCCGAGGGCCGCGCCCTCAATAAAACCCTGGCTGGCACGGCCCAACTGGCGCTGGTCTATGCCGGACTGTTTTCGTTGGGGTTGCTATGGTCGTAGGCGTTGCCGAGCGCCTTCGCATTTTCAATCAAAACCGCCTGCCGGGCATGGTCGCGCGCAAATACCAGGCCATGCGCACCCATCCCTTCGCGTTTTTTCGCGGCAGTTGCCACCTGTTCTACGAGGATTGGCCTGCCGCCTCCCCGCTCGATGATTCGCCGCCCGCCTGGCTGTGCGGCGACCTGCACCTTGAAAACTTCGGCGTTTTCAAAGGCGCCGACCGGCAGGTTCACTTCGGCATCAACGACTTCGACGACGGTGTGCTGGCTCCCTGCGCTTGGGATGTCGCCCGCTGGCTCACCAGCCTGCATTTGGCAGGAGATTTGTTGGATTTAAGCAAGGCAGATGTAACCACGCTGGGGAGATTTTTCCTGGTCAGGTATTTCTCCACGCTGGCGGGCGGGCGCGCCGCCCCACTTCAGCATGCTCCTGTTTCCGAAGCAGTCACCCGGCTGAAGCGCGAGGCCGAATCCCGCTCGCGTGAGAAATTCCTGAAAGAACGCACCCGCCGCGAAGGAGACGAACGCCGCTTCGTCGAATCCAAAAAACTCCTGAGCGTAAGCGGGGACGAAAAAAAGCGCGTCATGAAGGCGGTTCGCCGGGTGGGGGAAAAATCGGGCAATTTGCAATTTTACCGCCCGCTCGATGTGGCCTTCCGCGTGGCCGGGACGGGCAGCCTGGGGCTGAAACGCTGCGTTGTGCTGGTCGAAGGGCGCGGTTCACCCGACGAAAACTTCATCCTCGACTTGAAAGAATCGCACCCTTCAGCGCTGGCCCCGGCCCTGAACATTCCCCAGCCGAAGTGGGCCAGCGAAGCCCAACGCGCCGTGACTGTGCAAGAGCGCGCCCAATTCATGCCCCCGGCCCTGCTCGATACGCTCGAAATTGAAGGCGCGTGGTACATCCTGCGCGAAATGCAGCCCTCACAAGATAAGATTGCCGTGACCGACTGGGAAAACCGCCCCGGCTGGATGCAACCCCTGTGCGCCGAGATGGCCGAACTCACCGCCCGCGCCCACCTGCGCGGCGCGGGGCGCGAAGGGGCGGCCAGCCTGGACGCTTTCGCCGCTTTTGGCGAACAGGCCGCCCTGACGGGTGAATTGCTCGCCTTTGCCCGCCGCGCCGCCGAAACAGCCCGCGCCGATTACCAGGCTTTTTGCGAAGCATTCCCTCCAGGGGCAGGCTAAAGACTGCGGTTCATCAAAAACTCTGGTAACTATTTGGCCCTCACCTTCCGCCTCCCCGCTGGGGGAGGAAACATCCAAAATTGCCGATTCGAAGCCCCCTCTCCCACCGGGACGAGTGCCTGCCAGGGTAGAGGGGTTGAGGTGAGGGAAAATAACGCAATTTTGCGCCAGGCTGAATAGATACAAAGGGGTTGTCCCAAAAACCTGTTTTTCAACGCAACGACCGCCAGCAGTGGCGGTCGTTGTGCGATTCTGTCCCAGATGCAGCGGCAAGATATTATCTTGCCCCACTTTTTAGACAGCCTCTTTTTGGTTGGGGCTATTTTGCTTTATCTACTTCGGCTTGTAACCTGGTTTTGATGTCCTCGAAACTCAGGCCTTTTTCGAGACAGTAATCTTTAGGGGTGATAGAGGGGGCCGGGATTGGGCCGCCGATGATGGCTTCGACTGTTTCACGCGGCACGCCCCAGTTCAGGATTTCGCCAAAGGTGGTTTTGCCCTTAATCGTCCGGTCGCTCTCCTCGGCGGCATGAGTCGTTTCAGTGGCGGGAGCAGGTTCGGAAGGAGATTCTGCGGTTGGCGCGGAGGCAGGCTGCGGGGAGTCTGATTCTGCGGCGGAAACGAGGATGGTGTGATTTTCAAGGTAGGCAGCCTGTTCAGGCGTGAGATTCTGTCCCTTGAGCAGTTCCGCCGCGCTTTCCGGCAAATAAATATCATCGCTCAAATCGAAAGGCGGGTTTTTGTAGAAGGCCACAAACAGGCGCACCGAGGCTGTGCCAACTTCCAGGCCGCTCTCGGCATAGATGGTTTCGAGATTTTTGACCGGAAAGGCGGCGGGGTTGGGGTCAGTGACGCCAAAAGCCTGGGCTAGCGCGGCGGCTGGGATGTCAAAGCTCTTTTCTACATCGCCAAAGGTGTACGAGCCGCGAATGTCGGCAGGGTTGGCCTGCCCAGAAAATTCGCCGGTGGTGAACTTGGCGGGCTGCTTGGTGCTTTCGGTCTGCCACCAGCCCATTACCGCAGTGAATAAAATGCCGCCGAACAGGATGAACAGCACAATGGCGGCCAGGGGTTTCGAGGTCAGGGTCATTTGGCGCCTCGCGCATTCAGTACGGGGAGTGTTTGGGTTTTCTTGGGCAGCGGGGTAGAAAACACAACGGTTTTGGCAACCGGGCAGATGGCTTCGGAGGTGCATTCGAGGCAGGAGATGCACTGGTGGTCGCGGACTGTGGTTTTGGTATCAACCGCGATGTTCATGGGGCAAACGATGTTGCAGGCGCCGTCGGCTTTGCAGGTGGCCTCTACCCGGCGGACGCTAAAGACTCGGAACAGGTTGCTGATGCCAAGCACCGCGCCATAGGGACAGGCATATTTGCACCAGGGCCGCTCAACAAACAGCGATAAACCGAGCGTAAGACCCAGAATGACCAGGCCGGTGACGGCAACTTCACCGCTCCAGAAGTTGAACAGGGCAAAGTAGGGGTCGTATTCGGCAAAGATGAGCGTGCCGGTGGCGGCAGTCATGTACAGCACCCAGGCCAGCACGCCGTAACGCAGGTAGCGCAACAAGTTATCGAGTTTGGCGGGAACGAAATTGTTGAATTTGCGGCGGAACAGTTTTTTGCCCAGTTGACTGACCCATTCCTGAACCGTACCCAACGGGCAAACCCAGCCGCAAAAGACCGGGCCGAACAGAATTGCCAGCAGGAAACCAAGAAACATCAAAATGAAGGCTGATTCGTGGATTTTTTGCACAAATGTTCCGGCGGTGGCGTACTGGTAAATCGTCACGACGCCGCCAAACGGGCAAAGCGCGTGAAGCGAGGCGGTAGACAGGAAGGGGATTCCGCCGCCGTTTTCGGCCAGGCTGTGGTTGACCGCAATCAGCGCGATGAAGCCAAAGAAGAACATCTGCGCCACTTTACGCAGCCAGATGCTGCGCGGGCGAAAGAGTCGTATCTTTTTGCCGAATATCGTTATCATGAGCAACTCCTTGTTCAGGTTTATTGCTCATAGTGTAATTTTTATTTGTGCAACTTCAAAAAAGGGAGTGTGAAGATTTTGTAAAGAAGCAATTTTAACAAGCCGGGAGCATATTCACAACTTGTGACAGCCCCGTTTCTGTCACAATCCACCCCACCGGCACATCGTACCCGCTATGGGGAACAGATTCCAGTAAAAGGGCCTGGTACACCACCCCCACGCAGATTCCGCCAAACGAAGCCAGGAACCGGTCGTAATATCCCCCGCCGTAACCCAGCCGCCAGCCATGCCGGTCATAGGCCAGCCCCGGAACAAGAACCAGTTCGACAGCCCCCGCCGGGACGATGGGCAAATCTGCTGCTGGTTCGGCCATCCCGAACTTATGAATGACCAGCCGGGCCGGGTCGTAGGGATGGAAATCCATGCGATGATTCTCCTCCGGTACGATGCGCGGCAGCAGCCAGTATTTTTTAGGGAATTGCCCTGGCAGCGGGCGCAAATCTACCTCGGCCTTCATTGGCAGATAGGTCAGGATTGCTTCGGCGCGCTGGAAGACTTCCCAGACGGCGAGATGCTCGCAAATTAAGCGGCTGGCGCGCTGGCGCTGCTCTTCGCCCAGTTCGCGGCGCATGGCGCGGCACTGCTGGCGGAGTTGGTGTTTCGGGTTGAGCATGGCGGGTTAGTAAATCGGCAAATTTGGGTCTACAGCCTTCGCCCAGGCGTTGATGCCGCCTTGCAGGTTTTGAACGCGCCTGAAACCGGCGCTGACCAGTAGTTCGAGCGCGCGCGCCGAGCGCGTCCCGGCTTTGCATAATACAACCATCTCGCGGGCTGAATCCAGCTCCGACAAGCGCGCGGCCAGAGCGCCGAGCGGGATGTTGAGCGCGCCTGGGAGAGCCGAAATCTGCAATTCGTGCGGTTCGCGCACATCCAGCAGCAGGGGCGGGGAATCTCCGCTTAAGCGGCGGGCAAGTTCCGGCGCGGAAATGTCCCAATCGGCCCCGGCTGAGCCGCTTTCGTGGTCATGGCCTGGGACGCCGCAAAACTCATCGTAGTCGATTAATTCTTTGATATCCGCATTGGGCCCGCACACCCGGCATTTTGGGTTTTTGCGCAGGTTGACGAAATCGAATGACATATCGAGGGCGTTGTAGAGCAACAGCCGCCCGATGAGCGAGTCGCCGATGCCGAGCAGCAGCTTGAGGGCTTCGGTGGCCTGGATGCTGCCGATGGTGCCGGGCAAAATGCCCAGCACGCCGCCCTCGGCGCAGGTGGGAACCAGGCCGGGCGGGGGCGGTTCGGGGAACAGGCAGCGATAACAGGGGCCTTCTTTGGCGTAAAAGATGCTGGCCTGCCCATCGAATCGGAAAATGGAGCCGTAGACGTTGGGCTTGCCCAGAAAGACGGCCACGTCGTTGCTGAGGTAGCGGGCGGGGAAGTTGTCGGTGCCGTCTATGATGACATCGTAATTTTTGGCGATTTCGAGCGCGTTGGCGGATGTGAACGGAACGTTGTAGGCATCCACCTGTATCATCGGGTTCAAATCCAACAGGCGGGCGCGCGCGCTTTCGACCTTCAACTTGCCGACGGTGGATGTGCCGTGA
>CAYLZI010000061.1:0-15227 GCA_964388215.1 uncultured Anaerolinea sp.
GTGTTCCGCTCAGGTTCCACTTTGGTTCCGAAAAACGGAACACGGGGTAGAATCGCGTCCTACCCTCTGCATTCTCTTTCATCCTGAAGTTCACTTAAAAATGGTATTGCGAGCCGTTTTTTGCGAAGCAATCTCCCTTTAAAAAATTAGAGAATCATGTCAATGGCAACTCGTGAAGAATCGCTCTCGCTGGCGCGAGAATATGTAAAAAATGAAAACCTGGTTAAACACATGCTGTGCGTTGAGGCCGCCATGCGCTTCTACGCAGAGAAATTTGGCGAAGATGTTGAGTTGTGGGGCATAACGGGCCTATTGCACGACTTCGACTGGGAGATTCATCCCACCGCCGAACAGCATCCAGCCGAGGGCGCGCCCTTGCTCCGCCAGCATGGCGTGGATGAAGTCATCATCCGTGCCATTCTTAGCCATGGAGATAATACCGGCATCCCCCGCGATTCTTTGATGGAAAAAGCCCTCAATGCCTGCGACGAAATCACCGGGCTGGTTACTGCTGTCGCGCTGGTTCGGCCTTCTAAATCCCTCTATGACCTCGAACCGGCATCCGTCAAAAAAAAATGGAAAGACAAAGCGTTTGCGGCTGGCACAGACCGGGCGGCGATGGAAAAAGCTGCTGAGGAATTTGGCGTTGATTTGTGGAACGAGCATGTCGGAAATATTATCCAGGCTATGCGGCGGATTGCGCCCGAATTAGGTTTAACGGGAAATCTATCCGAGTAATTCTTTCGCAGAGCCTATATTAGTGTGATAGTATGCGCATAACGCGCTTCGGTTTGCCAATTTGTTAGGTTTTTCTTCCCCCAATAGGCCTATTGATAGTTGTCTGTAATTAAAAATGCTTGGATTTTTTAAAAAAGTGGTTACAATAGGGTTTGTAAGTTTCAATTCTTTGGGTGTTCCAAAGAAACATTCTAACGAAAGGAGAAAAAAGCCATGTTGTCCTCGCTCAAGGAAAAAGGCCAGGGTATGGTTGAGTACGCGCTCATTCTCGTTCTGGTCGCTGTCGTCGTTATCGCCGCCCTCACCATCATGGGCCCGCTGGTTCGCAACGTCTTCTCCACCATCAACACCAGTCTGTAATTTGTTCGTCGCACCCCAATATTTTTTGTAAGACATCTCTTCTTCATTTGTTCACAGAAAGGAAAACATCATGTTGTTCTCACTCAAAGAAAAAGGCCAGGGTATGGTTGAGTATGCGCTCATTCTCGTTCTGGTCGCTGTCGTCGTTATCGCCGCTCTCACCATCATGGGCCCGCTGGTTCGCAACGTCTTCTCCACCATCAACACCAGTTTGTAATTTCTGTAACAATGCTGAACCGGGGCCGTAAGGCCCCGGTTTTTTTTATGCACAAGGATGTCGCCAAAGCGGCGATGCAAAATTATCCCTTGTCTCCAAACGTTGCCACAATGATATTCTGGTTTAGAAATTGGGGATGTTCATCTTGCGCACCCGCTGGGACAATTTGCCCCAGGGTGTAGCCTCCTGCTATCGGCACATGCTCCCCAATTACAGATTGAATGGCTTTCAATTGGGTGTCTATGCGCGATTGCATGAGCATGTGCCAGGCAATGTCCACGAGAACCAGGGCAAAAGCGGGTTTGGACTTTCCTAAGGCGCGCATAGCCTGCTGGGCTGCATCGAGCGCGGCTTTCTGACAGTCTGATGGATTGCCAATCAGAAGATAAGCATCGCTGCCATCACGCAGCGATGCATTCATGCGGAAACTGCCATCCGCTTCCACGCGCAGGGGTGAGCGCACCATCAGTTTAGGGCTATTCTCTTGCTCAAAGCCAAGTGGATAGATGCGGGTCAGGTAGTTGAGTGGCGGGAATGCCCATTCGCGGGGCGGCTTGCCGAACATCTGAGAGTAGGTTTCTGATGCCGGGCGACCATCTAGGGTGCGCAGCCAGAAACCACGCGAACGTGTAACGCGGAAATAGCTGCCGACTGGCATCCAACCATGCCCATAGCCAACGCCCATCTTAATATTACCGCGCAGGAAGGCCGCGCCCATTGCGCCGCGCCCCGATTGCATACTTGCAATTTGGAATCCGTTGGCGCTTTGCAGGTCGCCACTCGAAAGGCCGCCCAGCAAGGGGATATGGGCTGGGATGCCCGCGCAAAAATCTTCCGCGCTGCCGTTCAGCCCATCTGCAAAGGTTAGGATACTATCCACTGGGCGTTGTTCATACCCCAGCAACTGCATAATGCGCGCTGCCATTTCGCCGCTCGCCTGGCTATATGCGGCGAACCAGTGCGTTTCGGCCCGCAGGTTTTCGCCGGCCAATATGGCGACAATGACGGCGTGAAAGCGCGTCCCTTTCTCAGAGATTCCGGCAAAGGAACTGAACCCGAGCAGCGGAACGTTGGTCAATATGCTTGATACGCCGTTCAGCACCATCTGCGGGTCGTAACGATGTGGCACTATCACAATACCAAATACCGGGGCGGCGCTGCCCAGGCGGTTAAGCGCGTGATGGGAGGCCTGCAAACCGGCCTCGCGTGGGTCGAGCGCGTGTGCTTCTCCGACGGCGGCGAAAATAGCCATCTCAAGTTCCTCAGATATCAGAAATCGGCACGGTGAAGTGGAAACTGGTCCCTTTGCGGAATTCGCTTTCAAACCAGATTTTCCCGCCCTGCATTTCTATCAGGCTTTTGGTAATGTTTAGCCCCAGGCCAGTACCGGGTGATTTGCGCGCCTGGTCATCTTCAGAGCGGAAAAATTTCTGGAAAATCTTGCGCTGGTCTTCGGGCGTCATCCCAATTCCATTGTCTTTGACGTAGATGTGAACAACTTCGGCAACGCCTTGAGAATCCCATTGATTGCTGGTTCTTTCGGCCTTTACGATGATGTGACCACCTTCGGGTGTATATTTATGCGAATTGCTAACCAGGTTGACCAGGATTTGTTCGATGCGGGTACGGTCGGCCCAAATTTTGGGCAAGTCTGCTGGAATTTGTGTTTCGATGGTCTGTTTTTTATCGTCAATTTGACGCTTGGTGGAGCGAATGACATTTTCCACCACATCTGGCACATCAACCGCCTTAAAGTCGAGGCGCATACGGCCTGCTTCAATTTTGGAATTGTCATTCAAATCTTCGACGATGGTTTTCATGCGCTCGATGTTGGCGCGAATGGTTCCTAAGAAATTGGACTGCATTTCACTGATTTGACCGACTGCGCCTGCTGCGAGCAGCTCTGCGTAGCCTTTGATGGATGTCATTGGGTTCTTCAGTTCGTGAGCAACGAATGAGACAAACTCGCTCTTGGCAATGTTGGCTTGCTGCACTTCGGTATAGAGCTGGGCATTTGAGATAGCAATGGCAGCATGGTCGGCCAGGCGATTGACAAAACTGGCTGTGCCGTCTACAAACGCATCGGGGCGGGTGCTTTCGAGTAGCAGGATTGCGATTGTCTTGGATTCGCGCCGAATTGGTAACACCATTTGGCTGAGTCCGTTTTTCAGGAAGGCGCGTTGCGGGTTGGGGGTTTCGAGAACGGTTATCTTCATCTGGCCGGTTGCAATGGGTTCGCCCACTGCTGGGTTGTCAATCGGCATGTAATTTTCTTTGAAGGCATCCACTTCATCCTTATACCCCTGGTCGGCTATGACTCGCACGCCATCTTCTTCTACAAAGCCAATAAAACCCGATTCGATGCGAGATTGGCGCAGCGCCCATTCCAGGGTAATGCGCATGGTGCGGCTTACCTCAAGGCTGGCGTTCAATTCGCGGTCAATGCGCTGCATTACCGAGAGTTCTTCCACGCGGGCCGAGAGTTCCTGGTCGGTCAGTGTAAACAGGCGCGCATTCTCGAAAGCGACAGAAGCCTGACCGCTAAATGCGGCCAGCAAGTTTTGGTCGTCTTCTGTAAAAGAACTCCCGTCTTTTTTGTTGATGACCTCGATGACGCCAATGACCCGGTCTTTCACTTCCATGGGGATAGCGAGAATGGAGCGGGTAACAAACCCGGTCTGTTTATCGGGCGCCGAGTTCCAGGCTGTGTTTGATGCGACATTGTTGATGATGACCGGCTGCCGGGTTGCCACTGCCTGTCCAACAAAACCGGTGCCGGCTGGGAGGCGCTGCCCCACCAGGTTTTTGGCAACCGGCCCAACTGTAACTTTGAAAACGAGTTCGTCGGTTTGCTCATCCACCAGGAACAGGCTGCCAGCCTCCGCGTTTAGAATGTTGGCGGCACTCTCCAGAATGTTCCGGGAGAGTGATTCGATTTCCATTGTAGAAGTTAGCTGGCGGGTGATGACGTTCAGGCTGGCGAGTTGTTGGGCGCGGCGCTCGGTCTCTTGCAGTAAGCGTGATTTAACAATGGCCCCGGCGGCCTGGTCGGCAATCGCCTGGAGCAGCCCCATTTGGGCCTCGGTATAGGCCGCAGATGGGTCGCGTGAGGCGATGCTGAACGCGCCAATCGTGTCAGAGCCAGCATTCAATGGTACGCCCATCCATGAATATAGTCCCTTCGCCGGCGGGGTAATGCCCATGACCTGGCATTGGGTCAGGAAATCATCTGCAAGAATGGGGCGTCGGGATGCAATGACCTCTTGCTCTAGCGAGGTTTTGGGCAGGAGCGGAATGTTCTCGTTTGTGGGGATGCGCTCATCATCATCGATGTAGAAAGCGTGATAATAATATTGACCTGTCTTATTGTAGAGCGTCAGGCGCGCGTCGCTGCTCTGGATAATTTGGTTGGTTTGAGCGTAAATTAACTCAAGGATGTCATCGAAATTAAGGGTGATGTTGATGCCCTGCGCAACACGGGCGAGCGCGTTCATTTCCGTTACGCGTCGTTCCATATTGGTTAATACCTGGGCGCGCTCCAACGCAACTGCCGCCTGCCTCCCCATCGCTTCGAGAAACGAAATATCGTGCGCGGCGTAACTTTCTCCTGAAAGGCGTTCTCCCATCGCTATCCAACCAATCAACCGGTCGCGTCCTGGGAGTGGGATAAATAATTGGGTTCCTAGCAGCATTATGCGGCTACGTTCAGAAAGGATTGCTTCGGGAATGTGATTTTCGTCAATGAAAATTGGCACTTGTTCGCGGCGCAAGGCGCGGGGGAGCGCGCTGTTTGCATCGAATAGGATGTCGCTGGTGGTTTGCCCGGTTTCATCGGGGGTTGCGGCATATTGGTCGGTGAGCGCGTTATAGGTAAAAATATGAAGATGACCGGGCAAAAGGCTGAGGGAGATTTGCTCGCGCAGACTGCGCAGGATGTCGCTCAGCCCAACGGCGCGAGTTAGTTCACGCGAGAACATGCCAAGCCGGTTTTGATGGGCGGCTTCACCTCGGAAGAAAAGACCATCAATGCGTTCTTGTAAACGGGAGCGCAAGGGGTTTAAAACCAGAGTAAAAAAGAATACGGTTGTGGCGATTAAAACCGGGTTATCTGGCGCAACTGTAATATTGAAAAACCAGGCGATGAATATGCCGATACCAATTGCCAGGAACACATATCCCACCATTGCCAGGATGGTCAGGGTTGAATAAAGCGCGCTGCGGCTGAGCAGGTAATCGGCGCGCAACAGCCGATAGCGCAAGACGGTATACCCGGTAATAACCGGAAAAACCATCAGCGGCAGGAACCCCCAGTAGGGGTTGAAGTTCATGGTGTAAATGGAAGTCAGCAGCATCCAACTGGTGATATAGCCAAACCCAATGAGTGAGCCGATTAAGATATCACGCGCTTGTTGACGCACAACCGGCGAAGGCGACCTTAACCAGCGATACATGGTGGATGCGATGAAAAATAGAACGGCCAACCCGGCGAAAATGTAACTGAACTTCCATACTCCGGCATAGTAAATTGGGCGGCTGAAATCGAACAAAGCCGTAAATTGGAAGATTGTCAGCCCTAGCGCGAGCAAATACCCAAGAATGCGCAAGAATGGGTAGCGCAGTTCCAGCCGCGCTTTCTGGGGAAAGACCAATGCCAGGTGGTACAGTGAAGCCCCAACCAGCGAGACTGCCAACATCCAAACATGGGTTAGATAATTGGTAGTGTACAAGTCGAGCAATCCGGCGGTGACCACAGCCACCGAACTTGCCATAATCGAAAAAGCGCGCCCGGCGGTTTCAGAGCGGCGCAGGCCAAAAATCCAAAGGCTGACTGCCAGGTAGACCAGGGCAATGGCATAAGGGAGATAGAAAAAACGAACCTGTTCGGTAACGGGGAAATTTGAGAGCGTGATCGTAAAAGTGACCGACTCCCCGTTGCGCTCGTTGTCATTTTCGTTGCGGAATGTGACCTGAACCTGGTCGCCAGGTTGGTATGTGGCGAGAAAGTGCTCTACATCTCTAAAACTTCTGGGGCGGACCAGGTTGCTGCCATCGGCAGATGCCATGCCAATCAGTTGGTAGCCAAACCCGGTTGCTTCCGTGTCGAGAGCATTGATTTTTTGATACAAATCCCATTCGGAAGCGGGTGTATTTGGACCTACGCCGTTTGTCACCAGGGTATGTTCAACAAAGATACCCAGGAAGGGCTTCTGGAAAAATTTGATAGCCCAAAAAGGAGCAACAAGCATGACCAATACCACAACAGCCTGGTAAGCCCATACAAAATATTGCATCAGGTGGTCAGAACTTTTTTTTGGCCCGGCAGGATTTTCCATAGACTGGCTCTCGAATGGGGCAGGATAATCAAATATCGAGGTTGCGCACCTTCTTGGCGTGGGTTTGGATGAATTTGCGGCGCGGGTCTACCGCGTCGCCCATCAGCATATCGAACGTGCGGTCGGCTTCGGCGGCGTCTTCCACTGTTACCTGCAGCAAGGTGCGATTTTCAGGATTCATGGTCGTCTCCCATAGTTGCGAGGGGTTCATTTCGCCCAAACCTTTGTAACGCTGGACGGTGGCCTTTTCGCTATCTTTGCCAAGTTGGCTAAAATAAGTGTCTTTTTCTCCGTCTGAATACAGGTAACGCACCTGTTTTTTCTGTTCGATTCGATACAGCGGAGGCTGTGCAATGTAGAGATGACCATCTTCGATGAGTTTCGGCATATAACGGAAGAAGAACGTCAACAGCAGGGTGCGGATGTGGCTTCCATCTACATCCGCATCGGTCATGATGATGACTCTCCCGTAGCGTAGGCCTGCCAGGTCCAGGCTGTCGCCAATTCCTGTGCCAAGCGCCGAAATGAGCGATTTGACTTCGTTGTTACCCAGGATTTTATCCAGCCGGGCGCGCTCAGTGTTCAAGATTTTGCCGCGCAAGGGCAGGATGGCCTGGAAGTGACGGTCGCGGCCTTGCTTGGCCGAGCCGCCTGCCGAGTCGCCTTCTACGATGTAAAGTTCGGTCTTGCGTGAGTCACGCTCCGAGCAGTCGGCCAGTTTGCCGGGCAGGGTCAGGCTTTCGAGCGCCGATTTGCGGATGACCAGGTCGCGGGCCTTGCGGGCGGCATCACGGGCGCGCGAGGAGGTGAGGCATTTGGCGATGATGGCTTTGGCCGCCTGCGGATTCTCCTCCAAAAAGGTGCTGAATGATTCGCCAACGACCTGGGTGACATAGGTTTGCACCTCGGGGTTCATCAACTTCACCTTGGTCTGCGATTCAAACTGCGGGTCGGGGTGTTTGATGCTGACGATAGCGGTCAGCCCTTCGCGCGTGTCATCGCCGGTGAAGTTTGGGTCTGCATCCTTTAATAACCCATTTTTGCGCGCATAATCATTAATAACTCGTGTCAAAGCCGAGCGCAGGCCTGTCATGTGCGTGCCGCCATCGATGGTGTTGATGGTGTTGGCAAACGAATAGACCGATTCGGTGAAGGCGTCGGTATACTGCACTGCCGCTTCGATGCCGATGCCTTCCACCTGTTTTTCGGCGAACATGGCCGGGTGCAGGGTCTGGCGGTTGCGGTTAAGATAGCGCACAAACGAGGTGATGCCGCCTTCGAAATAGAAAGTCATCTTGCGGCTGGAGCGTTCATCCATAAAATGGATGGTCACGCCTCGCGTCACAAACGCCATTTCACGGAATCGCTGCACCAGGGTATCAAAGCGAAAATCAAGACTATCCTTGAAAATCGTTGGGTCGAATTTGAAGGTGGTTTTTGTGCCGGTCTCGGTTTCTTTGGCCTTGCCGATGACCTTGACCGCTTCCTGTGGATAACCGCGCTCGAAGCGCTGGAAATGCGCCTTGCCTTCGCGCCGCACTTCCACTTCACACCATTCTGATAGCGCGTTCACGGCTGAAACGCCCACGCCATGCAGACCGCCCGATACTTTGTAGCCGCCGCCGCCAAATTTGCCGCCTGCGTGCAAGGTCGTCATCACCACTGTCAATGCCGAGATTTTCTTCTCAGGGTGAATATCTACCGGAATGCCGCGCCCGTTATCTTGCACCGTCACCGAACTATCCGGGTGAATAGCGATTTCGATATGGTCGCAGGCCCCGGCCAGGGCCTCATCAATCGAATTGTCAACAACTTCATAAACCAGGTGATGCAGGGCTTTGGCATCTGTGCCGCCCACATACATGCCAGGGCGGCGGCGGACGGCCTCCAGGCCTTCCAATACTTGAATGCTGGCTGCATCGTAATTTAAGGGTTGTGCCACGAAATGTACCTCCAACCCCGCTCTGCTTCGAGTCGGGGACTATAAAATCAGGCTCGCGCAGAAGATGGGTTATTCGTTTTGAGCCATTGCAGGGCAGATTCTATCCAAACGTTGATGTCACGATAATAGAAAAAACTGGCCGCCAGCAGGCTGGTGGAGACAAAGGCGTGTCCCAGGATTCCGACTAAAGTCATCCACGAACTGGCCGGGGGGGTGCGCCAGAGCATATCCATGCCCTGACTGAGGATGATTGCCATCATCGAAAACCAGCCAATATTCGGCAGGCTATAGCGTACTGTGCGAAAACTGCTCCATGCCGAAGAAAAAGCATTCTGCTTATTGGCATAAATTCCATGCGCTGAATAGAACACCCCAATCAGAAACCACGAGAAGGGAATTGCTAGCAGAATTAAAATGATGGTGCGAATCGTTGCGTTAAACAAACCAAGCACGCCAAACAGCACAAGGGCCGGGATGTTGAACAAGATGAGGAAAACCATCCAAAACACAGCCAGCAGCATACTATGGACAAGTGAGCGCAGGAATGATGGCGCATTCTCTTTGAACACCGCTCCGGCAACCACGCGGTAATATAACCCGCCGCCCAGCCACCCGGCAACAGTCAGCGCTATTGCCAGCAAGACCGAAACCACAATATTCTCGGGGTCAACCTGAATACGCTCCCCCAGGGGCGTTTGCAGCGATAGGCTGCTCGTCATCAGGCTGTAGATTCCAAACGGATAGGTGCGCAAAATAGAAAACAGGTTAAACCCGTTAGAGAACTCGCTTAATGCCGCTGCCAGCGCCTGATTCTGCGCTGAATCGGGCATTTGCTTGGCCAGTTCTAAAACAGGAGCAACAAGCGCCTTCGCTTTAATCTGTGGGCCCAGCCACAGGAAAAAATCTAAAAGCGCGGGCAACAGAACGACGCCTGGGTTGTTGGCAACCGTATTGAAACCTTTAACCAGCGCATTGACTGCCCCCGGCGGAGGCGGTGGGAGTTGAGAATTTTGACTTTGCATAATAACCAGTTGATTCTACCACAGGCACAATTTCACCAAAGGCAACTTCGGCACTGGCCCTCACCCTCCCCGCCAGGGGAGGGGACTCCCAAAATCGCCGCCTCGAAGCCACTCTCTCACCGAGGCAGCAAAGCGCGCCGAAAAAAGAAACATCTCACTTATGCGCCAGGGTTGTAAAATAAGAACACCACCGTTACCAATTGGCTTTTTTGCAAAAAGGAGTGTTTTGGATGACAAATTTTCGACAACCCCGTGTTTATGAGCACCTAATTGCCCTGACCCGCCTCGGCCCGCGCCCGGTAGGCTCGCCTGCCAACCAGCAAGCCGCCGATGCCATCTGCCAGGCCTTCCGCGCCACAGGGCTGGATGTCGAAGAACAGCCTTACGCCTGCACCGCCTGGGAACAAGATTTCATACTCCTGGAACAGGATGGCGAGAGACTGGATGCCGCCGCAAACGCATTTTCGCTGCCCTGCGATGTAACCGCGCCGGTAACATCTGCCGGAACGCTCGCGCAATTGGAAACGGTTTCGGCGCGAGGCAAGATTCTCCTGCTCTATGGTGACCTGGCGCGCGCCCCGCTCGCGGCCAAATCCTGGTTCTTGAAGGATGAACGCGACGACCACATCATCCGGTTATTGGAGGAGATGCAACCCGCCGCATTGCTCGCCCCGCCCACCGCAACCGATTACTACGGACACCTGACCGAAGATTGGGAACTCAACCTGCCCGCCGCCACCATTCCCCCGGCTGTGGCGCGTCGGTTGCTGCAAAATCCCAACGCGGCGGCACATCTGCGCATCGAAGCCCGGCGCATTCCAGCCACAGCACGCAATATCGTGGCGCGGACGCCCGGGGGGGGCGACAAACGACTGGTCATCTGCGCCCATTTCGATACCAAAATCAACACCCCCGGAGCCAGCGACAATGGCGGGGGCGCGGCAGCCCTGCTCACGCTGGCAGAACGCTTCGCGAATCCCCTGGCTGGCACAAAACGGCAAACCAGAATCGGTCTCGAGTTTGTGGCCTTCAACAGCGAAGAATACCTGCCCATCGGCGACGATGAATACGTCCGGCGCGGAGAATCTTATTTTCCATCCATCCACTGCGCAATCAACATGGACGGAATCGGCGCCATGCTCGCATCCAACACCATCACAACCATTTCTATGCCCGATGAAATGGAAATGGCTGCGCGGCAGGCGGCGGCAGGGTTTCCTGGCGTAACCTGGGTAGAACCCTGGCCAGAGAGTAACCACTCCACATTTTCCTTTCGCGGCATCCCGGCTGTGGCATTGGGGGCTTCTGGGCAATGCGGCCTGGCGCATTCAACCGCCGATACATTGGATGTGATGAGCATGGAAAAATTGGATGAAGTTGTGGCGCTGGTCGAACGGTTGGTGGAGAGACTGGGTAACTTCTAATGGCTGTTCCCGTGTCCATTTCGCTATCTCCTATGATGATAAAATACACTCCCCATAGGGAGAAAACCGCATGACTGATTTCAAATTTGTCCAATCCAGTGAAATGATTCAGATACACTTACCCGATGGACGCGCCATCGAAGGGCCGCGCGGCGCAATG
Organism: uncultured Anaerolinea sp.; assembly: GCA_964388215.1. Taxonomy (GTDB): domain Bacteria; phylum Chloroflexota; class Anaerolineae; order Anaerolineales; family Villigracilaceae; genus UBA5195. The sequence continues at coordinate 11,197 of CAYLZI010000061.1, forward strand.
GCAGAGCAATTTCTTCGCGCCATGGAAGCCGATTTAACGGCACCCGTGGTCGGCGTGATTGTTAACGGCGAATTGCACGAGTTGACGTATCCCATCGAAATGGAAGCGCGCCTCCAGCCGGTGACAATGGCCGATTCCGATGGGGCGCGCATTTATCGCCGCTCGCTCACTTTCTTGCTTGAATCCGCTTTCTCCAACTTATTCCCGCAGGCCGGGCTGTATATTGACCATTCGGTGGCATCTGGCGGCTATTACTGCGAAGTTAAAGAACGCGAACCGCTCTCTGAAGATGAATTAAAAGCCCTGGAAGCCGAAATGCGGCGGTTGGTGGCGGCAAACCTGCCTTTTGCGCGAAGCGAAGCCTCAGTCGCTGAAACAAGCGCTCGCTTTGAGAAAGAAAATTATCCCGATAAAGCGCGCCTGCTCAAGCACCGCCGCAAGCCGTATGTCACGCTTTACCAGTTGGAAAATCATGTGGACTATCATCATGGCTATATGGTGCCTGCAACTGGTTACTTGAAGTGGTTCGAGCTGGTTGACTCAAATGGCGGCTTCATTCTGCGTTTTCCCCGCCGCCATAGCCCAACCGGGCTGCTGTTGCTGGAAGATTTCCCCAAACTGCTGACCAGTTTTCGACAATATGGCAGTTGGCTGGAGCGGCTGGGCATCGAATCGGTTGGCGCGCTGGATGACGCCATCCAGGCCGGGCGCAGCCGCGAAATCATCCTGGTTTCAGAGGCTCTGCATGAGCAGCACATTGCTTCGATAGCGAACCAGATTGCCGAAAAACGCGACGACATTCACCTGGTGCTGATTTCTGGGCCGTCCTCTTCGGGTAAGACCACCTTCTCGCGGCGGCTGGCGGTGCAGTTGCTGGCGCTTGGCCTTTCACCGTTCGCGCTCGAAATGGACAATTACTTCGTCGACCGCGAGAAAACGCCCAGGGACGAAAACGGCCAGTATGATTACGAAACCATTGACGCCCTCAACCTGGTGCTGTTGGGCGAACAGTTGGAGCAGTTGATTCGCGGCGAGCAAGCGCATCTGCCGCATTACAACTTCAAGACCGGCTTGAGTGAACCCGGCGAAACCGTGCAACTGCGCCCCGGTCAATTAATTATCCTGGAGGGGATTCACGGCCTCAACCCGCGCCTGATTCCTGATTCTCTAGCATCCCAATCCTTCAAGATTTACGCCTCGGCCCTGACCCAACTCAACCTCGACCGGCACAACCGCGTCTCGACCACCGATACCCGCCTGATTCGGCGTATCGTGCGCGATGCGCGTGAGCGCGGCTACAGCGCCCAGCAAACCATCAGCCGCTGGGAATCGGTGCGGCGCGGCGAAAAACGGCACATCTTCCCTTACCAAGAAAATGCGGATGTGATGTTCAACTCGGCGCTGGCTTACGAACTGGCCGTACTGAAACCGCTGGCTGAGCCGCTCCTGCGCCAGGTGCCGCACAACACACCCGAATTCATCGAAACCAAGCGCCTGCTGGCCTTCCTGGAATGGTTCTTGCCGCTCGAACCCGACCTGATACCCGATAATTCTATTTTGCGCGAGTTTGTAGGCGGCTCGATTTTAAAGGACTTCAAGGTGTGGGGGGCGTAACACCCAAACCGCATCCCCTTGCGGCCCCCAAAAAGCCCCAGGGCCAGGTAACGCGCGGCAAAACCGCTCGCAACCGCCTGCGCCAGGTGGATAATTTCCTGTTGCGCTACGACCCCGGCCTGCTGACCCGCGCCGATGGAGACTTTGCGGATGCCCTGTTCGTCGACCTCGGCTATGGGGCCGAGGCCGTCACCACGCTGGAATCCGCCGAACGCTTCCGGCGGCTGAATCCGGGTCTCAAAGTCTTAGGCGTGGAAATCGACCCGGAGCGGGTGGCCGCTGCCCTGCCCTTTGTCGATTCCCGCACCTTTTTCCGGTTGGGCGGCTTCAACCTGCCCCTGCAACCCGGCGAGAGTGTCCGGCTGATGCGCGCCTTCAACGTCCTGCGGCAATACGAGGCGCATGAAGTTGCCTCCGCCTGGGAGCAGATGGCGCGCGGGGTGCTGCCCGGCGGCCTGCTCATCGAGGGGACTTCCAACCCCACCGGCGCAATCTGGGCGGCGAACCTGCTGCGGCGCGTGGCAACCGGCTGGAGCCAGGAGGCGTTGGTCTTCTTCACTAATTTCCATCCCGGCTTCGACCCGGAACGATTCCAAACGATTCTCCCCAAAAACTACATCCACTGCGTCCTACCTGGCGAACCAATTGGCGAATTTTTCAGCACGTGGAAGGCTGCTTACGCCGAATCCAGCCCCATGCAAACCTGGGGGTTGCGCCAATGGTTCGTCTCTGCCGCTGAAGGCTTGGCCCGGCGCGGCTACAAAATTAACCTGCGGCGCAAGTGGCTTTCAAAGGGCTGGATGATTTGGGAGTTGTAGTGGCGGTAGCGCAAAATGTCATTTTGCGCCACAAAGCCGCAACAAAACAGAGGAGTTTTGTACGCATTCGTTTATGACGCTTGGCACTACCCGCTTTCTTCCGAAAACGTCATAATCAAACAGCAGAACAAATCTGCCATTTTTTGTCTAACTTCTCATAAAGGAGTAACGAATGCCCGCAAAAGGTTGGATTGAAGTATCTGACCAATACTGTAAAGGCTGCGAACTATGTATAAGCGCCTGCCCTCAGGAGGTCATCGAGCTGGATATGAGCCGACTGACTCCAAAGGGCTATCACCCTGCCCATCTCTTCAAAGATGGCTGCACCGGATGCGCAATCTGCGCGCTCGTATGCCCGGATGCAGCCATTACTGTTTATAGGGAGGTCGTCAAGGCCGCCCCGGCGGGAGCATAGGAGAAAACATGGCTCGTGAGTTATTAAAAGGCAACGAAGCAATGGCCGAGGCCGCCGTGCGCGCCGGTCTGGAGGCCTATTTTGGCTACCCAATCACCCCGCAGTCGGAGATTCTCGAACATCTCTCGCGCCGCCTGCCGGAATTGGGGCGCGCGTTTGTCCAGGCCGAAAGCGAAGTGGCCGCTATTAACATGGTCTATGGGGCGGCTTGCACCGGCGTGCGCGTCATGTCCTCCTCCTCCAGCCCTGGCGTCTCGCTGATGCTGGAAGGCGTTTCTTATATTGCCGGGACCGAAGTGCCATGCGTACTGATTAACGTCATGCGCGGCGGCCCAGGCCTGGGCAACATTGCCCCGGCCCAGGGTGACTACTTTCAGGCCGTGTACGGCGGCGGGCATGGAGACTACAAACCGATTGTGCTGGCCCCCTCCACCGTGCAAGAATCCATTGACTTGACCGTGCTGGCCTTCGACCTGGCCGAAAAATATCGCGCCATTTCGATGATTCTGACCGACGGCTCGCTCGGCCAGATGATGGAACCCGCCGAACTGCCCGAACTACGCCCCATCGTCCGCAAAGATTGGGACTGGGCCGTCACCGGGGCCATTGGCCGCCCGCGCCGCGTGCTTTCCTCAATTTACCTGGAAGCCCATGACGAGGAAATTACCAACCTGCGGCTGATGAAGCGCTGGTTCGAAATCGAAAAGAACGAGGTGCGCTACAAAGAATATTATCTCGACGATGCCGAATTTGTAGTCGTCGGGTTTGGCACCGCGGGGCGCGTGGCGCTTTCGGCGGTGCGCGAAGCCCGTCAGCAGGGCATCAAGGTCGGTTTGCTGCGCCCCATTACCCTCAGCCCGTTCCCCTTCGATGCGCTGGATGAACTTTCCAGGCGTGTTCAGGGATTCCTGGTCGTTGAGATGAATACGGGCCAGATGTTGACCGACGTTCAATTGGCGGTCAAAGGCCGCGTCCCGGTGGAATTTTACGGACGGCCCGGCGGCGTGGTTCCGTTTGCCGATGAAATCCTGGCTGAAATTAAGCGCATGACAACCTCCAAACTGGAGATTGTCCAAGACCCGCGCAAAGCCTGGCTGGAACGTATGCTGGCGGTTGTGAAATAGAGGTGAAAAATGGCTACTGTTGACGTTGAAATTGTAAAACCCCAAAACCAGGTCTATTGC
>CAYLZI010000062.1:0-15206 GCA_964388215.1 uncultured Anaerolinea sp.
CTGAAACGCTGACCCTGGCCCCAACCGATACCATTACTCCCAAACCAAGCGCCACCCAAACCGCCTCCGCCACTGCAACATCAACCGTTACACCCACATCTGCCCCCACCGACACCCCCACACCTGGCAACCTTACCCCTGGCACATCACCCAGCCCCACCACCACCCCGCAATTTCCCAACCTGAAACGGATATGGCTCTACTACGACTCTTACGGCTTCTACATCTACAACGCATCCGCCGATAATCGCTCCATCTCCCCCATCGCCTTCGAGTGGATAGACGGCTCAAACCGCTTCAACGGCTCCACCTGGGAAGAGTTCTACCCCACCCTGCACCCAGCGCGCTGTATGCGCATCGAAATTCAGAAAAACCCCGGCAGCTACCTCGCCCCGCCACTCTGCAACAATTACTACCTCAGCACCCGCAGCATTTCCAGAGATAGCGCACTCATCTTTTGGACAGAACAACCCGCCAACGCCCAATTCCGCGTACTTTGGCAAAACCAGAAAGTTGGGCTATGCGACAGCGCAGCCGGGTTCTGCGAAATATTCATCCCCTAACGCCAGGTAGAATCTCAGTAACTGTTCAGCCTTTGGCCTACTTCGGCGGGCTAAAGCCCTTACTTATTACAAAAAAGACCTTCGGGCTACCACAAAAGTCGGCTTAAGCCGACTTCCATGCCATGAGGCAGGGCTTCAGCCCGACGATGGCCGAGCGGCTGAGCAGTTACGAATCTCAAAGATTCAAGAAATTCCGCAAAAGCGGCTCGCCATACTCCGTCAGAATCGATTCTGGGTGAAATTGAACCCCAAAAGTAGGGGCAGTTCTATGCTTCAACCCCATAATTTCCCCTTCAAGAGTCGTCGCAGTCACTTCGAGTTCATCTGGTACGGGGTCATACACCAACAACGAATGATAACGCATTGCATCAAAAGGCGAAGGAATGCCCGCGAAAATATCCCGCCCATTATGAACAACCGGAGAAGTCTTGCCGTGCATCAGGCGCGGAGCGCGGGCCACCCTCCCGCCATAGACTGCGCCCAGGCATTGATGCCCCAGGCAAACACCCAAAACGGGAATCGCTCCATTGAAATGGCGCAGCGCCTCCACCGAAACGCCGCTATCAGCAATTGGCTCGCCAGGGCCGGGGGAAATGATAAGGCGCGAAGGGTTCAGCGCAATTAACGCATCCAGCGTCACCTGGTCATTGCGAAAAACGCGCAACTCGGCGCCCAACTCGCGAAAATATTGAACAAGGTTATAGGTAAAAGAATCGTAGTTATCAATCAGAATCAGCATACAGCATCATCTCAACCGCTCACCGGCAAGTTAACCGCTCGCAGCGAGGAAATATCATCCTCGGCTATGCCAATCGCTTCCAGGCTAGAATACTGCCCAGGCCCCAGCACCAGCGGCTGGCCCCCACGCATATAAGGTGAGCGGAATCCGCTGTGCTTGTAAAACATCCAGTGACCACTGGCAACGATGAGCGACGAAACTCGGTCATCAAAAAAGCCATCCTCGCTCAACGAAAGGTTGGGGCTGCCCAGTGAAATGTCTTTGGCGCGCCCCTCGAAATTGCGATGCTCGAAAACCAGGATGCGCCCTCTGGCCGCGCTTTCGACCGGCGGCGGGTTGAACCGGTAGCGGACGTGGAAAAAAGCATACAACGGCTCGCCCGTCGAATACTTCATCGTCGTCGGCCCTTCAGGGTCAGAAAGGTCGAGCATAATGCGAATATTTGGATTATCCTGATAATTGGGGTCGTAAATAAAAAGCGTCAACAGGTCATCCTTCACATCATAACCATAAGTCATTACCTGATGATTTTCGCCCAGTTTACGCAAATCGCTCGATTTAACCCTCGCCAACCCCAAGGGGCAAGGCTGACCGGCATCCAACAGCGTCTTAATTATCGGCCACTCCTGCCGCACGGTTCGCCAGGCGCGGCTGCTCAGGGCATTCAGTCCCGCGGCATGGTCGGGCAGGTCGGGCTGCATCAACTCAATATAACCCCCAACGCCAAACGGCAGGTTAAAACTATCATACAGACGTTTGACAATATAATCGAACAAAATATCGCCGGAAGGCGGTTTTTTCACGTCGGGAACAGGTTGCCCGGCGTAGAAATAATCGAGCGCTGCAAACACCATGCCCCCGCACAGGCCATTTTTGGCATCGCCAATGCGGATTCTGCCGAACGGCGTTGGCAGTTGGATGTGTGGATGGGGAGGAAAAGCATTATTAAAGCGGAAACCGTGCTTGAGCGGGTCGAAACCGGTCATCACAGCAGTCGGTGAAACCGGGCTGGATGCGGCTTGCCCAGAGCGAGAAAACGCCTCCACCTGATAACGCAACCGTCCCGCCCCAGGATGATGCCATTCCACCGAAACTTGATTCTGCCCCCCAGCGTCTTCCCCAGGCTGCGGCAGGATTCTCGCCCCCGCGCCGGGTCGCGCCTCAAGCAAGGTCAGGCGGCAACCATAAAACACATCTCCCGGTGGAATGTTCAACGGAAATACATCTCGGCCACGTTTCGGAACCGGTAAAAGAGAAGCGTGGCGTTTTACCACATCAAGTATTTTGGACATCATTCCTCCTGTTCGGCTCTATTTAGGCTCTCCCGTTTTTTGGCGGGATGACGAGGTAGGGGCGGCCCGTTTGGCGCGAAAAACTATCATTTCGCGCCAGAATTTTCCGCGAAATCGCATCTGGTTATACCCTGAAGGGTCGCCCCTGCGAGTTTTTCTCGTTAAAAACGGTAGAACCAAAAATTGCAAAGCAGATACAAGAGGAATATGTTACCGACGCGCTTCAAGCCAGGCGCAACTCTCGTTTCAAAGAGAATCTATTCTTCATCGAGCAAATCACCTTCTTCGCGGTCGAGCAGCACTTCACGCTCGCGTCCGCCGCCTTGCGAGGGGCCAACCACGCCCATTTCTTCCAATTGGTCTAGCAGGCGCGCGGCGCGGGGGTAGCCAATTTTCAGGCGGCGCTGCAAAAGCGAAACGCTAGCGCGCTGGGTAGAGCGCGCAATCTGTATGGCTTGCTCGACCAGGGCGTCTTCGCCTTCTTCGGGTTCAGAAAGCAGGGTTTCCCAGGGCGAGGTATCGGTCTTGAGTGGAGACATTTTCTGCCAAAAGGCAATCACCCGCTCAATTTCCTGGTCTGTGACCATTACGCCTTGCGCCCGGATGGGGTTGCCCACTTCCGGGTTCAAAAAGAGCAGGTCACCGCGCCCAAGCAGAGATTCTGCGCCTGGAGTATCGAGGATAACCCGGCTGTCTATGCCCGAGGCCACTGCAAAGGCCAGCCGGGCCGGAAAATTCGCCTTAATCAGCCCAGTCACAACGTCGGTGCTGGGGCGTTGGGTGGCAACAACCAGGTGAATACCAGTAGCGCGCGCCATCTGCGCCAGGCGAACGAGGTTGTGTTCGGTCTGGTCGGGGGCCGACATCATCAGGTCGGCCAGTTCATCAATGATGACGACGATGCGATGAATGGGATTTTTGACCTTGCGGTTATAGGCAGCAATATCGCGGGCGTGGACGCCTTCGAGAAGGCGGTAACGGTGTTCCATCTCCACCACCAGCCAGCGGAGCACGCCCAGAATGCGCTGCACATCGGTTTCCACCTTCCCAAGCAGGTGCGGCAGGCCATTGAAGCGAATCAACTCGACCATTTTAGCGTCAATCATCACCAGGCGCAGGTCTTCGGGGGCATTGTTCATCGCCAGGCAAGCCGCAATCGAGGCGATTGCGACTGATTTACCAGAACCGGTTTGCCCAGCGACCAGCATGTGCGGCATGCGCGAAAGGTCGGCCACCAGCGGCTGGCCAGAGACATCGCGCCCAAGCGCAACCGCCAGCGGCGCGCCAGGTTTGTTGAACGTTTCACTTTCAAGGATGGGGCGCAGGCGAACGACGCTGGAGCGCTGATTGGGAACTTCAATGCCAACGTAGGCGCGCCCCGGCACGGGGGCTTCGATGCGCAGCCGTTCGGCAGAAAGCGCCAGGGCCAGGTCTTTGTGCAGGGCGGCGATCTGCGCCACGCGCACTTTCATCAATTGGGCTTCTTCTTCGCTGGTTACGCCGGGCTTTTTGATGAACCCAGGCTGAACGGCAAACTGCGTAATGGTTGGTCCAATGCGAAATCCCGTCACTTTGGCGGGAATGCCAAATTCGGAGAGTGTTTTTTCGATGAGCCCGGCAGTCTGGTTAATGTGACGCTCATCGGGGCGGGCGGCTTGTTCGCTGAGGAGCAAGTTGAAGGGCGGCAGGCGCTCGCCGCGAGGCAGAGGCGCAGCGGGTTTTTCGTCCTGTTTTTCGGGGACTTTGAAGTTCTTGCGGAATTGGGGCGGGAGGGAAACCTGCTTTTTTAACGGCGAAACAGGCGCAGGGGCGGCTGGCTGCGGCTCCACAACCGGGTGAATCACCTCGCCTGGAATGGGCTGGAAGTCGTCGGGCGGAGCCTCCCCGGCAATCTCCCATAAGCGTTTTTCAAGTTTGGGCAAGAAATTGAGACCTAGAAACAGGGAGATGAGCAAGGTGATGATAACCAACGGGGCGCGCAAGAAGGTATTGCCGAAGATATTGTTGAACGCGATGCCCAAGAACTCGGCCAGCCCCCAGCCGATGTAGCCGCCGTCTTCGCCGCTGGCGGCGCGCTCGATGGAGACGCCGCCCAAAATGGAAAATAACGCCAGGGCGCTGAAAGCGGCAACTTCGAGGGCTATTACGCGCCCCCAGTGGATGCGCGAATCGCCTTCTACCCGCTTGCGCAACAGGATAAGCCCGCCAAGACCCGATGCTACCACGACGAAGGCACTGCCCCAGCCCAGCCACTGCCATAGGATATTTGCCCAGGCGGTGAGCAGCAGGCCGCCAGTTAAATCAATCAGCGCGAGCAAGGTCATCAGCGAAAAAGCAAGCAAGATGACGCCTGCCGCGTCAAAAGCGAAGCGGCCAAAATGAGATTGCGCGCGTTCCAGCCAGTCGAACCAATCTACGGGGGAAGGCTGTTCAGCGCGATACTTGTCTTGAGCGTAGCCGAAGGAAGTGCGCTCGTGGGGCATTTGGGTTAGCCGTCCAGTTTCAGGCTCAGTCCCAGCCGCTGGTGAGCGGGGTCTATATGCAGGATGCGAACGTTGATTTTTTGGCCGTCTTTGTAAGATTCACGCACCGAGAACGCGCCAAGAGCCATTTCAGAGATGTGAACCAACCCTTCTAGCCCCTCTTCTAGCCGGGCAAAAATGCCATACGAAACGACGGTGGTAACGGTGGCCGGGACGATGTCGTTGGCGGCGTAACGGTGATGCACGGTTTCCCACGGGTTAGCCTGGAGTCGCTTCAGGCTGAGGGCGATGCGGCAGCGTTCGGGCAGAATATCAATGACCTGTACTTCGACGCGCTGCCCCAGCTGGACGATGTGCGCCGGGTGGATAACCCGCCCCCATGAGAGTTCGGAGATGTGAATCAGTCCTTCCACCCCGCCGAGGTCAATGAACACGCCAAAATCGGTGATGTTGGTGACTTCGCCACCAACGATTTCTCCGGGACGCAAGTGGGAGAATAACTGAGCGCGGCGGCCTGCCCCGGCCCGGGCGGCGCGTTCTGAGAAAACCACCCGGCCTTCGTCGGGAACGCATTCGATAACCTTCAGGCTGAGTTCCTTGCCTGCATAACCGGCTAAAAAGTTTTCGCGCTGCGCATCGGCCTGGCAGGTCATATCTACCAGGTGCGAATAGGGAACGAAACCCGAAAGTTTGGCGCCTTCCACCAGCAAGCCGCCTCGGTTATAACCTGAAACAGACAGCAGTACCACCTGGTCTTGCTTGTAAACTGTTTCAGCATAACCCCAATCCACTTCAGGGCGGGTAGACTCCGATTCGGTTATCTGCTCAACCCGGGTTTTAGACACGGATTGGAACTGTGGGGACTCTTCCCCTGGTGGTTCAGGGGCAGCCACAATCGCCGGCTGCCCCCTGAGCCGTTGGTTGGCTGAAACGCGTTCTTCATCGGCCAGAACAGATTCCCACCACCCATCATCACGGGCCTCATCAGATAGCTCAATACGGGGTTTGGCTGTAAGTACCATTAATTCCTTTCAACCTCCTTCTGAGGAGTTTATTTGAGATTCCATATCTAGAATGGCTTTGGCAACAGATTCAACCGCTACACGCTGCTTGCGATATAAATCGGCTTCAGACATTGCGAGGCGGCTGGCGACTTCACGCACTTTGCGGCCTTCGATGAATTTCAGGTCGAGGATGTTGTATAAAATCCATTCGGTTGTGAAGCGGCGCTCGCCTTCGGGGCGCACCTGTTCGACGGCTTTTTTCAGGATGGCGCGCAAGGCGTTAGGCATGTTGCCTTCGTGCTCTTCGCGGGCAGTTTCTTGCACTACGCGCAGGCTCATCAGCGGGGATTCGGTCAGTTTGGGGCCGCCCCAGTAATGATTGAGGGCTTCGCGCACCCATTCGGCCATGTCGGGCGAGGCGGGAAAATCCTCTGCCAGGGCGGTGGCTGCGTCGAAGCGTCCCATTGCGCGGATGCGCTGAATCATCTCCACCTGCGGCTCCATCTCCTCGAGCGAGCGGAAGATGCGTTGCTGCAACTGCCGGTCTTCGAGCGCCAGGGCGGCTCGGTCAGCCAGCAACCAGAGTGCCTGGCGCTGGTCTGGTTCAATGGTTTTCTGACCGGGAATGTCCTGGATGCTTCTGCCGGGATTGCGCGCTACGCCCAGCAGGCCAATCACTGGCGTGTGCTGGTCAAAGTCCATTTCGCGGGCGAGGCGGGCGCGCAAGGGCAAAATCCAGTAATCATTCCACAGGAATTCATTGCGCCTGGTATCTTCTCTCACCACTTCTAAAACTTGTGACAGGTTTCCCTTTTCCATAAAGGGCCGCCCGGCGGTAATCAGCAGAGAAAGTTCCGCGCCATCGAGGGCCGCAATAATGGCAGATGGCGACTGCATGTGGTCGCGGACGGCGGCAAGAATGGCTTCAAGGAACTGGCGCAGGTCTCCCTGGGTTAATAGGCGTTCTTCAATGTTTTGCAAGAAACTGAGTTCGGCCTTGTCGCCGCCAAAGAACAGCGCCCGTTCCCACAGCGGGGAAAATATGGTGATGAAATGCGCCAAAAGCAAGACAGTCGCCACAACCGCCACCGGGACGAAGGCGTTGTATGTGAGACCAAAATACTCGCCGCCGCGCCGAACAAGCGTCAGCACCGCCAGGGCGCAAGACGCTGTTACTGGGCCGCGCATAATCCACTTAAACAGGCGGCTTTTGACGACCCTATCGGGCCACGAAACGCCAAAAAATGCCACCGCGTAGGCCATGATGATAATCAACGCACCGACTGCGATATTAATCAGGGTGGAAATTGTCCAGAAAGCGATGGGGTATTGTTCGGCCAGGCCAGAGCCGAAAAGCAGATAAGGGTAAGAGCCAAGCGCGGGCGCGGTTGCCCCGGCCATCAGGTAAAACATGCGGCGGCGACCAGAGCGGGTTAACATGCGCCCATAAGCGCGGATAAAGTTCATCCCGGCCATCAGCATGGCAAGCAGGTAGTAGATTGTGAATATTTCAGTCCAAATGGTGCGGCTGAGATAAGGCGCGGTGAGGGCGGTCTCTACCAGGGGGCCAACCAGGCCTCCCATCATCAATAGCACCAGGAAAATGGTTGAGACCAGGTATAAGCCTCGCACGGCCAATCGCCGCCGACCACGCGAGGGACGTCCAGCGGTGACGAGCAGGGCATCAGACAGGTGAATGTAAGCAGCGGGCAAGAAGACAATCCCCAGCCATTGCAACCGCAAGAAGAGTTCAACCAGTTCGGCGGTTTCAGCAGCGCTTTGGATTGCTTCCGATGTGAAGATGACCACCACTGAAAGCAGGATGATGGCAAACGAGCGGGCCACCCGGTCGCGCAAGTTGAAGGTTAACGCATAGATAAGCAGGGAAAAAGCGGTAATGGCTATCCCCGCAGTGAGAATCTGGTTAAGTGTTTTTACCCCCGCCAGAAAACCGTCCAGCCAACCGCTAAGCATCTCAACCTTCCAAAGTAATAGGGTCTAAAGTGAACGCGCAAAAAAGAGCGATACATCCCTTGTGAAATAATACTGGTCATTATACCCGCAGAATTCAAATCCGAGTTTATGAACCATGCGAATTGCAGGAGCATTTTTAGACTGAACTTCGATGATGATACGCCGCAAGCCGCGCTGAATCCCCCAGGTTTCTACGGCGGTGATGAGTTTGCGCGCCAATCCTTGCCGCCGCGTGGGGCGTCCAACCACAATATCGGTAATCCAAACGGCGTGTGGCACAAAATCGGTGGTAAAACGAATGTAAGCGATGGCCTCCATGCCGTTCATGGCGCTGAACATGGGGCGGATATGCCAGGTATCGGGCAGTTCTTTTGCCGAACGGGGATGTTCGATACGGATAGTGCGCGGAAGGCGCACTTCGCGCAGAAGCGCGTCTACCTGGCCGGGTTCGCGGCGTAAATCTAACTGCCAGACGTAATCGGTTTCGATGAAATGGTCTAACGCCGCAAGCCGGGGCAGGTCTGTGGATACGGTATTGCGAATTTCAATCTCGGCCATAGTCTTTTTAAGGGGATGCAAGTACGCGAACGGGAATGATGCAGGGTGGGCGAGCCTCCCCGGCATTGTTGGTGGCGACAAGTCGAAGCAGGTAGTCGCCTGGAACAAGATTGGTCACATCCCAGGAACTTAATTCATCGTCAATCTTGATTTGATTGCCGGCGGCGATGGTCGTCCATTCATCATTTCCCTGGGCAGCATATTCGTATTTATAAAAACCCAGGTCGCTCAAATTGACTGTTCCGCGCAACACAATTTTACCCCTGACCTCATCGCCCGGTTCGGGCGAGGTAAATATCAATTGGCCGGGAATACAATCTATGCTGCCAGGTGGGGGAGCGGGGGGGGGCGGTCATTCCTGTGGAGGGCGAGTCTGCCTGTAATATTGATGCAGCGCCCTGGGTCATGTTTAGCGTTGGGGTAAGCAGCACGGCTGAGGCGGGCAAGAATGGCACAATAAACGTGACCAGGCAAAACTGGGAAAGCCCAATCATGATGAAGAGGATGAGGAAGGAGCCAGAAATCCGCACCCGCTGGAAAATCAGCTCCTTTTCCAAGCCAAAAACTGCCAACCGCCATTCTGACCAGGCTGTGAACAGGATGCGCAGTGAAAAAAACGCTCCAATCCCCAGAATCAGGTAGATGACCGTCTCGTATTCTGTGAAGAACTGAAGCAGGGCATTCACATCTCTACCAGGTTATTGGTTTCGAGGCGTAGGAGGCAGCCTTTGTAAAACGCCGCGCAGGATGGCTTCCAGTTTTGGAACCATAACCAGGCCTGCTTCGAGCACTTCTTCGTGGGAGGTGGGTGTGTTGCCATCCAGGTTGGCTTTGTTACTGATGCCCGAAATACCCAGCACCCGGATACCGCCATGCCTGGCAACAATCACTTCGGGGACGGTGGACATGCCAACCGCATCGGAACCAATCGCGCGCAGGAAGCGTAAATCGGCGGGGCCTTCAAACGAGGGACCGCTCAGCCCAACGTAAACGCCTTCATGGAGTAAAATATCCCTATCTCGGGCAGACTGACGGGCAAGTTCCAGCAGGTCCCGGTCATAGGCTTGGCTCATATCTGGGAAGCGCACGCCCAGTTCGTCGAGGTTTGGGCCAACGAGGGGGTTGAAGCCCATCATGCCAATCAGATTCAGGTTATCGGTAATCAACATCAAATCACCGGGCGCGTAATCTGGGTTGATGGCTCCAGCAGCGTTGGTGACAACCAATATCTCAACACCCAGGCGTTGCAACACGCGCACCGGGAATGTGGCTTGAGACATAGAGTATCCTTCATAAAAATGGGCTCGTCCCTGCATGACCATCACAACCTGGTTTTCCAGCTCTCCAATCACCAGCCGGCCAGCGTGTCCCCAAACAGTGGAGGTCGGCCAGTGCGGTAAATCCTGATACGGGATAATATCTGCGTCTCTTATCGAATCGGCCAATCCTCCCAATCCCGAACCAAGAATGAGAGCGGTTTTAGGCTGGCGTTTTGCGCGGCTGCGAATGGCATTGGCAGCGGCATCCATTTGGTCGAGCGTCATAAAAGGCTGATTATTCATTAGTGTATATCCGTTTCTGTGGTTGATAGGCGAAATAAATTCCGCATTGCGCTGAATTTGCTTAAAAATTATAACCCATCGCGCCCGGAATTGCATAAATCACAGCCTGCGCCCAAATGAGCCATCCATTTGCTCGTTATTTTTTATTTCTTGCCAGCAAGGTATACCTATGCTATCCTTTACAACGATGAAATTAAGAAAAAATTATTCCCTGGTGACAAGCGGCCTGTTTTTACTGACCTTTGCGTCCCAATTCCTTTTCCTTGCGCCTTATAAACAAGTAGGATTCTTTGCTGTCGTGCCCACCTTGGTTTCAGACCTGCTGGGCGTGGCCTTTTTTTTGCACGGCACCCTGCTGATTTCTTCGATATTACTAGACTCTCCACCCTCCAAACATATAATATTCAACCTGGCGGCGGCCATCATGCTAACCGTCATTGCATGGGCGTATTTCCAGTTTAACCTGCTCATCGAAGGCTTTGCGCTGGCAGCGCTTGGGCTGGCTTTCACGCTATGCAACTGGTTCAGCCCCAAACGAGACTGGCTGGTGGTGGTGATGCAATGGGTTAACCTGGCAATTGGGGCGGGTCTGTTATGGCAACCCGCGCAGCTGCTTGCCGGGCCATCATACGGCCCTTTATCTGACCTGAGCGCCCTCTTTGGGATGGTTTTTATTTTGAGCGCGCTTGCCAGCCTGGCGATGGAAATTTTCCCCACGTTCTACCGGGGCAGGGCTGGCCGCTTCCTGGCCCTGCCCTGGCTGATGTGGATGCTGCCGTTTATCCCATCACTCGCGCTGCCACAATTGGGCGTTGCAACCAGCATTGGCGCGGCGCTGGCGCTCAATGAATTTATCCCCTGGAAGTGGCTTGTTATGCGCCAGGCGTTGGAGATTGGCAGACGCTTTTTTCGCCTGGCTGCCGCATCACAGATTACGCTGCTCGCGTTGATGGCGTGGATTATTCGCTACATCGAAGCCAGCCTGAATATCGCGCCCAATGTTTCGCATGAAATCCGCCTGATGATGGTGGTTTCTTTCAACTTTATGGCTTCGCTGAGCATCTTAACCGTTGCATGGATTAACTTATCAATTAATGGCGCATTTTCAGGATTAACCGGCTCCCAAAATACGATGACACAGCCCCTTTCCAAGCCTGCGGGGTTTTGGAAACGCCTTGCCAACAGCCTGCTAGAGCCATTTCAAACCTCCCAGGGCTATATAAGCGACATCATAGATACGCGCCGAGATTATGAAAGCCTCCTGGCCCGACAACTCGCGGCAGAAAAACGACGCGTTGCGCAGTTAAGCCTGCTTCACGACTTAAACCAAAGCCTGGAAGTCGTCCTCGACCCACCCGTCGCCGCACAATTAACCGCCAACGCCATTCATAACGCGCTCGGCGGCTGCCTGACGGCAGTGATGATTTACGACGATGCGCGCGAAGAAATGATTGTATTGGCAGCCAGCGGGCAAAATGCAGCGGAGATTCCTCCCGGATACCGGCAGGCAGTGACCGTCGGTATTGTTGGGCGAGCCGCGCGATTGCGCAGGACGCAAATCGCATCCGACACGCGCCTCGACCCAGACTATATTCACATCAAAAACAATGATACACGCTCAGAACTAGTTGTGCCGCTCCTTCACAACAACCGCTTACGCGGTGTTCTCGTCGCCGACCACCAGGAAATCAACTATTTCGATGACAGCGACATGCGCACCCTGGAAACAGTCGCCATCCAATTAATCACTTCCTGGATTCGCAGTGAACACGACCAACACCTGACCAGCCTGATTACTGCCGGTATCACCCTTTCGACCACGCTGGATGTTGAGGGAGTCATTCAGCAAATTGCCCAGGTGGCCCAAAATACCCTGGATGCGCGCTTCATCTTCGTTGCCCTGGTAGACCAGGATGGCAGGTTTACCCGCGCGGCGCACGTCGGCAATGCTCCCACCCTGCAAGGAATGTTAGGAACCGACCCAGGCGGGAATACCCTCATCCAAACAGTACTAAAAAGCGCGACAGCCATCCGCCTGCGAGACGCGCGAAAAAAGTTTAGCAGCACCCAAATTGGCAGCAATGAGCTTCGCAGCCTGCTGGCCATTCCCATCCGTCTGCGGCAATCGTCTATTGGAGCCATTCTGGCTTTTGGCAAACAGGGGAATAGCATGTTCTCAGAGAGCGACGAAGGATTGATCAGCCTGCTGGCAACGCAATCCGCTGCCGCTATTGAGTCAACCTGGCTGTACCAGGAATTACGCTCGATGCTGGCAACTGCCACGCAACTCTATCAGTTAAGCACCAAAATCTTGCTTGCAGAAAAATTTTCAGACGCGGCCAGCGCCATCGCCGAAACCGCCTTCCGGCTCAGCAAGGGCGATGCCGCCGGGATTGTGCTGCTCTCCCCTGAAAAAGAAGTGGAAGCGCGCGTACAAATTGACACCAGCGGGCCGCATCCCGGTTCGCAGCATCCAATGTCGCTGATTAACGACGCCCTGGAAAGCGGGCAGACCATCATCACCGCAGGGCCAAACAACACAGAGCGGATATGCCTGCCCCTGCAAACCCCGCGCCGCCAATATGGCGCGCTTTGGGTAGAAGTAGATGAAAGCCAGTCCTCCAACAGCCGCTTTTCCGACACCATGCGCTCCCTGGCAAACCAGGCCGCCATCGCCCTTGAGCGCAGCATCCTGATTGTCGAAACCCGCAAACAGGCCGAACAAATAGAGCTGGCCTATCATCAATTGGAACTCACCTACGACCAGACCCTCGGCGCGCTCTCATCGGCACTGGATGCGCGCGACCGCGAAACCGAAGGTCACAGTTTGCGAGTCTCGCGTCTTTCTACCGAATTGGGAAGGCGGATAGGTTTTACACCCGACCAGGCCAAAGTGATGGAGCGTGGCGCCATTCTGCACGACATTGGAAAAATCGGTATCAGCGACACCATCCTGCTTAAACCCGGGCCGCTCACCCCCGCCGAGTGGGAGACCATGCGCCTGCACCCCGATATCGGCGCGCGCATTATTGAGGGGATTCCTTTCTTGAAAGACGCCCTGCCAGTCATCCGCTTTCACCAGGAACGATGGGACGGCACCGGCTACCCGCTTGGGTTAAAAGGCCGCGACATCCCGCTTATGGCGCGCATCTTCTCGGTCGTTGATGCCTTCGACGCTCTGACATCTGAGCGCCCTTACCGAAAACCCATCTCGACGATGGAGGCAGTTGAATACCTGCGCGAAAAAGCGGATGTTTTATTCGACCCAGACGTTGTGAAAGAATTTGCGAAAATGGCCGAAGACGGAACCCTGGAAAAGATTCTCTAATGGACATGTTGCGCCGGTTTTCATCTCCCCAGAGCCTGCCCAAACACGAGGTTCAGCAAATTATACAACCCGCGTTTGTAGGCGTATTCCTGTTGTGCATTGCGCTGGCGGCGTTTACTGTGTTTACACTTCCCAATGGTGAAACACAATTCAGGATTCTTTTTCTGGCAATTTTAGGAACAATTTACAGCGCAGCGCACATCTTATGGTTCGAAAAATTACCTTACCAGCAGGCGGCTTTCCAGGTCTTATTGCTTGTTATTCATACCAGTCTATCCATTATCACGCTATTGTGGATACCTGCCCCCCTGCTCATCATTCCTACAGCGGTTATTTTACTGGCAGTCACAATCACCAGCCTGCTGCTCGGGCATCGGGCGGCTTATGTTTATATGAGCCTGGTTTTAATCGGATTCATCCTGGGGAATTGGCTGGAAGGGTCAAACCCAAATCGCGCTCCTGGAATATGGGCAGCCGCTATCTTGACAATTGTCATTGTCGAATTTGTGGTGAGCATGCTCAAAGTCAACAACCACCACATTCAGCGATTACGGACCATCAATGAGTTTTCGCGCCAAATTAACTCCACAATTGAACAGGAACAAGTTCTGTCCATCCTGGGCGACGCCATCCAGAAAGCCATCGAAGCGGATACCTATTTTATGGGAGTCAGAACAAGCCAGGAACATCTTGACCTGCAACTGGTTTATGATGATGGCTCATACTTCCCCCCGCAAGAAATAAACATGGCGGGAACTCTTTCAGGCTGGGTGGTCCGCAACCAATCCTCGCTTTTTTTCCCCGATCTGAGCCGCGATGTCAAACTGGAGGGCGTGCAAGTCATCTTGACCGGCAACAATCGTAACAGCGCCTGCTGGATGGGCGTGCCGATGAAAGCCGGCAGCATCAACGGAGTACTGGCGGTTGCCTCGTACACCCCCAACGCCTTCGACCGAACCGCCCTCGAACTGCTCGAAAACCTGGCCCAGCACACCGCCCTGGCGCTTGATAATGCAAACCACCACAGCGAGGTGGAATCCAGGTCGCGGCTCGACAGCCTGACCGAGGTTTACAATCACGGGTACATCGTCCACATCCTGCAACAGGAACTCGAAAAAGCCCGTTCGAGCGGCGCGCCGCTCAGCCTGGTGATGCTCGACATTGACTACTTCAAGCAATACAACGACGTTTACGGCCACCAAACCGGCGATGAAGTCCTGGTCAGGCTGGCACAGGCCATCAAGCAACACATCAAATCCACCGATTCGGTTGGACGCTGGGGTGGCGAGGAATTTACCATCGTGCTTCCTAATGCCAGCGGTTCACAGGCAAGCCAAGTTGCATTGCGCCTGCAAGAGACACTGCGCGCCCTGTCGCTCCATCCGAAGGATGAAAAAACCCTGCCATTTCCCACCATCAGCCAGGGGATTGCAGTCTTCCCAGCAGAAGCGGATGACAGCGACAAACTCATCCAGCTGGCAGACCGGCGGCTATATATCGCCAAAAGCCGAGGCCGCAACCAGGTGGAAGCGAGCGATAGTCAACTGGAACAGCAGGAAAGCGCAGCCCTGGGCGCGGAATGAATTCCACGCTACGCCAGCACCTCTTTAAACCCCGCGATTGTCTTCTCCACTGCGCTATCATCAATCCAATAGTGCGTCACCAGCCTGAAACGGCGTTTGCCCGTCGCATGGACGCGGATG
>CAYLZI010000063.1:0-15193 GCA_964388215.1 uncultured Anaerolinea sp.
TTCTCTTGGCTTTCATTCGCCAATTGTCTTACTGCCCTAACCCGAACTGACGTTAGATACTGTTTTATCATCTTAAGACCGCCACTCACATCTGAATCAATCTGTTGGCAATTTGGGCCGCGCAATAGAGCGCATGGTTACGGGTAAAATCGCTTGCTTCGCGGTAAGTGGCGGCACGCAGGGTATTAAAAAATAGCGCAACCAGGTAGGCATAGTCGGTGTAGCCGATAGTCTGCGCCGCCAGCGCGCGAATGTGCAGCATGATGCGATGGGCTTTGCGCAAGCCGGGGTGGTCATTGGCGGCGGCTGAAAGCGGGGCCGCCAAAAGATTCCCATGAAAACTGCTGCCGGCCCAGCGGAGCATTATTTCCAGGTCACGGCCCGCGTCTGGACATAGCCGGAAGCGCAGGTTGGTCTCCAACGCGGCGTAATCTTGCAAGATGTGACCATCGTCAGTAGTGGTCAGGAAATCAATCAGCCAGGTGGCGTGGTGCGGGTCGAGTAGGATGTTGTTTCCGTTCAAGTCGCCGTGAATGGTGGTAAAGAAACTATCGGCCTGGAAATTTGCGTCTCTGGCGTAGCGCAGCGGGTTGGGGAGTCTTTCCGTTCCAAATTGCCATACGCCTTCGGCGCGTTCGGTGAAAATGGCTTGCCCTGCGCCGATTCCGGTCACAATTTTTTGAAGTTTTTCATCACTTAAGTGCAGGTGGCGCAGGTAGAAATCGCGCAGGTCATAGTCTTTCTTTAGCCGCCCGGTTGTGTCTTTGAACGGGAAGAGTGTCTTGGAGTAGAGATTGTTCAAGACGGGCAGCAATTCTTCCAGCGTGGCAGCCTGGTAAAAGCCAGAAAAGTTCTCGGTTTGGTCTTCGAGACCAATGAAGGAGTATAAAATTCCGCTGACGTGGCGGGTGCTGGCGCTGCGCAGCGCCTCGGGGATGCGATGCCCGCCCACGACACCCTTCACATGCTGCTCATAATTTTTGATTTCTGCGTTGATTTCATGGCGGTTGCCAATTTTGACAACTAGATTTTGACCCTGGCCTTTGACCTGGTAGGTGGGCGTCACCAGGAAAACCGCCGCGCCGCTAAAGCCCTGCTGCATCTTCGCCAAACGGATTTTCTCGCACTCAAAAAACAATTTACAAAAGACTTCCTGGATTTGCAGGCTGATATCTTCGGTAGATGGGATTTTGCCGTTAGGGAAGCGAATTTGCCCCGCTAACTGCGCGATGCAGCCTTGTGGGTCTTCGATGACCAGCCCCAGGTTGAGCCGCAGGGATTCCTGAAACGCGGCATGGGCTGTTTGGGGCAGGCGAGTCATTTCCTGTTTAAATACCACGCTATAGGCAGGTTGGCGGCCATTGGCTGGTTGCAGCGATTCGCGTACCATCTCTGCATCGGCATAACCGGTGAGCATGATGACGGTAATGGCAGGGTAACGCTGGTTGATTTCTCGCAGCAGTTCCATGCCATCGCGGTTATCCTCGTCGCTTTCGTCTAACCGTACATCCAGCACCGCAATGTGGAAGCGTTCGTTTTCCAAAATGGCGAGAGCTTCCTCGCGCGAGGCGGCAGCGCAGACCAGATAGCCTTCATCGCGCAAGATGCCGCTCGCGGTACTGCGCACGTCGGGCAGGTCATCTACGACAAGGATTTTGCCGCGCATCATGATTTATCTCCTTGCCCAGGCGCAGGAATTTCAACCAGCATGGTAGTGCCGAGCAAGCCTGTCGCTTCTATGCGGATATCGCCGCCAAGACTGTCCATGATTATCTTGCTTAACCACAAGCCCAAACCCGAACCTTCCTCCTGGTTGGCCGGTGAGACGGGTTTGGTAAACAGGCGCGGCTGAATTTTTGGAGGGATGCCGCCAGGCACATTGTCTTTTACCCGTACCCGAACTTTCCCGTCCTCAAGCGCTGTCCAAACATGGATTTTCGCGCCGCCAAACGATACTCCCGGCGGAATCTTGTCCCGATGCGCGTGGAGCAGTTTGTGGGCTTTTTCTAGCTCGCGGTAAGCGTTTTGGATAAGGTTTTGAAAGACCTCCGCAATTTGCCCTTTTGGCAAGTTAACGTTTGGCAAACCTGGGCAGGTTTCCATAGATGTTTCCACCAGCCAGCGGGTGCGGTCTGCCGTCCACTCCTGACGCTGCTGTTCAAAGATTTCTGTCACCAGGGCGTTGATGTCCACTTCTTCTGGGTTGACCTCCAGCAGCGGGGCGCGAATGCGTTTGAGCAGGGTGGCAGTGTAGCGGGTGTTGCGTTCAATAATGCCGAGGATTTCTTCAAGCTCGTCATCGCGCGTATCCAGCCGGTTACGCAGTCGCATCAGGTTGGGCGGGATGATGTTGAGGGTATTGTTGATGCGGTGCTCAATGGCAGCCATAGCGCGTCCCAGCGTGGCAAGTTGGCGCTCGGCCAGCACATCGCTGCGGGCCTGGTTGTAGAGGCGGGTATTTTCCAGCGCAGCGGCTGCCTGGTTGGCAATGGTTTGCAAGGCAGACAGGTCATCAATCGTATATGTGTTTTCTCGCTCATGGTAGACCACAATTGCGCCCAAAACTCGGTCACCCGACAGCATAGGCGCGCCCATCCAGGATGAAAAGAACACTTCTTCAGGTTGGAATCGCCCCGATTCCAGTTCTGCCCGTCTTGACGAAAAAACAGGCTTGCGGTTTTGAACGATAGATTTGATATGCGCCTGCCAGCGCTGCCCCATCTCCCAGCCTGCATTGGCTTGTCTCTTTCCATCGCGCAGCGCCAGGCCAGGGCGCGCATCGTCGCGCATCGGGTCATAGAGCGCGATGGTCAAGTTGCGACTGTCCATAAACTGGTTAACCTGGGCATATACCAGGTTGAGCAGTTCGTTTTCGGTTCGATTGACTTGCGAAGCAAGCAAGTTGCCCGATGCAAGCAGGGCTTTGCGCCGGATGAGCAAGCGCGCATTGCGGATGGCGATAGCCGTTTGAGCAGCAAATAATTCTATCAGTTCGCGCTGTGGTTTTAGAAAACCCTGCTTCTGGCGATAACTGACAAACAGCACCCCAACGATTTCACTCCCAATCTTCATCGGAACCGCTGCCATAGACTGGATTTTTTCCCGCACCACAAAGCGTTCCTTACCCTGCTCTGGTCGCGCCTCATAAGGTTTCGTGAGCGCAGATTCGCTGGCAGCATCAACTACATACCAGGGGCGACCCACCTCAACCACTGTGCAAGCAATATCCGTGCGGTACATCTTTTCTTTCAGTACCGGCTGGTAACGATTCCCCGCCTCGATGACCGGCATGGGGTACAGATTCCGGTTTTGTTCATACTGGTACAGGTCAACCAGGTCTGCATCCAGCACATCGTGCGCGCCTTCGGCAACCTGCTTCAGCAGGCGTGGAAGTTCAGCCGTGCCTTCACTCAATTGGATCAAGTTTTCGGCCACGCTGTTCAAGCGGCTGAGCGCCTCGGCGCGCTTCTGCGAGCGTTCGTACAGGCCAACGTTAGCAATCGCAATGGCCGCCTGCGCAGCAAAAATCTCAATCAGTTCTTTCTGGTGTTCAGGAAAGGTCTGTGGCGTTCGATAGTTGATAAATAGCGTTCCTACCGCTTTTTTGTCAACCACCAACGGAATGGCAGCAGTAGATTGTATGCGTTCTCGCGCAACAAAGCGCACCCTGGTTTGGGTATCTGAAGGCCGATTGTGCGCGAAGGGGCTGTTGGTGCGCGGGTCATGTTGAGAATCGGTAATATAGAGCGGGTTACGGGCCTCGAACAGTTGGCTAACCACATCATCTTTGTAAATCATCTTCGGGCTGGGGCTGCCGCGCTCCCCAGCAACCGAGGGAGGCAGCAAAAAGCGGTCTTCTTCCTCGTTGTAGTGATACAAGTCAACCAGGTCAGCGCCCAACGACTTACACGCCGTCTGCGCCACTTCATCCATTACCTCTTTCAGTTTTTTGCGCGTCGAAGGGATGGAGAGCAGCCCCGAACCAATATCATGCAATTCCTTCAGCGCCTGGGTTTGTTTTTGCGAGCGGCTGAACAACTGGGCATTATGAATAGCAATCCCGGCCTGATGGGCAAACAAACGAATCGAATTTTTTTCTTCCTCAGTAAATTTATGCAGGCTTCGGTAATTGATGAATAACAGCCCCAAAGCGGTGTTGTTGGCGCGCGGCGCAATCGCCATAAAAGCCCGCACGCCCTCCCGCGCAATAAAATTGTCATGCAAACGGTCAGGGTGCTCCGCTGCCAGGTCATCAATGACCAGTTCATTTTCGTGAAGAACCTGAGCTGCCATGCTCCACTGCGCGCGCGGCTTTTCGCTCAGTTCGAGCGGCTCCAGCAAACCATGATGGACGACATGCGCCTGGTCATAATATAGCTCCCGCTCCGCATCAAAAGGGTACAAAACTGCGCAATCGGCCCCCAGCACATCGCAACTGGCCCTCACAACCCCCTTCAGGATGTCTTTCAGATTTTTTGAAACCGTCTCATATTTTTGGCTGATGTGCATCAGCGCTTCCAGCACCACCCGGCGGTTTTCTACTTCGATAGTGAGAACAATTTGGCTGACAAAATTCTCAGCCAGGGTTTTCAGTCCATCCAGGTTGCCCGTCTGCCCCCGCCCGGCGTAAACCGTCATCACCCCCTCAGCCTGACCACTGACATTAATGGGCGAGCACAAAGCTGAAACCCAACCCTGCGCCAGGGCGTTTTGTTTATGTTTCCAGCGCGGCTCACGCAACACATCTGGAACTATTTCAGGCTGCATTGACCAGAACACATCCGCAATCACGCTCGATTCATTCAGGCCAATCACCGCGTCTTCTTTAAGCACAGACGGCATACCCTGGAAAGCCACAACCCGCAATTGCCGCCGCTGTTTATCAGGAACCCAGATGCTCACCGGCAGGTTGACCAGTTCATGCAGTGTCTTCGTAAAATTGTTAAACAACTTGATTCGCTTGGCTTCATTCACCCGCAGGATAGTGGTCGTAGTCGTGGAGGTCGTGGTCGGCGTTGACATTTTTTTATTTCCCTGCCTGCCACCTGTCCCAATGCGTCACCTCATCCAGGCCGCGCCGCCCGCCTTTTTTAGGCGCAGCCGAAATGACAGCCGCCTCTGCCGGGTAGCCAAACGAAAGCGCGGTGCGCAAATGCCACTCGGCAGGGAAACCCAAAATCTCACGCGCTTTCTCTGGCTCGTAAATGGATGCCGGGCAAGAGCCGATGCCCAGTTCCCAGGCCGCCAACTGCATGAAGGCAGCCGCCTGCCCGGCATCGAACATCGTCTGGAATTTTTCAGCCGGGTTTGGAGTCAGAATCGCCACGCCCAGCGCCGCCCCCGCCAAATGCCCGGCCCATTCCCCACAAGTTGAAAGCGCCTTTAGTGTATCCCGGTCGCGGATGGCAATAAACTGCCAGGCCTGGCCGTTTTTCGAGGATTGCGAACGCCGCCCAGCGTTCAGAATCGCCCGTACTGCCTCATCAGGAAGCGGATTCTCCAAAAACTTACGCACCGCGCGCTTGGCGCGGATGGCTTCTGAAACATTCATAGGCAATCTCCTTTCTCATAAGATTATACAATTTTCATCCCCCATTTGTAGGGCAAAATGGAAATTTGCCTTCCCTTTGCGGGGTATAATCGCCCGCATGGATGAAACCAATCGGCAGCATCTCCCGAATCTCGAAGAGAACCCTCACAACGAAGCCACCTCCTATCGCCCCTTCCTCTTCCCCAACATCCTGCTCGTCGTCGGCGGATGGGGCGGGTTATACCTGTTACTCAACCTGACCGAACCGCAAATTTGGCCGCGCTGGGGCTTCTTTGCCCTTGTCGTTCTGGCATGTACTGGCACTGCGCTCCCACTTGTCTACCTGCTCAACCACATCTTTCCTTCCCATACACCAGTCGAATCGCGCGTCATCACCCGTCAAGCCACCTGGTTCGGTTTTTATTTTGCCGCGCTGGCCTGGTTCAGCATTGGCCGCATCCTCGACTTCTCCATCGGCCTGTGGCTGGCGCTCGGCCTCGCCGCAATCGAATACCTCCTGCGCGCCCGCGAAACCAACCCCACCCCCAATGACAACCCTGCGCAACCTCCCCTCGGTTGATTTTCTCCTCCAGCAATCCGCCGCCCTCATCGCCGAATATGGCCGCCCGCTCACCGTCCAGGCCATGCGCGCGGCACTTGAAGCGGTTCGGGGAGATGTCCTGACCGGAGGTGGAGTCCCATCAAACGAAACCATCCTATCCCTGGCAGGCTCCCGCCTCGCAGCATGGACAAAACCTACCCTGGAACCGGTCATCAACGCCACAGGCGTCATCCTGCACACCAACCTGGGACGTGCCCCGCTCAGTAAATCCGCCATCAATGCCATGCTGGCCGCCTCAGCCGGATACACCAACCTCGAATTTGACCTCGATACCGGCAAGCGCGGCTCGCGGCTGATACATGCCGAAGCCCTGCTCAAACAATTAACCGGCGCCGAAGCAGCTCTGGTCGTCAACAATTGCGCCTCGGCAGTCTTACTGGTTCTTTCCTCGCTCGCCAAAGGCAAAAGAGTCATCATCCCCCGCTCGCAACTGGTCGAAATCGGCGGTGGATTCCGCGTCCCAGATGTAATGAAACAGAGCGGCGCAAAACTGGTCGAAATCGGAACCACCAACAAAGTCCGCCTGACCGATTTCGACGAAGCCCTTTCTGCCCCGGCCCTGGTCATGCGCGCCCACCGCTCCAACTTCCGCATCATCGGATTCACCGAAGAACCAGCCCTGAGCGACATCATCCAAACCGCTCACCAGAACAGGGCAATCTTCATTGACGACCTCGGCTCAGGCACATTCATTGACGTCGCCAAATATGGCATGACCCACGAACCCACCGTACAAGAATCACTGGCGGCAGGCGCCGATGTCGTCATGTTCTCTGGCGACAAACTGCTCGGCGGCCCACAGGCCGGAATCATCCTCGGCAAAGCCGCTTTGCTCGCCAAAATCAAAAAACACCCCCTCGCCCGCGCCGTGCGGGCCGACAAAACCCGCCTGGCCGCGCTCTCGGCCACGCTCATCCACTACCTGAAAGATGAAGCCGAGCGCGAAATTCCCATCTGGCAGATGATTTCACAGAAGCCGGAGACTCTTCGAGCCAGGGCCGAGGCCTGGAAAACGGAAATCGGATGCGGCGAGGTGGTTTCGGCAGAATCAACCGTCGGCGGCGGCAGCCTGCCCGGCGAGAATCTCCCCACTTTTGCCTTGAGTCTGCCCGTCAAATCTCCCGATAAATTCCTTGCAAAACTGCGGAAATACCCCCCCCCATCATTGCCCGCGCCGAAAAGGACCTGGTGCTGCTTGACCCACGCGCCGTCTTGCCTGAACAGGAGCTGGCTTTGCTGACTGCGCTACGTGAATTATTGTAAGGCAATTTGGCAAATTGCCTTACTCCTTTTACCGATAGGAGTTACCCATGCAAACCCTCAGCATCCGCATTAAATCGTCCCGCCAACTTCCCAACTTCCTGTTCCCCGAACGCTGCCTCAAGTGCGGGCAGCCCAAAGCAGGCACGCGCGGCATCTCGCTCGACATCAGCCCAGAATCGAACAAAAAAACGACCCTGCTGGAACTTGAACCGCCGCTTTGCCAGGAGTGCATTCAACTGGAAAACCGCCTGGAGTGGTTCTCGCTGCTGCCATTTGCCATCAGTGCGCTTCTTTTGGCAGCGGTCTCCTTTTTGCTCCTGTGGCTGGTTATCATCCCCATCCTTCCCATCTGGGATTGGCTGGGGATTTATTCTCGGGTGGACATTGGACGGTATTCGTTCATCCTGGCCGGGGCAAGCGCGCTGCTTATTGCGGTAATTGGGGGAACAGTAACCGAATTCGGTCTGAAAATCATCTCGGCGCCCTATTTTGGCAAACTCATCATCAGTCGTCCGCTAACTATCTTGGCTCTTTTTAGCGAAAGTCACGACATTGTTGGCCTGCGCGCTCAATGGAAGGCCAGCCAGAAAACGCTCTGCCTGACTTTCGAGCGCGATGACATGGCGATTGAATTTGCGAAATTGAACAATCTGTAAACAGGTAGGCAGTGTCGAATAAGGAGATTCAATGACCCTGATTCAAGAAAAAACCCAGCAAGCGCTCGGCATTCTTAACGAGCAAGGCACTGACCTGTGGCTGACCTTCGCGCGCGAGACTTCAGGCGTGCGCGACCCGGTTCTCGATTTCCTGATTGGCCCCGGCGACCTGACCTGGGAAAGCGCGCTGATTCTGACCAGCAACGGTGAAAAAATCGCCATCGTCGGGCGCTTCGAGGCGGAAGCAATCAATCGCCTGGATGTGTACAACGAGGTCATTCTGTATGATACCGCCATCAGCGGCATTTTGCGCGAGACGCTGGCGCGGCTCCATCCCCGGCAGGTAGCCGTCAACTTCAGCCGCAACAACGTCCACGCCGACGGATTGACCCACGCCATGTATCTCAAATTGCAGGAGTATCTCAAAGGCACACCCTACGCCGATAAACTGGTCAGCGCTGAAGGAGTGGTTAGCGCCCTGCGAGGCCGCAAAACGCCCGCCGAAGCGCAGAAAATCCGCCGGGCGGTGCAAATCACTGAGGAAATCTTCGAAAAGACCTTCCAATTCATTCGAGTGGGGATGACAGAAAAAGAAGTGGGAGCGTTCATGCACGCCCAGATGGAGGAAGCAGGCGTAGGCTTTGCCTGGCCGCGCGAGTCAAACCCAGCCGTTAACAGCGGGCCAGATTCCCCGGTTGGGCATGCCGGGCCAACCGACATCCAAATCCAGCCTGGGCACTTGCTGCACTTCGACTTCGGCGTCAAATTCGAGGGCTACTGCTCCGACATCCAGCGCATGGCGTATATCTTGCGCTCCGGGGAGGTGGATGCGCCGCCTGAGGTAATGCGCGGGTTTGAAACGGCGCGCGGGGCGGTGGAGGCTTGCCGCGCTGTGCTCAAACCGGGTGTGATGGGCAAAGATGCGGATGCCGCCGCCCGCAAAACCGTGATCGAGGCCGGGTATCCAGAGTACATGTATGGAACAGGTCACCAATTGGGGCGCGTGGCGCACGACGGCGGCGCAATGCTCGGCCCAGAATGGGAAAAATACGGCGATTCGCCCCGTCAGCGCGTGGAGGAGGGCAACGTGTATACCATCGAACCAGGGCTGGCCGTGCCAGGCTATGGTTACATCGGGCTGGAGGAAGATGTGCTTGTGACGAACAGCAGCGCGGAATACCTGGGCGAACCACAAAAAACAATGGTTCTGCTCAACCGTTCAGGGCTTTCTTAAAGTTAATTTGTCTGGGATGCGTCGCGCCAAACAAGTAGATGCTCTTCGTTATAACGGCAAAAAGCCCCAGGTAGAGCATAATTCCGTCAAAAAAGGTGCGACGCACTCCGACTTTAAGGAAGCCCTGCTCAACCGTTACTAAATCCTTGCTACATTGCTATTTTTTGTGCTACTATTGCCAGTGGCGTTGCATCTATGCTACGCGACTGAAATTTGCGCGTTCAATGCGAAAAAGAGGCTCTATCGTTTTTACCGGAAAAACCCGCAGGGGCCACCCGTCAGAAACGGGAGAACCAAAAAAGACAAAAACCAGCAGCGCGTCGAATCAGGCCACACAATCTAAATTATGCCTTTTGACTGGAAATGTAATGAAAAATGGCATTGGTTTTTCTGAACAAATTTCTGTATCATCAAGGGGACATTAATTTGTCTGACAAATTTTCTCGCTTGACCGACGCGCGCAGACAGGAAGGAGGCAGTCAAAACGTTCGATAATCCTTTCATTCGTGTAAATCCATTCGTTGAAAATCACTAAACCCCGGAGGAGTATCACTATGCAAAAAAACCTGTTTCGCCTTACGATGTTGATGATGGTATTTGCGCTTGTCCTGGCAGCTTGCGGCACGCAACCCGCCGCCGAAACCGCCGCGCCCCAGCCCGCCGCGCCCCAGCCCGCCGCGCCCACTACCGAACCTGCTGCCCCCGCAGCATCCGATGAGCCTTTCATCTTCGGCATGTTGCACGTCGGCCCGTACAATGACCGTGGCTGGAGCCAGGCTCATCACGAAGGCGGCGAATATGTCGAGAAAAATGTGCCCGGCACCAAACTGATTTACATCGACAAAGTCAACCCCGCCGACCGCCCCGGCACCACCCCGGCCCAATTGGCTGAAGAACTGGCCTCCCAGGGCGCCAAACTGATTATCTTCAACTCAGACGATATGAAAGATGGCGCGCTTGAATTTGCCCAGGCCAACCCTGAAGTCATCGTCATCCACGCTTCCGGCGATTCAGCCTGGGAAGAAGGCGCAGCCTACAAAGGCCTGCCCAATCTCGGCAACATCATGGTTAACATGGAATACGGCAAGGCCATTTCGGGTTGCGCCGCCGCCATGACCACCGAAACCGGCAAAATCGGTTATGTTGGCCCGTTGATTAACGAAGAAACCCGCCGCTACACCGCCGCTACATATCTGGGCGCCAAGCACTGCTGGGAAAAATATCGCGGCAAAGACCCCGCCGACCTGGAATTCAAAGTGACCTGGATTGGTTTCTGGTTCAACATCCCCGGCGTGACATCTGACCCGACCCAGGTTACCAACGAGTTCTTCAACAGCGGTTATGATGTAGCCATCTCTGGCATCGACACCACCGAAGTCGTCACCGAAGCCCGCAAACGCGCCGCAGAAGGCATGAAAGTTTGGGCAGCGCCGTATGACTACATCGGCGCTTGTGAAGAAGGCCCCGAAATCTGCCTGGGCGTCCCCTACTACAACTGGGGACCCTCCTACGCCGAGGCGGTCCGCCAGGCCAAAGCAGGCACCTGGAAGCCCTCCTTCCTCGTTCCCAGCCCCGATTGGAAAGACATCAACAACCCCGATACCTCGGCCATGGGCTTCCTGAAGGGCAAAGCACTCTCTGCAGATGCCACTGCCGCAGTGGATAGTTTCATTGCGGAGCTGGCTGGCGGCTTGGAACTCTTCACCGGCCCGCTCAACTATCAGGATGGTACCCCCTTCCTGGCTGATGGCGAGGTTGCCACCTTTAAACAAATTTGGTACCTGCCGCAATTGCTCGAAGGCATGGAAGGCCAAAGCGTTTCGCAATAACCCCAACAAAAAAACAGGGACAGGCCTCTTGATGTGACCTGTCCCTGTTTTCCAACTATATTAACGTATCGGAGTGACCGGGAACAGACCATGAACGTTGAGCTCCAAAACATTCACAAAACCTTTGGCCGTGTACATGCCAACGATAACATTAACCTGTCCATGCCAGCCGGTATGATACAAGGCATATTGGGAGAAAACGGCGCAGGCAAAAGCACCCTGATGAAAGTGCTATCGGGATTCATCCAGGCTGATAGCGGCACAATTTTTTTAGATGGAAAGCCGGTCATCATCCACTCCCCTGCTGATGCAATCAAACAAGGCGTTGGCATGTTGCATCAGGACCCGCTCGACTTCCCCCCGCTCAAGGTAATAGACAACTTCGTTCTTGGACAACCCGGCGGCCTCTTCCTTGACCGCGCAGCCGCCGCAGCAGATTTCAAACGACTGGCCGCGCAATTTGGATTTCACCTCAACCCCAACGCCTATACCGATTCGCTCACCGTAGGCGAACGCCAACAACTCGAAATTTTACGCCTGCTCTGGCTGGGGGCGCGCGTCCTGATTTTAGATGAGCCGACCACCGGCATTTCAGCCCTGCAAAAAGATAAATTATTTGCCACCCTCAAAATTCTGGCAAAAGAAGGCAAAACCATCATTTTTGTCTCGCATAAACTTGAAGATGTCGAAGTTTTATGCGACCGCGTTGCCGTTTTGCAACAAGGAAAACTGGTTGGTGAAATGTCGCCACCCTTTAATGCCGAAAAACTGGTCGAAATGATGTTCGGCAAAGTCATCACTTTTGGCGGGCGCGCCAGTTTCGACCCGGGCGAAAGCACCCTGCGCCTCGAAAATCTCTCGGTAGAAGATTACCGGCTGAAAATTCAGCACGTCTCTGTAAACCTGCGTCAACATGAAGTGATTGGACTGGCCGGCATGGAAGGTTCAGGCCAGTCGCTCTTTCTCCAGGCCTGCGCCGGATTGGTTCGTCCAACTGGTGGGCAAATTTACCTGAAAGACACCAACCTGACCGCCCGCACCTATCACGACTTTAAGAAAAACGGCGTGGTTTACCTGCCCGCCGCGCGCCTCGAAGAAGGACTCGTGCCAGGCATGACCCTTACCGAACACGTCATCCTGGCGGGCGAACAACGAGGCATGTTCATCAATCGCGCGGCTGCCGTGCAAAAATCACAGGAAAACATCAAATCCTTTAACATCAAAGGCCGCCCCGAAAGCAGCGTCGAATCGCTTTCGGGAGGCAACCAGCAGCGCGCCCTGCTCTCCCTCATGAACAACCCGCTCGACCTGATTCTGGTCGAACACCCCACGCGCGGACTGGATATTGAATCCGTCATGTATATCTGGAGCAAACTCAAAGAACGCTGTCGGCAAGGCACATCCATTTTCTTCATCTCCTCTGACCTCGATGAAATCCTGCAATACAGCGACCGCATCCTGGTCTTTTTCTCAGGCCAGGTTTCGCCCCCCATCGATGCCGCATCCACCAGCGTAGAGCAGCTTGGGCAACTCATCGGCGGCAAAGGCTGGGAAAACATTACCAACACAACGGAGGCCGCCAATGCCTGAAACGCGCTGGAATCTTTTACTCTTGCGACTGGGCGCTTTACTCCTAGCCTTGATATTTACCTTCCTGATTTTGCTGGCCGTTGGCGCGCAACCTTTGGGCGTTTTCAGCGATATTACCAGCGGCGCAATTGGCACATCAAGCCGCTTTGCCAGCGTGCTTAGCGCCTGGGTGCCATTGGTGCTGGTTTCAACAGGATTGCTCATCACCTTCAGCGCCGGGCTGTGGAATATTGGCATTGAAGGCCAAATCATGCTGGGCGCTATTTTCACCACCGGAGCCATTCGCCTCCTACAAGATACCAGCCTGCCGCCTGCGCTGGTACTAGCCCTGGCAATTTTGGCCGGGATGCTAGGCGGCGCATTATGGGCCTCACTGGCCGGGGTAATGAAGACCTTTGGCGGCGTGAATGAAATTTTTGGCGGCCTGGGGCTAAACTTCGTGGCAACTTCAATTTCCCTATGGCTGATTTTCGGCCCCTGGAAGCGCCCCGGCGTGGCCTCCATGAGCGGCACCGAACCTTTCGACGAGGCCTTTCGCCTGGCAACTCTTGAGGGGTTACGGCTGAGTCCCTGGGCGCTGATACTGGGCATCGCTGCTGTCATTCTGGTTTTCTTCCTCTTGCGCGGTACATACTTCGGGCTGCGCCTCAAAGCAGTTGGCAAAAACCCACGCGCTTCTTACATTCTAGGCATTCCCACCTGGCAGCACATGATGCTGGCCTTCTTCCTGTGCGGCGCTCTTGGCGGGTTAGCCGGCGCAGTTCAGGTGACGGCGGTTTATCATCGATTAATTCCCGCCATCTCAAGCGGCTACGGCTATATGGGGCTAATGATTGGCATGTTGGTCAACTTCCACCCATTTTGGGCCGCCCCGGTATCGCTATTCTTCGCAGCGCTCAACATCGGCAGCATTCAACTCCCCATCCTGCACAAACTGGATTCTTCGCTGGCGGGCGTTTTACAAGGCGTGCTGGTGCTGTTCGTTTTGCTGGCTGAAGGCATGCGCCAGAAATACTTCAAACGAAAGGCGGCCTCCTCATGACCAACGAAACCTTGCTGATTGGATTGGCTGGCGTATTCGTCAGCGCCGCCCCCATACTCTTTGCCGTAATCGGTGAAACCTTCTCGGAACGCGCCGGGGTCATCAACCTGTCGCTCAACGGAACCATCCTGCTCTCAGCCATGGCAAGTTTTGCCGTTGCAGTAGAAACAAACAGCCTGTTAGCCGGATTTCTCACCGGGGCTTTGGTCGGCGCGCTGGTTGCGGCCATCGTGGCCTACTCTTCCATCACCCTGAAACTTTCACAAGTAGCCGTTGGTTTTGTGCTGGCAATTACCTGCCGCGACCTGGCCTATTTTTTGGGCAACGGCTACATGGGGGCCATAGGCCCGCGCCTGGGACTGGTTCCCGTGACCGGTTTAAGTGACATCCCTGCTCTGGGAACCTTGCTCTTCCGCCACGACCTGATGACCTACCTCTCCTTCATCCTGATTTTTGCAGCCTGGGCATACATCTTTCGCACCCGCCCCGGGCTCATGCTGCGCGGCATTGGCGAAAAACCAGCCTCAGCCTTTGTGCGCGGCGCAGATGTGAAACGATTGCGCTACCTGTACGTCATTGCAGGCGGCGCGCTGGTTGGCCTGGCCGGGCCAATGTACTCGCTCTCGGTCAAAGCCGGTTGGAAGGGAACCATCTCAGGCCTGGACGGAATCGGTTGGATAGCGCTGGCAATCACCATCTTTGGCGGCTGGAATCCACTGCGGGCCGCTTTCGGCGCATACCTGTTTGCCATCCTGCAATGGCTGGGGCTGGTCTTGCAACCTGTTTTACCGGGCATCCCCTCGCAAGTGCTACAGGTGGCCCCCTTCCCACTCATGATTTTAACCCTGCTGCTGGTCAACATCGGTGATACCGAATGGGTGGCGCGCATGTTGGCCACCCTGCCCGAAACCACCCGCCACCGCATCGAAAATCTCATCCGCACCCTGCAAGCCAAACCACCAGCCTCGCTCGGCACGCCCTTTGAATCAGACTAATTCAATTGAAAATCATCCGCCTCACCCAAGCCATGTTCACCCTGAACGCCGCCGTTATGCTAACGGTCGGCGTTCTGACTCTCATCCGCCCGCCGCAATCCAGCCAGGAACTAACGATTTTGACTGCTGCCCTGCTGTTCATAGACTCAGCCCTGCTGGCTGGCTGCGCTGTCATCATCGCCAAACGCCAGAGATGGTCGAACCTGGCAGCAACGGCCGTCCTGCTGGCAAACATCCTGCTCACGGTGTTCGATGATTTCGGCCTGCCCGATTTGATTGTCCTGGCCTTGTTGATTGTGAACCTGGTTTTCCTTTCCTTACTCATCAGGGGAAAGATGGCAAAATAGCAGGGGCAACCCGCCAAGCGCGAAAAATCGTACCTTGTTTTTGCGCAAACAGACGGCATTTCTATTTTTTAGTGCAAACAGGGGC
>CAYLZI010000064.1:0-15059 GCA_964388215.1 uncultured Anaerolinea sp.
TTACCTAAAAAGATTATGGGCAAAAAAGAGAGATTCACCCTAAAGTTATTGCGTCCAAAAGAAATAGACTCGAAATTAATTGCTGCCTGGGCAGAATTGGAAGAGCGGGCCATTGTGCCAAACGCTTTTCTTTCCCCATTCTTTGTGTTACCGGCATTGCAACACCTGGTATCAGCCGATGATGTTTTTGGGCTATTCATCGAGAAAGAAGCGGCAAGCATTCCAAACCTCGTAGGGTTGCCTTTTTCAAGGTTGGGAAACCAACACGGCGTTTTCCCCTGCCACATCTTGAAACGTTCGAATCCATCCATTCATACCTGTCAGGCTTCCTTATAGACAGAGAATACGCCAGTGACGCCCGAAGAATACTATACGGCTGGTTGGCTGAAAAAAAACATAAATGGCATGGGTTATATACCAAAAAATATCCGACCGATGACTTATTTACAGATGAATCCTGTCAAACAGCCTCCGAATTCGGTATAAAATGGACAACGTACAGTGAATGGCAGCGAGCGGTACTCCATCCAAAAAATCTTAATGGAAATCTCGCTATGTGGTTGTCAAAACACGCGCTAAAAGATTACCAGCGGCATATTCGTGGCTTGCAGGCGGCAGGCAATTTCGACTGGAAGTTGCTACGCGGCGCAGAGCCATTAGGGCAATCCATAGACGAATTTATCCGTTTGGAAAATATGGGATGGAAACGGGAACAAGGCACCTCCCTTTATTCTAATCCCAGGCATCTCCGTTTTTTTCAAGAAATGGCGAAAGGATTCAACCAGGCAGGCCAAATCTTTTTTACAGAAGTCCATCTCAATGAAACGCGCATCTCATCAACCGCAAACCTGATCTCTGGGAAGGCTGGGTTTGGCTTCAAAATGGGCTGGGACCCTCAATATGCAAAATATTCACCCGGAATTGTAAACGTAATCCGCATGATGGAGAGCGGAAGGGATGTACTTGGCGACCTGGAATACATAGACAGTTCCACCACGCCCGAATCATACGTTAGTAAAATCTGGCCAGAACGCAGGAGCCTCGTCGAAGGGCTGTTTTCTCTTTCAAAGCTGGGACAGGCGGTTGTTGCCAGCATAAACGCAGTGAAAAAATTGAAAATGGCGTTCATTGGCAAGCAAAATGGCAAAGAAGCCATGCTATAATTTTTCCCTTAATGGCCTAGTATACGCCTAATATTGGCTT
Organism: uncultured Anaerolinea sp.; assembly: GCA_964388215.1. GTDB lineage: Bacteria > Chloroflexota > Anaerolineae > Anaerolineales > Villigracilaceae > UBA5195. The sequence continues at coordinate 1,204 of CAYLZI010000064.1, forward strand.
CCCAGCACCAATGAGGGAACTTGAGCACTTCAAAAATCAAAAACTCTTTTCTAAACCAATGAGATACCGGTGACAAGCAATATCCAATCAGATGACAATGTTTCCATTACTCGCAAGGCTGGCAGAGGCGTTGCGTGGAATTTCCTTGCATACGGAGTCAGCAAAGGTGTTCTTTTACTGACCACTTCCATCCTGGCGCGTTTGTTGACCAAGGAAGACTTTGGCCTGGTTGCCGTGGCAGTAATAGCCATCAACTACCTGTCGGTAGTTAAAGACCTCGGACTTGGATTGGCCTTAATTCAGCGCCGGGATGATATCGATGAGGCAGCCAACACAGTATTTACTATCAACACGATACTTGGAATAACGCTTTCCTTGTTGGTACTTCCACTCGCCCCATTATTTGCCGCTTACTTCGGTGAGCCCCTTGTAACCCCGGTTTTACGCTGGTTGGGGCTTTCATTTGCGCTCAACAGTCTGGGCGCAACGCACATCAACCTCTTGATGCGCGACCTGGACTATCGCCGCAAATTCATTCCCGATATGAGCAATACCATTGTAAAAGGAGTCATCTCCCTTTGGCTCGCATTTACAGGCTTTGGGGTCTGGGCACTAGTCTTTGGGCAACTGGCAGGCGCGTTGGCTTCGGTCATCGCGGCATGGGTAGTCAAGCCCTGGCGGCCTCGCATCCGGGTCAACTTGCCCATTGCGCGGCAACTTGTCCAATTCGGCGCTTCCGTCACAGGGGTAGATATTCTGACTGTTTTTGTAGACAATTTGAGTTATATCATCATCGGTCGATTGATGGGCGTGGCAGCGCTGGGTGTGTTCAGCATTTCTTACCGCCTGCCAGAAATGCTCATTGTGGGAAATCTGTGGCTGATTGCCTCGGTGCTTTTCTCAGTCTTTTCGTCCATTCAAGACAAACCCGAAGAATTGCGGCGCGGGTTCCTGAGTTCTATCCGCATGGTGCAGTTGATTGTCATGCCGCTCTGCCTGGGGCTATTCGTGGCCGCCGACCCCATTGTGCGCGTCTTCTTCGGCGAACAGTGGCTGGAAGCCATTCCCTTGCTGCAAATTCTCTCCCTATATGCGCTAATTTACTCAGTAGGTTACCACGCTGGAGATGTCTATAAAGCCATCGGTCGGCCCGATATTCTATTCAAACTCAACATTATGAGCGCTGCGGTACTTCTTCCCGCGCTGATAATTGGTTCGCAGTTCGGCCTGATTGGGTTTGCCTGGGGCTACCTGATTGCCATCGTAATTGACCAGACAATCACGCTCTACGTCGCTACCCGTTTCGTAAAAGTAACCTTCTTCGATATTTTGAAAGAACTGAAACCTGCCATGCTCGGCGTGCTCTTCATGGTACCTGTCGCTTTTGCAACGCTTACCCTCACCAGCGAAATAAACGTATTCCTTCAACTAGCGCTTGTTGTCTTATCTGGCGCAGTCACCTACTTGGGTATCATTTGGTGGCTCGAGGGAAGCTCTCTAATCCGACTGGCACAGGTTGTCATCTCATCAAAAAAATAGAATGGTAAGATGTAACGTAATTCGTGCCACCCCCACCTTTATCTATTTACAAGAAACAAAAGGGAAAAAATGGCTGAGCAAATAAACCCTTCTCTCGTAGACCCCAAACCGCAAGACAAAAATGACCTGTCTCGCTACCTCCCAGAAATCTACATGCGGAGCATTTCACGCAAGCCTTTTATTCTCGCCGCATTCCTTGCCTCCTTGCTCGGAGGAATTGCGATTTCGTATGGCTCAACAGAGATAAAGGTTTTATCCTTTGCCGCAATTGCCGGCGTCATGATTGTTATGGCGATTTACCAAAAACCGGAACTAGGGGCCTATCTGCTAACCATCATGGTTTTTACCAATGCCTCTGACTTGATGACAGACCAGGGATTTCCAGGCGTAAACAAACCGCTTGTGGCGGTTATTTTTGTAAGCATTGTAGCAAACTACTTCCTCCGCACAGGAAAATTCTCCAGGTTGCCAGAAATGACCCGCACCGAGTGGGCTCTGCTGGGCTTTTACCTTGCCATTGTTGTATCCACATTTGTCGCGCCCGATAAAGGAGAAGCTTTCGATGTAATTATTGATGTAACAAAAGACATCGCAATCGGGATTATCCTGTTCATTACACTGAATACCCGCGAAAAATGGGAAACATCCGTTCGGCTGTTCCTCATCGTCATGACAGTCGTTGCCGGATTGGGCGTCGTGAAGATGGGACTTGGACTCGACCAAACCTTCTTCGGCCTGGCGCAATTGAGCGCCTTTGGGCAAGTTGACGACAGCGGCGTGCTAAGATACGGCGGCCCAATTGGCGAATCAAACATGTGGGGGCAAGTTCTCTCGGCTACACTGCCCATCGCCATGTACAGATTCAAATACGAGAGAAAGAATAGCAGGAAATTCCTGATGGCAATAGTCGCCCTGATTATATTGCTGGCAGTCATATATACGAACAGCCGGGGCGCCTTTGTCGCTTTAGGGCTTGTCATCCCTATAATTTTGTTGCAAATGAAAGTAAAACCCCTCTATATCATGATGGCGGGCCTTGCGCTTGTCTCGCTTTTTGCAATTTTGCCCGAAAATTACGCCCAAAGACTCATGTCTCTCAACGTATTCTTTGCATCAGAAGATGAATTTGCCCTTCAGCAAGACGAATCGCTGGTTGGCCGCAGCAATCAGCTACGCGCCGGGCTGGCAATGTTTCAGGATAACCTTCTCCTGGGGGTTGGTTTTGGCAATTTCTCTGCAAATTACTGGGATTATGCTGAACAACTTGGTTTCTCTACCATAGGAATGCGAGCCTCAGCGCAAATCGCCAGGCACCCTCACTCCCTCTACGTTGAAATCCTCTCTGAAACAGGGGTAACAGGGTTTATCACTTTCTCCATTTTCTTCTATTACCTCTTTGCTTACCTGGTACATGCTCATAAAAAATACGAAGCCCTTGTCACTGACTCTAGTTGGGCTTCCTGGATGCCCGCCCTGGCATTCTCACTCATAACATTCCTGGTAAGCGGCCTGTTCCTGCACGGTCTGCTCTTTCGTTACATCTGGGTGCTCATAGGATTCATACTGGCTCTGCTTGCCATTAACAGAGACCTGCTCCATGCAGCCCAAACCCAAACAAGAAAAAACCTTCGTAGGTAACACAGTGAAAACAAAAATCATCTGGATGATAGACAGCCTGGGACACGGCGGCGCAGAAAGACTGACGCTTGCCATTCTGGAGCGTTTTGACCGTGAACGATTCGACTTACGCGTCTGCGCGCTGCAAGAGCGCAGCGGCAACCCCGTAGCAAAAGACCTGGAAAAAGCAGGAATCCCAGTAGATACATTAAACATTCCAACCCTGCGCCACCCTGCCAACCTTTTCAAAATCATCGGCTACCTGCGCCGCCACAGGCCGCAATTAATTCACGCTCAACTTGAGTTTTCCATTGTTCTGGGCAGCCTGGCGGCCCGGCTGATGGGGATTCCGTGCGTCGCAACCTTGCACACCCTGGATAACCCTCAAGAACGACGCGCCCGCTGGCGCTACCGTCTCACGCTTGCCGCCTTAAAGTATCTTTGCAGCCGTTCGGTTGCCGTCTCTGAAAGCACGCGCCGGCACCATCTTCGAGATGGAAATATTCCGGGCGAGAAAATCATTACACTCTATAACGGCATTGACCTATCGGCTTATAAAGACCCCTCGCCCGAAGCCTGGCTCGAAAAACGAAAAGCATTGGGGCTGGCCCCAAATTCCACCATTGCTGTAACCGTTGCCGTGTTGCGCGAACCCAAAGGCATCCAATATATGCTCCAGGCGATGGCGCAGCTACGAGAAACGCATCCCAACCTGCAATACCTGGTCGTTGGCGATGGCGAACATGGCCCAGCCCTAAAAGAACTGATGCGCAGCCTGGGGCTGGAAAACCAGGTCAATTTTGCAGGGCAGCGAAAAGACATTCCCGAAATATTGCCAATTTGTGATTTTTTCGTCCTGCCGACGCTCACAGAAGCCCTGCCAACCGTTCTCATGGAAGCAATGGCCGCCCAAAAAGCGATAATCGCCTCAAACGTTGGCGGCGTTCCGGAGATGATACAAGATAACGTCAATGGCCGATTGCTCCCTCCAGGAGATGCGATGGCTCTGATAACCGCTTGCGCTCAACTGGCCGATGATTCAGCCCTAAGAAAAGCCTGGGGAACCGCCGGGCAAGCCATCTGCCAGGAAAAATTCAATATCCAGCAGCAAATTATTTCATTAGAAAACCTGTATTTTTCCCTGATAGGAAAACCTCCACAATGAAAATTTTCGTCGTCGAACCCCGCAGCGCGGGCGGAATGATTCATTATGCATATCAACTGTGCCAGGCGATGTCTGCCGAAGGCGCCGATGTGACCCTCGTCACCGGGCAAGACTATGAACTGGCGAACTATCCCCATAATTTCAAAGTCAACCGCTTCTTAAAACTTTGGACCCTTTCTGACCCCCGGCTAACCCGGCCTCCTCGCAACAAGTTGGAAAACATCCTGCGCAAAATATTCTGGACGGGACGGCGCGGCGTAAGGGCGGCGCGGTTAATCGTTCAGTTGATTCGCCTGACCCATTATCTCGTCCAATCTCGACCAGACATTGTGCAGTTCGGCGAAGTCGAATTTCCCTTCGAGGGTTTTTTCTTGCAGTACATGAAATGGCGCGGCTTGAAACTGGCGCAAGTTTGCCACGAGTTTGAGTCACGCGAAACGCAAGGAATCATGGCGCGCCTCGCCGACCGAATGAAAGTCATCGTTTACGAATCTTTCGACATTCTTTTCCTGCATGGCGCAAGCAACCTGGAGAAATTCAACTCCCTTTACCCAATGATTCCCCGCGAGCGATTGCGCGAGATTGTGCATGGAAACGAACAGATTTTCCCCCAACCAGATGATATTGACGCCCAAAGCGCTGCCTTGCAACAAAAATACGGACTGGACGACACCAACCGGCTGGTTGTATTCTTCGGAACGCTCACGCCAAGCAAAGGCATTCCCGATTTGATTAAAGCATTTGCCAGAGTGTATGCGCAAAATAAATCGACACGATTGTTGATTGCGGGAATGCCCACCAAATACATGGACATGAACTCGCTTTTCAAGCAAGTCGATGATTTGCGTCTGCGAGATGTAGTTATCTTCGACAGCCGCTATCTGGCTATGGAAGAAATTGCGCCTTTGATGCACCGCTCAGATGTGGTGGTGTTGCCTTACTTAAATAGTTCGCAAAGCGGCGCTATCCAGGTCGCTTACTCCTCCGGCAGGCCGGTGGTAGCAACCAATGTCGGCGCATTTCCTGATGTTGTAGATGAAGGGCTGAGCGGATTCCTCGTCCCACCCGGCGCGCCCCAAGAATTGGGAAGCGCGATTGTAAAAATTATCAACGACAAAGACCGGGCAACCGAAATGGGCCGTTACGCCAAACAGTTATCGGAAACAAAGTTTGCCTGGCCCCCCATTGCCCGCACCATCCTCGCAGGATACGCCAGCGAGGTCAAAGGGACTTAAGCAGGCGCGGAAGCCCTACCAGCGCAGCCACAAAGCGGGGGAAGGTGTGGTTTCGACCAATATAGACCCGGCGAATCTCCAATGGACTCATTTTGACCGTTCGATAGCGCGTTGGGCCAGGCAACAGGGTAAACGCCAGCCGATAACCAGTTTCGCGGGCAATGTTCATCACTTCGCCTGAGAAATCAGCCTCCTGCCCGTTTGGGTAGGCCAGGCTATAAACTGGTTTCTGTATTTCTTCTTCGACCCTGCGTTTCGATTCGCTCAATTCACGATGAATTTGCTCTGCCGGAATGCGCGTCAAGATGGGATGGCTGACGGTATGAGAGCCAAACTCTATGCCGCTTTGGCTCATTTGGCGTACCTGCTCCCAATTCAAGTATAGGTTAGAAAACTTATCATCGGGGATAGATACGTCCAGTATTTTCCCAATTCCTTGAATTAATGCGCGTTTCTGCGTTTCAGGGATTTTTTTCAGGGCTTCTACCCAGGCAAGCATCACCTTTTCACGCGAGGCGGCATCGGCCCAGCGGCACTCTCCTAACAGTGGTAAATCTGCGTAGTCGCGGCGGGTATGATGAAAACAGTAAGCCACAATGTCCCAGTAAAAAGGCTGCTTCGTTCCGATAAAACCTGCCGTCAGGAAAATGATAGCAGGCAAGTTGCGCGCTTGCAATACAGGGGCAGCATTCAATAGATTGTCATAATAGCCATCGTCAAAAGTGATGATGGCAGGGCGCGGGGGCAAGGCCACCCCCTCTTGCAGCGAGCGAGCAAGTTGTTCGCATGTGATAACGTTATAGTGCGCCCGCGCATAATCCATTTGGCGGGCAAATGATTCGGGGGTTGCGCTTACATTGGGCTTGAATAAATCAAAATCGGGAGAATCAGCGTTATCAATCCGATGGTAATTCAAGACAGTGAGCGTTTGGGGGCTGATAAACCGTGAAATATCAAAAACCCCGGCCTTGACGGCCATGCTTAACCCTGTATCGAGAACTTTTTTGCGCCATGATGCCATGCGTAAATTCTCCGGGGAAACTGGTTAACGATTGACGCGCTTCCAAAGATGGGGTTTTTTGTTCGTCAAGAAGCTATACAAGCCTAACAATGCCGCAAAGTTGGAATTGACCAGAAAGGTAGGAATGTATAGGATTTTCCCCAACTTGCCACGGGAAGGAAACAGGTTCCCAACCACGGCCACAGCGTAAAATATGCCCTGCAAAGCTAGGAAAATGTTATTGAACGGAGAAGCAATCGCCCAAAAAGCATGGGAACCGGGCGACACGGGCCAAAAGACCAGCGCAAGGTTAGAAAAAAGCGCCAGGAACATTGCAAACGGCACAAAAGCCCTGAAAAATTTGTGCGAAATCACCTGCCACAGCACCAGCGGGCGGCTAAAAGGCAAGAGTTTGGCGGCCATCGCCATCGTTTGGTATGCGCCGACAGTAATGCGGGTACGGCGCACAATTTCATCCCCCGCAGACTTGGATACGGTTTCATAGGAACGCGCTTGGGGGGTGTAGTAGATGCGATAGCCGCGCCGAATCAGGTCGAAGACCATGTAACGGTCGTCATTAACAATATTGCGCGCCGGGGGGATGAACAATTCTTTTCGGATGGAAAGCATCTCTCCTACGGCAGATGTGCAAGTGCTGAGACGGGTTTCGCTCTTTTTAATCCAGGATTCGTATTTCCAGTAAAAGCCCTCGGCGGAACTCAATTGGCGGCCATCTTCAATAATGAGTTTGGCCCCGGTAGTTGCGCCAACTTTCTGTTCGGCATAAGGCGCAACCAGCGCTCGAATGGCCTGCAAATCATACATGTTGTTTGCATCTGAAAAAACAACCACTTCACCGCGCGCAAGGGGCATGGCGCGGGTAATGGCGGCCATTTTCCCGTTTCGGTCTGGGATGTAACTCAAGGTGACCCCCTGAGATTCGTATTGCCGAACAATCTGGGGGGTTTTGTCTGATGACCCATCAGCCGCCACAAGAATTTGAAGTTTTTCGCGCGGGTAATCGAGGGAGAGCGAGTTTTCTATTTTTTGCGCAATAACTTTTTCTTCGTTGTAAGCCGCGATTAGCAAGGTAACAACGGGTAATTTATCTGCTTGGGGCTTAGCGGCGGGCTTCAAACGGGAAAAAATGAATACGAGCAGCGGATACCCAAGATAGGTATAAATTACGAACAGGACTGAGAGCCAGAACAAAACAGACATCGTTTACTTACCTGATTCTTGTCTGGTGGGCTGGCTGGTTTTCTTTTTAGCGTGAACTCGCTTAGCCATGAGAGCCTGCCCAACAAGAAACAGCAGTATGATAATAGTTGCTGCGCTAAGGGTAATCATCGCCGGTAGTATCCATGAAGGTCTGTCTTCGATTTCTACATCAGCGGTCAAAACATCTGGTATAGTTGGCGCGGGAACCGATGGAGTAGCAAGTGCCTCAGCCGGAAGGTCAGAAACCAGGGCTTCTTTTATTTGTCCCAGGCGAGTATCTGTTGTTAATACCTGGTCATTGTAAAGCACCGAAAAATTTCCATTGAGCTGAGAGCTAAACTCTGGCCTGATAAGTTTTTCACCGGCCATTGGCACGCCCGCCTCGGTATTCCCGGATACAAGGAGGACAGCGTTGTCCTCGTTCCAGGGCGATGGCATGATTTGCAAATAACCAACGCTGACGCCCGGCAACAAACGGTAATTGACCAGAAGCGCAGGCTGGATGGCTTCGTCGCTGCCTGATTCAAAGGGGGCGGGGAGTTTATCGTTTAGGTCGGCAATGATTGGCAGGTTGCTGGCGCGCCCCACCAGAATCAGGCTCCGCTCATCACGCATAGATTGGGGAACGGCATCGCCATAGGCTGCTTCCAGGTTTGCAACTGGGATGGAGGCAGTCGCGCCAATATCAAAAGCAATTTTTGACGCCATATCCCAGCCAGCCGGGTCATTCTTGGCAACAATAAACGCCACATCGTCAAGATTGCGGAATGATGTGAACATAGACGGGTAGTCATTCAAGTTGACAAGCGTGTTGAGCGCCAGTTGCTGACCACCGACCGGCATGTGGATGTTGGTTAATCCACTAATGACGACGCTATTGCTCGATAAATCGGGCGAGTAACAGTCGTACACTGGCACCAGGTCACTGTAGATTTCCAGCAGGTTGTTCCCGCGACGAATAGTTCCGGGTAGAAGACTCAGCCTGGTGGTTGTTATCTGGTCGGCGCCGCCGGTGAATTTAATACTGCCAACGAAATTCCTGTTCAGAGATACTTTAATGCCGCTACGTTCGAAATCGAGCAAGTTGGCGTGCGATACTACAATGTCAATGTAACCGTCAACCGAAAGCACTTGCTCAGACGAGGCCGGGAAGAAAAAAGACGCGTAAGTTCCCTCGAAGCCACCAAGCGGCCTGTTTTCGTAGCCTAAACTAAAGAGAGTCTGGTCTTCCGGAATGATGTCGCTCATTGAAAAGGGGTTAACCGCGCTGATGACCGAAACATCGGGCCGACCCGTGGGAACCACGTTCCCCGCGCTGACAGCCTGGGCGGCCTTTATTAGCCCTGCTTCAGAGTTTCCACTGGCAACTACGACCGCATTGCTCTGATTCCACGGCGATACAGCCATTTGCACAAGACCATCGTCGGGCTGCATACCTTCCAGTACCCATTCTCCATTTTGGAGAGGATTCGGCACAGAAACATCTTGTAAAACAGTAAGGTTTTTTGGCAGGCCAATTAAGATAACGCTTGTATCGGCCTTTTTTGCTTCAGAAAGCTGCGCGAATGGCACCAGGCTATATTGCAACCTTCCATTCGTGAGCGCGCCCAACCCGGCTGAAACTGACAGTGCCGCCCGCATCTCTGCTTCAGTTGGGGAGTCTGGAACAACAATGGTTACCAGGGAGGGGATAATCGAGTCTGCCTGATAGAGGGGACGGGGGAAAATGGTCAAATCAGGCGTAATAGGAACGAGATTGTGCTTCAGGTTAATCGAAGAGCTATTGCTAATGATGAGCGAAGAATTAGAAGCGGAATTATCGCAATCGAAGCGCGAATCAAAGAGGAACGAAATGCGGTGTCGGCCATCAATTGAGTTTGCCGCCAATGCCTCAGCAGGGATGGGGAGTGTTTCTACAATATCTCCCGTTGCAGATAAGGTAATGGTTCGCAGGGTCACGCCATTGAAACTAACCCGCAGGGTGCCTCCCGGAAGCCCGCCAACGCCATCAATAGACGATAAAACCCGGTTGCTGGCATAATTAAAACGCAACGTAATTTCAGTTCCAGGCGCCAAAGCCCAATTCGATGGCACTCCAAAAAAGATTTGGAGCGAATCGTAAGGGCTAATCATGACCCTTTCAGCATATCCCAGTTTCTCAAACGTGAAAACGTCTCCGACAGTGTCGGTTATTTGGCTTTGAATCCCCAATGCAGCGGCTGGCTGGGTATTCACCACCAGCAAAGATAAAAGGAACAGCGTCAGTACGATAAAAGTTATAGAGCGATTGTGATTTGTTCGCATTTTTATTCCTTTCAAAACCCGGCGGGTTATAAATAACCGCTCCCCGTTTGTGTCGTGCTGCGGATGCTCTCTTCTGGGAAATAGGAACTTCTCAAGAATATAACTGTTGCTTCAGATAGGGCAGATGCTTTCTCAACTGCCGCCTGCGCGCGCTCGACAACGCTCTCGGCTGTTTCGAATTGTTTGTGCATGATAACCCCAATACATGGGTCGGGGTTGAAGGCCATATCGCCAGCATTGTCAACCGGGACGGATTCGGAAAGATATACCTGAATGCGCTTAAAAGCTGACTCTACCGCTGATTCTGGCGTTCCAGGCAAAATAACCACCAGTTCTGTATCAGTCCAGCGCCCAACAATATCGCGCCCACGCAGTTCGTTCTTGAGTTTTTTAGAGACCACCCCAAGAACGCGGTTAAAAATCGGTTCGGGTAACACGTTTACAACCTGTTCAAGGCCGCGCAGGTTGATAATACCCATGGCAAATTTACCGTCTGGATGCTGTGTAATCTCTTCGAGCAGGCGCCGCTCAAAATAAGCGCGGGTATATGCAGACGAAACCGGGTCAATGATGGAGCGTTCACGCAGTTTATCGAGCGTGTTTTGCAACTGTTCGCGCGAAAAAGCCAAAACCAAACCCACCATACCCCCAAAAAGGAAGGCCAACAGGGCATTTTCGAGAGGCTGGGGCCGAATTGGGGCTGTGGGTATCTGTGGTTCTTCAAAAATACTGAGGTTATATATCGGGTTTAACTCGTTCATGTATGGCAGTACTTCAGTAGTGATGGCATTGGCAACGACCACAACCAGCCTTGGGTCCGGGCCCTCCACTGTCAGCCGCAAGATGTTTGTGTCGGGAATTACAGCCATCGAGACATCAAAGGCATCTAAAGACTGCTCTTTAAGTTTTTGGATTTCTGGCGCGCGCTCATAGACTGATGGGCTGGCCATCATCTCTCGATAGGTGTTTACAATAGAACGCCTGTCTAACGTATCCAGGCTAGATAACAATTCCCAACTACTGGAAAAAAGCCCGGCATTCGGAGAAACCACATAACGAGCCGTCGTTTGATATACAGGTGGTGTTATATACGATATTGCCAGCGAAGCGTTAGTTGCGATAAAGACTGACAATATAATAATCCACCAACCTCGCTGCAATGTGCGCAAAAATAAGTTGAATTCCATATTCTCTCTTTCCCTTTGACTTTTACTTACAACAACAGGAACGTCTTGAAAATCCGGTTTACTTCCAAAGACCCCCATGGACATACGCAAACACCTTTCTTATAAATATCACCTAACAAAAATGAAAGATTGTTCGAGGCGATATTATAGCCTTTTTTGGGGTCATGGCAAGGCCGCGAGGACTTAAATTTTACCATTTTCGTCCTAATTATGAAATTTCAATGCTTTTGCAGCGTTTTTTGATACATCACCAGAGTTGCCTGTGCTTGCGATTCCAGGCTAAAACGTTGCCTGACATGAGTTTTCGCGCCCTGGCTCAATTGAATCCGCAATTTGGGGTCTTTGGCAAGCCTGAGCAAGGCCTGAGCCAATGTTTTGGGGCTGCCAGGCGGAACGAGTAAAGCCTGCTCCCCGTTGCTAACCACTTCGGGAATGCCGCCACAGGAACTCGCTAAAATGGGGATTCCCAAAGCCGCAGCTTCGAGCAAAGCAATGGGGGTTCCTTCCTGCCGGGAGGGCATAACAAAAATATCACTAGCCTTTAGGGCAGATAGCACAACATCATGGGAGCGGTAGCCTGCCAGGGTAACGCGCCCGGTCAGTCCATTTTTCATGATTTTTTCGTCCAGGCTAGGGCGCAACTCCCCATCCCCAATCACCAGGCAGTGGATAGATGAATCTTCTTCCGTAACTTGGGCCATCGCATCCAACAAATCTTCATAGCCTTTGGCCCACACCAACCTGCCAACTGCCAGACAGATCAGGGCTTCATGCGGAAGGCCGAAGGTTTCTATCAGCCACTGCCTGTCTCCTGCAATTGAATCTGCATCCAAACCGATTGCGTTGTAAATCAACGCGACAGGCGGTTTGCTGGTTGTTGCCTGCACGGCATCGCGGACAGTTTCTGAGACGACAATGTAGCCGCCGAGCCGAAAATTGGTCGCCAATTCGAGCGCAGTGTACAACTTCCCTTTCCAGTTACCGCCATGCTCGAAGTCGTACCAACTGTTCAGGGTGGAAACCAGGGTAGCGCCGCTCCACAGAGCCGCCAGACTGCCCCAAAATTTAGATTGGATATTCTGGGTATCAATCACCTGGTAGCCCTGTTCGCGGATGAGACGCGCCAGGTTAGGCAAGATGCGCCAGTCGGCTTTTTTTGTTCCAACTGGGTGAACGGTCAAGCCCATGCGCTTTGCCTGCTCAAAAACCGGGCTGCCCTGAATAGCCGCAAGACCAGCCCGGCCTTGAGGGAGTGCAGATAGCAATCCCAAGACTCGGGTGCTCGCGCCACCAAACTGGTGAGAGAGGTCTATCAATAAAACTTTGGGGACGAGGTCAATCTCCATGCAATAAAACCTTTCGCTACCGAACTGTTTTTGGGTCGTATTTGCGTCCCTTCCAGGTAACGCCCTGACCAAGAAGGATATTGAAAGTCGATGTAAACATCATGGCGGCGAAAACGCCCGCGCCAAGCGGGATGGTGAAAGCATACCAACAAGAAATACCCATATGAGCGTTAATTCTCATGCGGGCAAAAACCAGCGCAGCCCAAACAACCAATGCTTCAATGATAACACCAAGCGACGCCCAGCCGCCGCTGTTAAAATACCAAACTAATCCAAGCAGCGGCCAGGCTGGCATGACCAGGGCCGCCAGGGCCAGGAAGGCCCCAAACGCGCCGAGCAGCAGCATGGCGGGCTTGTCTGAGAGGCCGAGGTAGATGTTTTTGGTCCAGCCTTCCCACATCGAGGGCAGGTCGGTGTACATGAGGGTTTGGCAATACCGCGCCCATCGGCGACAATCAGGCGGTAGCCATTCCATTTTACCTGTTCGGAGATGGCTTTGTCTTCGACTATTTTGTTTTTGAGTTTTTCGTGGCCGCCGATGGCGTTGTAGACGGAGTGTTTTATCAGGATGAATTGCCCGTTGGCGATGGCGTCGCGGATGTTGGGGTCGTTGACCTTGCGGGGAGAAAATCCCACGGAGAGCGCGGTCATGACCAACGGCATAACAACCCGCTCCCAGAAGGAGCCGGTGATTTGCTCGGTCATGACGGTGTACAAACCTGCGCCGGTTTTTTGGGCTGAGGCCAGGGAGGCGGAAACCGCATTCGGGTCGAGAAATGTATCGGCGTCTACAAATAAAAGCCATTCGCCAGCAGCGGATTTGGCAGCCTGGTAGAGGGCATGGGGTTTGCCGGCCCAGCCAGCGGGCAGTTCGCGTCCTGCCAAGATAACGAGACGGGAGTCGCGGGCGGCAAGTTCGGCCAAAATAACGGGCGTGGAGTCGGTCGAGCGGTCATTCAAAACCAGGATTTCGAGGTTGAGAGTCAAATCTGAAATCAAAATAAGCCAATTTAGACGCGGATTAACGCGGAGAACGTGGAAAAAAACTTTAAGCAATGGTTTACCATCCACTTGAACGCGATTTGCATAAATTTTGCGCCTGGCTGCTCAAAAAACATCCGCGTTTATCAGCGCTCGTTCGCGTCCTTTTTTAGATTTGGAATTGATACCTTGAATCCGCGCGCGCGCCAGGCGGTGAAACGCTCCCAGCCGATATTGGACAGCATGAGGGTCATGCCGAAT
>CAYLZI010000065.1:0-14774 GCA_964388215.1 uncultured Anaerolinea sp.
TTAATCTGACATTGTCAAACTACTCAGCCCTCACCCTCCGCCCTCCCCCGGTGGGAAAGGGGCCGGGGGTGAGGGTAGGTAGGCAGTTACGCTATTTTGAAAATGAAAGGAGGCGATGAGATGCTTAAGCAATACATCCTATACCTGTGCCTGCTCGCCGGGGCGTTTACGGCTTGTTCCAAATCGGCTTCTGCGCCACTGCCTACCATCACGCCGGGCGGGCAGGCCGGAGCAACCCAATTTGTGCAGCCACCCACCCCAATCCCAAGCGTAACCCCATCGGGCAGCCCAACGCCGTTCGTCAGTTTCGAGGTTAACCCGGCAGTGGATAGTCTAAAATTGCGGCTGGGGCCGGGCTTCTTGTTCGACGCGCTGCGCCTGCTCAATTCAGACGTGGTGCTAACGGTGCAGGGGAAATCTCCCGGCGGAGAGTGGATACGGGTAATCGCCAGGAATGGCGCGCAGGGTTGGGTATTTGCCGAACTGCTGAAATCGGGTGTAGATTTGCAGGCTGTCCCGGTCATTGAGCCGGGAGGGGTGGTGGCCATCAAGGGGCAAGTCGTTGATGCGCTAGGAACTCCCATTCAGGGCATCGGGTTCGAGATTAAGCCCGAAGGGGCGGGAAACAGCACAACAGCAGTTTCAGACTCAAACGGTGAGTTTTTTGCCTTCCTGCCCATAACTGCAACCGGCGCGTGGACGGTGACGCAAACAGCGATAGCCTGCAAAAGCAATGTTTGGGCAGATGACGGTTGCAGCGCGTATAAGCCCGGCTACAGCGGCACTGTCGAGCCAACCACGCAAAAGGTAACGCTGCCCCAAAGCGGGAAATTAGAATTTAGATGGAAATAAGAACGCAAAGACGGATGGGCAAAAGCCCATCCGTCTGATTGCGTACCTTACTTTGCCTGAGAAAGCGCGAGGTAAAACCACTTTATCGTCGTGGCAGACGCCTGGCGAAGTTCCAGTTCGGGTTGCCAGCGGTTTGTTTACCCGCTCTTTCCCCTGATGTGCTTCGGTTCCATTTTTGGGTCTGTAACTTCCTTCTGTGACTGAAGCGCCACTAATGCTATGATACGACACATTCCAAGGGAAAACATTAAACCAGGGCTAGAAACTGCCTACGGCTGGGATACGGAATCCCAACGAAAGCCAAACTACAGCGGGTCCGATTTGTTTTTCCCAAAGTAACGACCAATCAAAACGCCCGCCGGAGCAGAAATCAACAGGCTGAAAACGGCCACCGCAACCAGGCCAATCGCCGCGCAAATGCCCACCCACAGAAATGTCCAGGCAATGGGATCTTCTTTAACGACTTGGCCCTGCGCATCCACGCATTCCAACACCGAGGCAGTTGACGGTCGGTCAATACCATTTTCATCACGCATGGTCGTTTGATAAGTCTTGATGCGCGGGATTGTCTCTGACGGACAGATGTATGGCGCAGTGGCACGCACTGCCAGGTCAGTGGTCGATGTAAACGAGCCAATCGCAGCCGCAACCGGTAAAAAACATGAACTTGTCAAACAAATTACAACAAGCCAAACGATACAACCAGATGTTGTTCCCACAGACAGTGATTTCATGGCGGTCTCCTTATGGAATATGATACGACAAAAGCGAGGAAAAAAGCAATGCCGAAGGAGCAAAAGCGCGTATAATTCAATTGTCTGACAATTTCACCAGGCCGCAGACGACCTCCGTAAACCGAAGCAGCCTCACCTGACAATAAAATCAAAAATATCAACAGGAGCCTGTATGAATATTTCACTCACTATCAATGGGATTTTGCACACCATCGACTGCCCAGCACATACCAGCCTGCTCACCGCCCTGCGCGGGCTAGGCTTTCACTCGGTCAAGTTTGGCGACGAACACGGCCTGACCGGATCAGACACCATCTTACTGGACGGAAAACCCGTCAACGCCGCGCTGATGCTGGCCGCCCAGGCCGAGGGGCATAAAGTTGCAACCCTGGAAGCACTCGGCGAACACCCCGAGCAGGGCTGGCGTAAAACTGGCGGCCTGCACCCGTTGCAACAGGCATTTATTGAGAGTGGCGCCATTCAATGCGGATACTGTACCCCGGCGCAGATTCTGGCCGCAAAAGCATTGCTAGATAAAAACCCGAATCCAACCGAAAACGAAGTGCGAGAGGCCCTGGCCGGTGTGTTGTGCCGCTGTACGGGCTACCTGAAACCAGTGCAGGCGGTAATGCGCGCGGCAGGCAATCAGCAAACAGCATCCAGCCATCAGTGGGCAGCAAACAGCGGCCAGCCGGAAGAACCGGAAGACTGGAAAACCGGTCAACCCGATAAACCAATAACCAATCACCAATTACAAATTACCACGCTTCCCAAAATGGTCGTTGCCCCTAAAACTGAGCAGTGGCAAACCGTCGGAAAGCCAGAAAAGAAAGTAGATGCTGTCAAACTGGCACAGGGCAAACCGGCCTTTGCCGCCGACATCGAGCCAAGGGCTTTGCTGCACGCCAAAGTGCTGCACTCACCCCACGCCCATGCCCGAATTACGCATATTGACGCATCAAAAGCCCGCGCCCTGCCCGGCGTGGCTGCGGTGTTAACCTGGCAAGATATTCCCCGCGTGGTATATTCTACCGCCGGGCAATCCGACCCAATTCCGGGGCCGCTGGATTGCTTCTCGCTCGATAACAAAGTCCGCTTCGTAGGTGACCGGGTAGCCTTTGTGGCCGCCGAAACGCCAGAGATTGCCGAAAAAGCCCTGGGGCTAATCGAGGTCGAATACGAAATCCTGCCCGCGATTTTAGACATGCGCCAATCGCTCGATAATCCGACCATCATTCATGACCAGCCAGAATATGTCAATTTTGCCGATTCCAACCCGGCCCGCAACCTGGCCGCCCACATCCGCATCGACATCGGCGATGTTGAAAAAGGCTTTGCCGAAGCCGATGAGATATTCGAAGCCGAATACGAGGTGCCGAAAGTCCAGCAGGCGCACATCGAGCCGCATGTCTGCGTGACCTTTTGGGACGAGGACGACCGGCTGGTGATTCGCACCAGCACTCAGGTTCCCTTCCACGTCCGGCGCATCCTGTCCCCGGTGCTGGGAATTCCCGTCAAACGGATTCGGGTCATCAAACCACGCATCGGCGGTGGGTTTGGCGGCAAGCAGGAAATCTTGATGGAGGACGTAGCCGCCCACCTGACGATTGCCACGCGCCGCCCGGTCATTTACGAATACAGCCGCGAGGAAGAATTTATCGCTGCCCGTTCGCGCCACCCAATGCGCTTGCGCATGAAAACCGGCATCAAAAAAGATGGCACAATCACCGCAAACTCGATGTACGCGCTCTCTGATACCGGCGCGAACGGCGCGCACGCCCTGACCGTAACCGGCAACACCGGCCACAAAAGTATGGCGCTCTACGTCGGCGACGGCGAATACCGCAAAGCCCCCAACATCCGCTTCTACGCCGATGTGGTCTACACCAACACCCCACCCGCTGGAGCATATCGGGGTTATGGCGTACCGCAAGGCTACTGGCCGCTCGACCGGCACCTGGAAAAAATAGCCCGGGCGATGGGCTTCGACCCGCTCGAATTCCGCCTCAAGAACACCATTCGTCCCGGCGAATACCATCCCTTCAGCACCGCCTGGAACGAAGGCCGCGAACCGCGCCCCGAAATCATCCACACGGTTGGACTGGAGCAATGCGTCATTCAAGGCAAAGCGGCGATTGGGTGGGACGATAAGTTTGGAAATGATGAGTGGCGCGTAAGGCAAAATGGCAATTTGCCCCACCAACGCAAAGGCATTGGCGTCGCCCTCGTCATGCAAGGCACCGCCATCCCTTACCTAGATATGGGCGGGGCTTCGATTAAAATGAACGATGACGGCTCCTTCAACCTGCTGATTGGCGCAACCGACCTGGGAACCGGCTCCGATACCGTCTTGGCGCAAATGGCCGCCGAGGTACTGGGCGTGCCGGTCGAGGACATCATCACCTACTCATCCGATACCGACTTCACCCCCTTCGATGTCGGCGCGTATGCCTCGTCCACCACATATATTTCCGGCACGGCAACGGTCAAGGCGGCAGAGATAGTGGCAGAAAAAATTAAAAAACGCGCCGCGGCCATGTTGGGCGCGAACATCGAATACTCAAAAATTCGATTATTTGAGCGCGCCGCGCACACCCTCGATGGGCGCTCCATCCCATTAACCGAAATCGCCCTCGAATCACTCCACCACAGCAACCAGGAGCAAATTATGGGCGTGGCGTCTTACGTTTCGCCCTCCTCTCCGCCACCCTTCGCCGCTCAATTCGCCGAGGTGACGGTGGATACCGAAACCGGACAGGTAAAGGTGGATAAACTCGTCATGGCAGTAGATTCGGGCATCATCATCAACCCACAGACAGCCTCCGGCCAAATTGAAGGCGGAATGACGCAGGCCCTGGGCTATGCCGTTTGCGAGGAAATGGTTTACGATGAGAAAGGCCAGGCCCGCGAAAAAGACTTCCGAGA
The DNA here is from genome assembly GCA_964388215.1 of uncultured Anaerolinea sp. GTDB lineage: Bacteria > Chloroflexota > Anaerolineae > Anaerolineales > Villigracilaceae > UBA5195. Next base: position 4,512 of record CAYLZI010000065.1, read on the forward strand.
CTATCACATCTTCCAGGCTAACGAAATGCCCGAACTGGAGACGATTTTCGTCGAGACCTTCGAGCCATCTCACCCGTTTGGGGTCAAGGCTGTGGCCGAAATCCCGCTCGATGGCGTTGCTCCGGCTGTCGGGAATGCCGTGCGCGATGCGCTGGGTGTAGATGTAGATGTCAACCCGGTCACGCCAGAACGGGTATGGAGAGCCTTGAAGGGCAAGTAAAATCTCTGAAGGGCTTGCGCCCTCACAAACATAACAGCGCCCCGGTAGAAAATCACCGGGGCGCTGTTATTGAATGGGTGTATCTCGGCGGAGGAAAGGCAAGCGGCGGACCAGCGCCCAGTTCATCAACCGAAGAAGGCGCAAGCGATGACCAATCTGCCCCTGCCAGGCAACTGGCCCTGAATCAATTCCGTAGTACAGGCGCAGCCACCATTCTGGCGGAGGCGCAAAGGTCAGCCCAATATAGCGCCAAAAGCCAATTCTCTGCCAGTTAGGGAAAGGCCATTGTGGCCAGCCGCGCGGGTATTGCCCCAAACCGCCCATGCTCACAGCCTCTTTGAGCGGGAGAATGCTTTCATATTCATTTGGCAAAGGGGTCAGGCTATAGATGACAGATAAACGTTTCAAGAAGAGCGGCTCACGCCGCGCGAAAGACTCCCAATCCAATTCATGGGCCTGTTTTTCGACCAGGCTGGTAATATCGGCCACCCATTTGAACGATATAGGCCGGTCGGCGCGGGCATCGAACAAATGTTGGGTGAGGTGGCGCATCAGGTATTGCAGGGTGTCGAGTGGAGACGTGGTGTAAACATCGCAACCATCAATGCTCAACCGCTGTGGAGGCTCGCAAATGCCCCGAAATTCTTCATCTGGAGAATTATCGTTAATGGCGCGGTGCGCCGGGTCGAAGTGGTGCAGTTCGATATGCGAGGAAATTCCGTTATATGGCGGGGAATTGACATTCAGCCCCTTGGGCAACCGGTTTAAGGGCGCATCTGGAACAGAAACCTGATAACCGGCCTGTTTGAGCAGGTTCAGCACCGTGAAAAGGTCATCTTTTGCCAGGAACAAGTCAATATCGCCGACCGGGCGCAGGGCCGGGTCGGGGTAAGCCTGCCATGCCAGAGCCAGCCCCTTCAGCACCAGCGGGCGAATGTTGTTTTTCCCCAACAAACCCAATAACTCGAAGAGATTCCTGGCGTGGGCCTGGTTGAGCGCGCGGTGACGCAGGTATAGCCCGTGCAATGCCCGGCGGGCATTTTGGGGGACAACAGCATCGGCAGATTGTAGATGATGCCAGAGCAAAGGCCCCATGCCATGCAGTTCAGCCTGGCCAGGCAGCGCATCCCAGGCAGTAAACACGCGCAATTGACGAGCCAATCCTTCATCAAATCGCTGGTGACGGCCTGCGCGCGCGCACAACGCCATCAAGCGGTAGGTTTGATTCAGGCTTGTCGAATCCATGCGGCGGCGGTTTCCAGGTCAGAAAATTCCAGGCGATAGGCGGCAGCCCGACGCGCCAGGCGCACGGCGCTGCCCAGCCCAGAATCGGGCAGGTTGCGGGCATTGACCAGGGTTTGCAGAAGGAGAAACAGGCTCTCTGCCGGGGTTAATGAAGTCAGGCAAAGATTCGCGCCTGGCGTATAGCGCGGAAAAAGCAGCAGCCGGGGCGCAGCCTGCGGGCAAAATCCATTCGGGGAGAGCAGACAAGGGTCGAGCCAGGCACTGCCATCCGAAAAATGCAACAGCCCCTCGCGGTTATCCTCCCCTAAAAAATGCCGCCAAATAAACGCTGACCCCTTTTTTAGCACCAGAGAGCGCGCAAATCCACTGATTTGCCCTAAATCATCGGAATAAAGGATAGCCTCGTCGGTCAGGTAACGATAGCCGGTTGCCAACAGCCAGGCGGCCAGGGATGACTTACCGCTGCCGCTCGGCCCGCATAAGATAACCCCGCCCCGCGCATCGGCCAGCGCTGCGGCATGAAAAACCGGAGCCGGTTCAGTCTCGCCGATTAACCGGCTGAGTCCATCCTGCATCAACACCTGCAAAACCTGCCCCAATACAAGGCGGGGATACAAGACACTGCCATCAACGGCGACACAGAAAACAGTCTCGTTGATGGCAGTGATTTGAAAATCAGCGATGAACGGGGACTCCCCGACCAGGCAATGTTTGAAGTGAACCGAGAGCGCGTTCAGAATGGCCGGACTATCCGTCGTAAAGCGAACCGCCTTTCCGCCAAATTGAGCGTTCAGGGTATCTCTCACTCCGCAGCCAGCGCCCCGCGTATCAGCAATTCCTGAATAGCCTGAGGCACGTCTAAAGCAATTTCATCTTGCGATTCAGGGTAGGCGGCGCCTAAAATTTCCACAATCTCACCAACTGAACGCTTCCCATCGCACAAACTCCAGATGAGCGCGCCCGCCTGGTTGCTGTGAATGATGACGTTGCGGGTTGGATGGAGCAAAATGATTTCACCATCCAGGGTTTCCATTTGGAAGCCCTGCGCTGGGCGAGGAGAAAGGGTCATCTGCATATTCAACTAGCAGCCAATTTCGATAGCCACGTCTTGCGAGACGGTGTTCGAGCCAACGGATGAGCTGACAAAACTCCACTCAACGGTCAGCAAACCAATTGTTCCCATCATTGGGCTGTCGGGGGTTACAGTGGCTATCACGCTGGCCTGCCCGCTGGCGTTTGTAGGCAGCGAGCCTGTAGGAGGAACGGGTGATGTGATTGCTCCATCTTGCGAGACATACGCGAGGGCATATTGCAACATAATGCCCGGCGTTGGGGGCGCAATCTCGGCGGTGAAGCGAACTTGCTGCCCATGGTAACAGGCGCTATCGGGAGGAATGAGCTCGGCTTCCGCCGGAGGCAAGAGGATGTGCAAAACCGAAGTTTGGGCATGGGCAGGAAGGACGCCCACCTCCAGCCCAGGCTTGCTCCATTTAGAGGGCAGGTTTGCCAGGGCTGCGGCACCGGTAGCTGCTGTCAAAATCTTGAGGGCGTCACGGCGTGAAATTTTGTTTGTTTTGCTATCAGTCATGCGATAATCTCCCAAGATAGAAAAATCTGAAAAGTTCGAGTTTGAGAATTTTACCACAAGGAGTGGTTTTCAATTTAATGCACGTCTCCCACCACCTGCCCTTCCATCTTTTCGGCCCAGGGGTAGATTTCGGTTCCTCGCGCGGCTTCACGAATGGCCGGGTCGTCGGAGTAATGCCCGCGCCGTTCGGGCGGGATGAGTTCGGCGATATGGCGCATAATTTCGTGACCAATTTCGTCCAATTGTTCGCGTTTTTCGCGTCCGCGCCCGTTAATACTAAACGGGCCAAATGGTTTCCCTATTACGAAGCGAATTTTGGCGCGGCGACCCTTAAAGAGCGCAGGGAAGACATCGTTCAACCCGACCAGCCCTATCGGCAAGATGGGTGCGCCGCTTAACGTGGCGATGAACGCCGTTCCGGGTCTGGCCGGGCGTAAAACGGTGGCCCAGTTGCCCGCTTCTGGGAAGATGCCCAGGATTCCACCCTGATTTAGGATGGCGATTGCCGCTTTGAGCGAATCGGTCGCCCCAGTGCCGCGATAGAGCGGGTGATATCCCCATAAAAACGGGATGATTTTGGCCCATAGCGGGGCATGGGGCATTCGCGCGCCTCCCACAAATTCCAACTGCCAGGGCGCCAGGCGCACGAAGCAAACCGGGTCAATGAAACTGAAATGGTTGCCGACCAGTATCAGCGGGCCAGATTTGGGTAAATTCTCCAGCCCGGTAATTTCCAGGTCAGTCAGCAGGGCAAATGCCGGAATGGAGAGCGCCTGCAAAATCTGGCGGATGAGTTTTCGCCCAGGCGAGGTGTATTCGTCTGCTGTGGTCATGTCATTAATCCGCGCTGGCGTATTCGAGGGCGGCCTGGCGGGCGTTTTTTTCATTGACTGCAACCAGGACAAACAAACCCACTACCAGGAAAATCGCCATCGAGACGATACTGGCCCTTAGCCCGAACTGCTCGGCGGTGGAGGCGGCGAACCCTTGTGACTGGAACCAGTTCGACATGCGGAAGGCCAGCACGCCAAACAAGGTTGGGCCAATGAAGGAGGTTGACTTTCCAGCAATCGCAAAAAACGAGAAAAATTCGGTGCTTTTGCTCTCTGGGGCAAACAAGCCGGCCATGGTGCGGCTGAGTGACTGAACTCCTGTGAGGGCAAACCCGGCCAGGGCGCCGATGATAAAGTATCCGCTCAGAGTCTGATTAAAAATCATCCAGGTAACGACCCCGGTCATCAGCAGGATGGCGGCAATCAGGGTCTGCTTGAATCCATATTTTTCGCCCCAAATTCCAAAAGCGTATGCCCCAATTGCGCTTGTGACCTGCACCAGTATCATGAAAAGTATCAGTTGGGTCTGCGTCATACCAAACAAGACCGCGCCGATGATGGCGGCGAAGTTGAGCGCCATGAGAATGCCGTCGTTGTAAATCAGGAAGGCGAGCATAAAACGCAGGAAGCCGCTAAACTGCCGCACCGCCAAAAAGGTCGCACGGATGCGGCGAAAAGCGAGAAAAAGGTAATTATCGCCGGGTTCGAGGCGGCGTGGTTGATGATATTCCTTGACCCAAAGGAAAAGCGGAATGGTCGCAAGGGCAAAGAATAAAGATGTAAAAGCAAAGGAGCCGCGAATCACCAGCGGGTCGCTTTTGCTCCAAACAATCAACGGCAAGATGAACAACAGGCAGACGATGCCGCCAAGCGAGCCAAAGGCCCAACCGCTTCCTGATACATGCCCCATTTCGTCGGGCATGGCGACATCAATCAGTAAGGAATTGTAGAATACCTGCCCGCTCCGGTAACCAATTTCGGCCAGGATAAAGAACAGCATTCCGGCAAAAACATCACCGGCCTGCACAAAAAACAACAGGCTGGTTGCAATCCACGAAAGCGAGGAAAAAAAGAGCAGGAAACGTTTTTTGGAAGCGGCGTAATCGGCCACCGTTCCCAGGATAGGGGTCAGGATGGCGACGAATATCATCGCAATCCCTAGCGAAAGCCCCCAAAGGCGCGAGCCTTCAGCGCCGCCAACAACTTTACCCTGAAAATAGGCCGAATAGACCGCCAACAGGATAACCGCGGCATAGGCCGAGTTACCAAAGTCGAACCAATACCAGCCCCATTGGGCGCGCTTGCGGTCGCTTACCCCACTCATCCCGGCGGGGTTTGAAATGGTTTTCATGAATACCTCGGAAAGATAAGATGCATTAATTCTATCAAGGGAATATGAAAAATGTGTAAAGAAAATTTAGTTGTTATGGGCAATCGCATTTGGATCTTTTCGGCTCGATTCGGCGGGATAAATCCCTGCCTCAGCGCATGGAAGTCGGCCTTTGGCCGACTTTTTAGCAGCCCGCAGGGCTTTTTCGTCCTGAGGCAGGGCTTCAGCCCGCCGATATACATCTGGCAAAATCCAAATGCGATAGCCCTATTAGTTGTAAACAGCTAAATGAAGCAGTTCCGAAAACAACTTTTCTTATCAAGTCGCGTATATTCCCCTTGAATCATCTTGAATTTGGCGATTCCATCGGCTACAATAAACCTGTTGAATGACAGCACTCAAAAGGAGAGAAACATGGCGCGTATTTTTGATGTTATCGAATATCGCAACGAAATGGTGGATGAAATCGTCCACCGTTTCCCGGATGACAGCAGCATCGGCGATTACCGCCTCGGCTCGAACGTCATCGTCCGCGATGGACAGGCGGCGGTCTTCTTCCGCGACGGCCTGGCGCTGGATGTCTTTGGGCCGGGACGCCACGTCCTTGCCACCGCAAACATCCCCAAATTGATTGACTTCATCGGCAAAGCCTTCAACGACCGCACCCCCTTCCCGGCGGAAGTGTACTTCGTTTCGATGAAGGAATTTGCCAACAAAAAATGGGGCACCCCGCAGCCGATTATCGTCCGCAACCCTGGCATGGGGCTGGGCGTGGCGCTCTTGCAGGGCTTCGGCACCTACTCGTTCCAGGTCAGCGACCCGCAGTTGTTCGTCACCAACATCGTCGGCAAACAGGCCAAATTCCACACTTCGGAAATCGAAGAACGCCTGCGCACCATGCTGCTCTCCAAGTTCCAGGACCTGCTTGGCGAGACCGGCGCAAAAAAGAGCGTGGTCGAACTGATTGGCCTGACCGAAGAACTCGGCGCGGGCGTGCGCGCCAAAGCGCAGGATGACTTCGCCGCGCTCGGCCTGACGCTCAAGACCTTCTACATCGGCAACCTGAAACCGTCCGAAAAGTCGGCCCAGGAATTGCGCGATATGGGTATGTTGGACATGAACGTCTACACCCAGTTGCAGGCAGCCGACGCAATGCGCGATGCCGCCAGCAATCCCAGCGGCGGCGCAGGTCTCACGGCGGGCATCGGCGCGGGCATGGGCATCGGCAACATCATGAACCAGGCCCTCTCCGGCGGCATGGCCAACCAGGCCCAGCAGCCGACCGCGCAGGCTGCCGCAACCGGGGCTGCCGCAGGCGCGGCGGCGGGTGGCGGTATGCCAGAAGTAATGACCCCCTCCGAGGCGGCGGCAGTGTTGCGCGTCTCTGAAGAAGATGTCATCGCCGCCATCACCGCAGGCGACCTTAAAGCTAAAAAACTTGGTAACGCCTACCGCATCAGCAAAGCATCGCTCGAAGAGTTTTTGAAGAGCTAAAAACACATAGAACGTGATATGTTGAAAACAAAAAGACGCCCGCCTAAAGCGACGGCGTCTTTTTGTTTTATTTTTTATCCCCAATCAGTTAGAACTTTCCGCCAGGCGACCCGGGCAGGAAAAAGTAAAAAGCAGCGCCGATGTCTGGCTGTGATTCTGCCCAAATCCGCCCGCCATGACGCTGGATGATGCGCTGCACAAGGGCCAGCCCTACGCCCGTACCCTCGAACTCAGCCTCGTTGTGCAATCGCTGGAAAACGCCAAACAGCCTGTCGGCATAGCGCATGTCAAAACCAACCCCATTGTCTTTGACAAAATAGATATACCCATTTTCGCCAGGCTCACTACCCACTTCTACCCACGCCATCTGGCGCTTTCCCGTGTACTTAAATGCATTCGAGAGCAGGTTTGTCCAAACCTGGAGTAGCAGCGATGGGTCAGCCTGGCATGGTGGTAAGTCGCCGATAATCACTTCCACCTGCCGCCCGCCCTGTTCCGCTTGCAAGATTTCCAGGGAGTGTTGAACCACCGCAAGGGTTTGGACAGTTTGGATGTTAAGCGGTTGACGACTAGAGCGGGAAAAGCGCAGCAAATCTTCAATCAACTGGTTCATCCGCTCCGCGCTGGCGCGCACCAAATTGAGCATTTCAAGGCCAGGCTGGGGTAACTGGCTGGCATATTCGTTTTGAAGAATGTGCGAAAATCCGTTAATCGCGCGCAGCGGAGCGCGCAAATCGTGCGAAACGGAATAAGAAAAAGACTCAAGTTCATGGTTTAGCAACTGTAATTCAGCGGTACGCTGCTGAACGCGCTCTTCCAACTCAGCATTTAGCCTATGAATCTCGGCTTCCGCTTGCTTTCGCTCGGTGATGTCGCTGATGACGCCATAGATTAACTTGGAGTAGCCCTTCTGCTCCACCCGCGCGCTGTCTCTTACCCAAATGATTTCCCCATCGGCGCGCCGCAGGCGATATTCCGTTTCGCTGGCTTCGCCGCGCTCCAGTCGAGCAACCTGCGCCAGAGCGTTGGGCAGGTCATCCGGGTACATCACGTCCGTCAGCCAAAAAACCCAATCATCTGTAAACTTCTTGATTGGATATTTCACCAATTTTTCCAGGTTGGGCGATTTGAAACGATTAATCCACTCGCCACTGGCGGTTAACTCCGTCAAATAGACATGGTCGCTAATGGAAGCAACCACCTGTCGAAAGCGTTCTTCGCTTTGCCGCAAAGCATCTTCTCTTTCGGCAATCTGCCGGGCCATGTCATTTACCTGTTGAACAATTCCATCAATTTCAGCCTGCGGAGCGCGTCCGAGCTCGCGAGCATAATGCCCACCTGCAATTGAATTGATGCCCTCGGTCAATTGCGCCAGCGGGCGGTTCAAGAATTTTTGCAACAGCCAACTGATGGCGACCAATTCCACAATGACCACCAGGAAAACCGTGGAAAGAGTTGTGGTCAAGATATTGCGCTTTACGGCAACAATGCTTTCCGTCGAAAGCGCGACTTCGACCGAGCCAATTAACTGACCGGCGTAGTAAATTGGTTTTTGCGCGCTTACCAACTGGTAGCCAGTTGGGGCCGAACGGCCATGCAACATATTTCCAGCGTGGTCCAGAACGCGAATGGCGGTAACATTTTCTGCATTTTGGTAAGCATCTGCAATTTGCTCCACTGCATCTGAATCTAATGCCCAAATAGGCAACGACAAAATGCTGGATAATTTCTCGGCCAGCACACGCGATTGAACCGCCAGGTCTTTCTCCATTTTTGTTACGGTCAAAGCATAGTTTACTGCCCCAATCCCTAACAGAACGATGGCAACCGTTAGCGCCAGCCCAATTGCCAGGTCACGCGTAAGAGTTCTGGTCTTAAATTGGCGCAAAGCACTCTTTAGCATTCAAGCACCTTTTGGACTTTTAGCAAATCGATAAGAGAACGAACAAAAAGCATATTCTGGTTGCTCAACGATACTCCTCGTAATATTGGTTTACGATTTTTTGGACAAAACCTTCCTCGACCAACTGCGTATTGATTTGGTCTATTTGCTCAAAAACAGCCGCCAGGGGTGACTTTTTGCTAATGGTCATGTAGACAAAGGCCTGTTCGGCATACACATAGTTAGAAAGCTCAACTTGACCAGCATAACCTTCCACCTTGATGCGGTAATTTTCAGTAGGGACATATCCCGCAATTGCCTCCAGGCGGCCGGCCAGCAGCATAGGAAAAAGCTGGTCCTGCGAAGCCACTTCAAATTTTTTTACTTTTGTATCCTGGTCGAATTGCTCGAAATAGGATGCGCCGCGCAAAACGCCGACAGATTCGAGCCTGTAAATATCTTCATAGGAGTTGATAACCACTTTTTTCTCTTTCAGGGTATAAAATGCAATCGGGAGTGTATCGAGGAAAGGGCGACTGAAATAGCGCATGTATTCCTCGCGCTCCGGCTTTTTATAAGCGCTGCTCAAGAGGTCAGCCTGCCCGGTTTTCATCAATTCGAGACAGCGCGCCCAGGGGCAGCGCACAAAAACGACTTCCCGGCCCAGCCGCCGGGCAATTTCTTTCACAATATCCACATCGATGCCGGTCATGGGGGTATTTTCGTCATCCGCGCCAATCATATAAGGCGGGGCCGGGAAAACCGCGTAACGGATGACATTGTCGGATGGCAAGTTGACGCCGGGGGCAGTCACCGGCGTGGCGACTGGAGACGAGGCAGCGCAACCCGCCAGGCAAAGAACAACCAATGCGTTCGTCCAAAGCGCATAAATTGCGCAAGTGGCGTTAGACTTGGCTTTTTCACCGCGGGAAACAGTCAGTGCCAAAAATTGCCGGGTGTTTTTTAGCATGGCGTTCCTCGTGCATTTGCAGGGACTGTCCTTGAATATCTACGAAGATTATAGCATTCAAGTCTGCTCATCACCCAAGTGTGAAAGACAAAAGCGGCGCATCCAAACAGACACGCCGCTTTGTACAGCCCACTGCTCACTGGTTACTGAATCACTGACCTACCCGCGCATCTTGAAGAACTGGGTCATCTTCATCGCCAGGTTCAAGTCGCCGGTCAGTTTGAGTTTGCCAGCCATGAAGGCCTGCATTGGGTCGAGTTTGCCGGTGAACAGGGCAATGTAATCGTCCGAATCCGCCATGAGGGTCATAGTAGGTTTTTCGTGCGCGCCTTTCTGCACATCCACTTTTCCGTCTTTGATGGCGGCATACCATTCGCCAGGTTCGCTGCCAGAAAATTTGAACTGGAGGATAACATCGAGGCCCTGGGCTTTTTCGGGGACGAACGCGCCAGGCATTTTGGACATCAGGTCAGAAATGGTTAAAGGCATAATTTTCTCCTTGTGGTTGGCGATACGCGATAATTCGGGTTTAGGTATTCGATGTTTCGAGGTCGAATATCGAGTATCAAATATCGGTTATTGTAGGTTTTCAAAAATGGCCGCCGCGCCCATGCCGCCGCCAATGCACATGGTCACCATGCCATACTTCGACTTGCGCCGCGCCATTTCATGCACGAGTTGGGCCGTCAGTTTCGCGCCCG